>CAYNBQ010000056.1:9666-24759 GCA_964395275.1 uncultured Verrucomicrobiota bacterium
TTCATGGTCCGGATCCCGGGAACCGGATCGCCGGTTCGGGACGACGCCGGCGGGTGAGGACGTCAGCGGAGCGGACGGCGTCGAACCCGTATCGGCGCCGGATCTCGTCCACGGTGTGCCAGGCCCGTTCCCGCTTTTCCCGGAGCGGGGAGAAGAGATCGAGTTGCCGGACGGAGGGGTAGATGTTGGAAATCTTCAGCGACGCCATCCGGACGCGTACCCGGAGGGTCCAGGCCCGCCGCAGGAGGCGTCCGAGGAGTCCGTAGAGATCGGTCTCGAGATCCGTCGGTTCCGGCAGGCTTTCGGAGGCGCGGCTCTCGCGCCAGTCGGTGTACCGGAGGCGGACGGCGACCGTGCGGATCCGGCGATGATCCGCCCGCACGCGGCTCATGAGCCGGTCGGCCGCGGAACGGAGCACCGAGTCGACATACTCGATGTCGTCCACGTCTTCGGCGAAGGTCTCTTGGTGGGAATAGGATTTCCGGTCGGCGCGGTTCGGCACGACCGGGCGGGGATCGATGTTGTTGGCCAGCCGATGGAAAACCGGCGCCGGGGATCCGAGAAGACCGCGCAACGCCTCCGGATCCGTCCGGGCGATCTGTCCGATCGTCCGCAGACCGAAATCGTGCAGGATCCGCCGGCTTTTCGGACCGACGCCCGGCAGGCGGTCCACCGGGAGTTCGTGGAGAAACGCAAGTTCCTCCTCGGGACGCAGGGCGACGAACCCGTTCGGTTTGCGCGCCTTGCTCGCCACCTGGGAGACGATCTTCGTCGTTCCGATCCCCTCGGACAGGGTGATCTTGAGCGCGTCGCGCACCCGGGCCTGGATCGCCCGCGCCCGGGCGACGATCTCTTCCGGCTCTCGCCGCCGGATCATGCCGAGATCGAGGTAGCCCTCGTCGATGCTGCATTCCTCGACCAGCGGGGTGATCTCCCGGCAGAGATCGAAGATCCGGCGGGAGAACGTCTCGTACAACTCGTAGTTCCCGGGAAGGAAGACGGCCCGGGGACAGATCCGGCGCGCAAGCGCCATCGGCATCGGCGTGTAGATCCCCATGCGACGCGCCTCGTAACTGGCCGAGGCGACGATGCCCCGGGTCCGGCCCCCGACGACGACGGGCCGGTTCCGCAGGCGGGGGTCCGCCGCCTGTTCGACCGAGGCGAAGAAGGCATCGGCGTCCAGATGAAGAATGAACCGTTGCGGGATCATCGTTTCCCGCCTCCTTCATCGGAATCGACGGATCAGGGCGACCACCACCCCCTGGATCACGAGATCGTTTCCCGTGAATCGGCGCCGGCCCCCGCCGGTCTCGCGCAGGCGAAGCCCCGGCGGAACGCCCTCCGCCCGGAAGATCCGGCTCTCCCCTTCGACGAGGGCGAGAACGAAATCTCCCGACAGGGGGGACCGCGGTTCGACGACGAGCAGGTCCCCCCGGCGGAATTCGCCGTCTTCATCCGGTTCCTCTTCCAGGGGGAAGAGAAACCCTCCGGGAGCGGTGCGGATCCGGATCTCTCCCCCACGGCAGGAGACGATCCCGTCCCCGGATTCCGAGCGGAGCGGATCGGGGAACCGGCTTCCGGTTCGGCGGTGAGGAGTCTGTTGTCCGTGCATCGTATCGAGCCCCACATCCTCGGCCGGCGGTTTTCACAACGGCCTGCCCCGGCTCGATACTATACACATGTATAAAAACAGGTCCAAGAAGAAAAGGGCATTCGTGGCCTTTCCCCGGCGCCACAGGATGTTGGGGGTCGGACATCATCATCCCACGACGGGAAGGGCACGGAGCGCCAATGCCCTCTCGCGGCGGCGCGAAGATCGCAGGGGCTCCCGCCGGGAGCGGGACCGTCCGCCCGCGAAGAACGATCCCCGGAGGCGGGGCGGCCTCGCCCCGCCGGCATCATGACCCGCGACACCCCCCGGAGACGAAACGGCTTCGGTCAGCGTTCCAGGCGGATGCGGTAGACGCTCTCCGGGGCCGCGTCGGCGGAAACGTCGGTCCACCGGTTCGTCGCCTGCGGTTCGGCGAGAATCGCCTGCGTCGACCATCCCGTCTCCGGCGCGTCCGCGCGTTCCACCGCATGCGCCGTCCCCGTCGGGCCCGTCCAGGTGATGACGACCTCGCCGGCCGGATCCCGTTCGATCGCCGTGAATCGCGGATCCGGCCCCAGGGCGCCGGCGAGGATCTGCAGGCGGGTGACGTCCTCCGGCGTGCAGAGCAGGTCCGGCAGGGGACGGCCCCAGATCGGGGCGACGTCCAGTTTTCTCGGGGTTCCGACCGCCGTGTAGTATTCCCTGCGGAAGGTTCCGTCGGTCCCGCGGACCAGCAGGATCACCATCGGGGTGTCGACCAGGCCGGCGGCGATTTCCGCCTTGCCGTCGCCCGTAAAGTCGGCCGCCGCGACGCATTGCACGCTCTCCGGCACGGCTTCCTCGCGGGCCGCGAGAAACCCGCCTTCCCCGTCGCTGTAGAGGATCGACAGGCTCGGTCCGGAACGGTTCGCGGTCACGAGATCGACATTGCCGTCGCCGTCGATGTCGCCGCAGGCGATGTCGACCGGTTCGTCGCCGACCGGGAAGGCGCCGGCGAGGGTGAACGATCCCGAGCCGTTCCCGGAGAGGAGCGAGACGGTGTCGGCGCCGGCGTCGGCCGTAGCCAGGTCGAGTCCGGGCGAGTCGTCCAGCGGCCCCGCGCAGACGGCTTCGGGACGATCGCCGACGCCGAACCGCGATCCGTTGCCGAATGTCCCGTTGCCGTACCCCGGCAGCACCGACACGTCGTCGCTGCCGCTGTTGGCGGAGACGAGGTCGAGGTGCCCGTCGCCGTTGAGATCCTCCGCGAGCAGGTCCATGGGGCTGCTTCCCGCGCGCTTGTATCCGGTATAGGTGAAGGTGAGATCGCCGTTGCACCGGAAGAGACGCACGAACCGGGCGGCGATCGCCACGTCGTCGTCGCCGTCCTCGTCGAAATCCCCGGCGGCGACCGCTTCCGGCACGCTGAGCGGATCGTACTTGCTGTCGTCGAGGAAGACGAGGGGCGGATGCCCGTCGTTGCGCAGCACGTTGAAGAGGGGCTCGCCCCAGGCGACGACGGCCGCGGCCACGTCGAGGTCCTCGTCGCCGTCGAAATCCCCGGCGGCGCTCGCCCGGGGTTCCGGGAAGAAGCCGCCCGGGAAATGGGTGGTCGATCCGTCCCAGAGGCCTTCGCGCTGGCCGAGAAAGACCAGCACCTCGTAGTCGTCGCCGGCGCCGACGGCGATGTCGGGAATGCCGTCGCCGTTGAAGTCGGAAGAGGTGATGCACCTCGGCTGGCGTCCGCTCGCGTACGCGCCGTAGCTGGCCGCCGGCTTGACGTCCTCCTGCCAGACGTTGAGCACTTTCCAGAGTTCGAACTCGTTCACGTCGAAGTTGCTCGAGGCGACGTCGATCAGACCGTCGCCGTCCCATGAGCCGGTGCAGAAATCCGTCGGCACTCGGGGCTTGAAGGTTTCCGGCGTTTCATTGAAGGAGCCGTCCCCGTTGCCCAGGAAAAACGCCGCCGCGGCGCTGTGGGCGCCTCCGCCGCAGACGTCGAGGAACCCGTCGTCGTTGAAGTCGCCGAAGACCGCGCTCTCCGTCTGCCAGGGGAAGCTGACCGTGTCCCGCAGGGTCAGCGATCCGTTCCCGTCGTTGCGGTAGGACCGGCCGGTGGCGTCCCACCACGACAGCAGCAGGAGATCGTCCCCCGGGTTCCCGTCGTAGTCCGCCAGCAGGGCCGTGGAGGTCATGTCGTCGCCCTGGACGACGGCGCTCTGCGTGAAGGTCCCGTCGCCGTTGCCCATGTAGACGTAGGCGCGGTCCTCGACTTCGCTGGGCACCACCAGGTCGGGGAGTCCGTCGGCGTTGAGCTGGCCCAGGCCGATCCGCCAGGGCGCCTCGGGCGTGGGGGTGTCGATCGGGTCGGAAAACCCGCCGTCGCCGTCGCCGAGGAATGTCTGCACCTTGGCGTCGCCGTGGCAGGAAACGACCAGGTCGACCCGGTGATCCGTGTTCACGTCGGTTGCCACGATCTTCCGCGGATTGTGTCCGCATGGAATCTCCTGGGCCGGTCCGAACCGGCCGTCGCCCTCGTTCAGGAGGATCGAGATCGTGTGCTGCCAGTAGTTCGCGGTGGCCAGATCCTCGGCGCCGTCCCCGTTGAAGTCGGCGGCCAGGATCGAGACCGGCAGCATGCCCACGGGATAATGGGCCGGTTCGAGAAGGGTCCGGGCCCCGAACCCCGGCTCCGCCGGGCCGATGGAAGGCGGCACGACGTACTCGGGCGCCGGCTGCAGGGGATCGTCGTAGGGATCGTCGCCCGGGGGGCCGAATTCGAGCTGGACGTTGTCGATCGCGCAGATGTCCTGGTCGATCGTCCACTTGGTGATCCAGGCGATCTCGAAACGAATCAGCCCGGTGGTCGTCGTGATCTGGTTCGGCGCGCCCTCGTAGATCTCGTTGTCGAGGCTGCGGTGGTATTTCCAGAAACTCTCCGCTTCCCGCGGCCAGAGGCTGTGTTCCCAGGCGGGCCATTCCGTCTCGCCGTCGACGAAGATCCGCAGCGCGATTCCCGTGCCCCAGTTGTCTTCCGGTTCGCCCCGGCGGTTGTGATGGACGAAAAAGGCCGCGCTGACGGTCACCGGATACGTTCCGGGGGCGTTCGTGATCGTCTGGGAGATGCTGTTCGAGGGCTTGGTGGAATCGTGCCCCGGCCAGGTCCAGTTGGGCTCGTTGCGGACCCAGCCGCAGGAAAAGGCCCCCGCGTACGGCGACAGCATCGGGTACTCGCCGAGGCCGTCGTCGAAAACGGTGGTGTCGCTGCCGGGATAGTGGACCGGCATCTCCGTCCATCCGGTCAGGTCTCCCGTCTCGAAGTTGCCGTTGACCAGCACGCCCTGCCCGCTCGCCGACAGGGCCGCGAAAACGAGAATCGACAGAAACGCAGGAATGGGTCCTCGATGGGTCATGACTACCGTTTCCTCCAAACACGATCCGCGACCGGCAGCGTAGCAGAACCTCCGGGCCGTTGAAGGCGGAAAGTGCGGTCCGCGCATTGCCGCCGGCGGAAGGCTGGGCTAGGTTGTGCGCCACGAGCGATCCTTCGGGTGGATCGACGTCTTTCGAAGGGAAACCGTCGTGCGTTTTCGACTTTCGCTGCCGATTCTCCTTGCAGGGACCCTGGCCCTGCCCGCTGCCGGCCAAACGCAATCCGTCCGCATCATGGCGGCGAACATCACCTCCGGGAACTACCAGTCCTACGAGGACCCCGGGAAACGCATCTTCCAGGGACTGGATCCGGACGTCGTCCTGATCCAGGAATTCAACGTCGGGAACAACTCGAGCGCCGAAATCGACGCATTCGTCGCCGAGGCCTTCGGCCCGGAATTCTCCTGGTTCCGCGAACCGGGCGACGAACAGATTCCCAACGGAATCGTCAGCCGCTGGCCGATCGTCGAATCGGGACAGTGGACGGATGATCTGGTCGACAACCGCGATTTCGCCTGGGCCCGGATCGATCTGCCCGGCCCGACGAACCTCTGGGCGGTCAGCGTGCATCTGCTGACCTCTTCCGCGGCGGAACGAAACCTCGAGGCCGAAAACCTGGTCGCCTACGTCCAGGCGCTGGTGCCTCCCGAGGATTACCTGGTGATCGGGGGCGATCTGAACACGGACACCCGCAGCGAATCGGCCGTCTCGACCCTCGCCGCGGTGGTGGTGACCGCCTCCCCGTATCCGGCCGACCAGCGCGGCAACCAGAACACGAACCGGCCCCGGACCCGCCCGTACGACTGGGTGCTGGCCGATCCCGATCTCCACGCCGCGGCGCAGGCCGTGCGGATCGGTTCGAGCACCTACCCGAACGGCCTGGTCTTCGACAGCCGCGTCTACACGCCGTTGTCGGAGGTCAGCCCCGTTCTCTACGGCGACAGCGACGCGCTGAACATGCAGCACATGGCCGTCGTCCGCGATTTCGCGGTTCCGGTGGCCGAGGACGACTTCACCTACGCCCCGGAGACGGCGGACTTCGGGATCGTGGATCCGGCCTCCGGCCCTTTCACGAACGACGACGTGGTCCTGACCGTCGTGCATCCGTTCGACCTGACCGGCGTCACCTTCCAGGGGGTCTATGCGAACGAGTTCGCGTTGCTGGCCCCCGACCTGGCGTCGCCGCCCGTTCCGGTGGATGCCGACACGCCGCTGGTCTTCCGTTGGTCGCCCGTCGGCGGCGCCGATGTTCCCCGCAATGTCTCGGCGGATTTCACGACGAGCGGCTCCCCCTCGACCTTCACGATCCTTCTGCGGGGAACGCCGCGGAACGGCGGATCCGGCGGCGAACCGATCGATGTCGGCGGATACCGGCTCGAACAGATCAACAGCGCCGCCGCCGTCACGATTCCCGCGGGCACCCTCCTCGACCCGGGCGGGTTGCTCGTGATCGGACGCAACGCGACCCGTTCGGCCTTCGAATCGTTCTGGGGCGCGATGCCCTCGCAGGTCGTCTACCTGAACGGGATGGCGGAAGCCGGCGGCAACGGCTTTCCCGTGATCAACGGCGACGAACAATACCGGCTCTTCGATTCGGGCGGATCCCAGATCGATCCCGGCTTCGGATACCTGCCCGAAGGCGGCATGGGTTCGGGTGAATCGCGCGAACGGATCCGGACCGACGGCCTCTCCTTCGGCACGCGGGCCGCGGCGGACGCCACGCCGGGGGCGTACGGCGGAACCCCCGCGGGAACGGGATCGGTCTTGATCACCGAGATCTCCGACGCCTCCGGATCCGGGAACTACGTCTACGAATTCATCGAGCTGTACTACGACGCCGCCCGCCGCTTCCCCTCCGGCCTCTCGTTGTACTGATCCCCGGAGAACGAACGGCCGGCCCGCGGCTGCGCGGGTTCCGGAACCGGTCGGCGATCCCGCAGCGCCGAACCGCGCGTCGTCGGCAAGAAATAGAAAAATGGACGCGTCCCCTTTTTCGTGCGTGCGTTGGACAGGCGTCCGAAGCGGCTGCATAGTACCGGGTGAAAGTCTTCGATTCCCGAGGAACCGGAGAGAGGAGAAGGATCATGATCAGCAAGAAGATGCAGGATCTGTTGAATGCCCAGATCGGGGTCGAACTCGAGTCCTCGATCATCTACCTCCAGATGGGCGCCTGGTGCCAGGCGCAGGGGCTGGAGGGATGCGCCTCCTTCCTGCGGGCCCACAGCCGGGAGGAGATGGGGCACATGTTCCGGATCCACGACTACCTCATGCAGAACGGGGAACAGGCGATCATCCCCGCGATCTCCAAGGCGCCCCACGAGTTCAAATCGGTCCTGGACGTCTTCGAAACCGCCCTCGAACACGAGAAGTTCGTCACCGGCAAGATCAACGACCTCGTCGGCGCCGCCATGGGGGAGAAGGATTTCGGCACCTTCAGCTTCCTCCAGTGGTACGTCACCGAGCAACAGGAGGAAGAAGCCCTCTTCGGCAAGGCGGTCGACCTGGCGAAACTGATCGGCGTGGACGGCCGGGGACTCTTCATGCTCGATCGCGAGATCGCGCGCCTGCACCAGGCGCCGCCGCCGGCCGCCGGCGGCGGGGAATAGAAACGCGCCGCGGCCCGTCTTCTTCGGGCATGACCCGCCCCGGTCCGGCGGTCAGATCCCGTAGATCTCTTCGGAGGAGAGGGTCTCCACCCCCGCCTCTTCCAGGAGTTCCAGGGCGTGGTCGACGTCCTGAACGTCGATCACCAGGATGGCCGCGTCCTCCTCGCGGATGATGGTCCCGTAGGCGTTCTGGACGTTGATCCCCGCCCGCGCCAGGTGTCCGAGCGTGTCGTGGAGTCCGCCCGGCGAATCCTTCATGCGCGCAACGACGATCCGGCGCAACACCGCGGAAAAGCCGGCGTCGCGAAGGGCCTGGTGTCCCGCCTCCGGACGGTCAAGCAACAGGTTCAACACCCCCCAGCCGCTGGTGCTCGTCGAGAGGGTCATCGCCCGGATGTTGATTCCCCGCTCCTTGAGAATGGCGGTGACCTCTTCCAGGCGCCCGGGCCGGTTCTCCAGAAAGATCGAAACCTGGTGCGCAGGCATCATGATTCCTCCGTTTCGTCGAGACAACAGCGGTTCCGCAGGTCCCGCACCCGGACGGCCTTGCCCTCCGGTTTCGGAAGGGCCCCCGGTTCGACCAGCTTCACCTTCGGCGTCACCAGCACCTCGTCGCGAACCTCGGCGGCGATGCGCCGGCTCAGTTTTTCGAGATCCTCGAGATTGCCCGTGAACCACTCCGGATGCACCTCGACCTCGATGAGCATCTGGTCGACGCCCTCGACCGTTTCCAGCACGATGGCGTAGTCGTTGCCGACCTGCGGGATGCGCAGGAGGACCTGCTCGATCTGCATCGGGAAGACGTTGCAGCCCTTGATGATGAACATGTCGTCCGAACGGCCCGTGATCCGGTCGAGCCTCCGGTGCGTGCGGCCGCAGGCGCACTCCCCGGGCAGGATCCGGGTCAGGTCCCGCGTCCGGTAGCGCAGGATCGGCATCGCCTGCCGGTCCAGCGTCGTCAGGACCAGTTCGCCGAATTCCCCGTCGGGCACCGGTTCGAGCGTGTCGGGGGCGATGATCTCCAGGATGTAGGCGTCTTCCCACAGGTGGAGCCCGTTCTGATGATCGCATTCGAAGGCGACGCCCGGACCGTTCATCTCGGACAGGCCGTAGGAGTTGAACGCCTTCACGCCGAAGAGTTCCTGGATCCTCCGGCGGCTTTCCTCCGTATGGGGTTCGGCACCGATCATCAGCAGGCGCAGGCGCGTGTCCTTGCGCGGATCGAGATCGAGCTGGCGGAAGACCTCGCGCAGCCGCACGAGATAACTCGGGATCGTGTGGACGACCGTCGTTCCGAAATCCTGCATCAGTTTGATCTGCCGCCGGCTGTTCCCGGCTGCGGCCGGAATGACCAGGGCGCCGAGCTTTTCGCCTCCGTACTGGAACCCGAGGCCCCCGGTGAACAGGCCGTAGCCGCAGATGTTCTGGAAGACGTCGTGCGGCCGCGCTCCCGCGCAGAAAAGGGAACGCGCGACGAGGTTCGCCCAGGAATCCAGATCGTGTTCGTTGTGGAAGATGACGATCGGATTCCCCGTCGTGCCGCTGGAACAGTGGAGCCGCACGGTCTGTTCGACCGGAACGCACAGCAGTCCGTAGGGATAATGCTCGCGCAGATCCTCCTTCGTCGTGAAGGGAAGCCGCCGGACGTCCTCGACGGAGCGGAAGGAATCCGGGTCGATGTCGTTTTCCCGGAATCGTTGCGCGTAGAAAGGCGATCGGGCGGCCCGGTGCAGGGTCTCGCGCAGCCGTTCCATCTGCATCTCTTCGAGCCGTTCCCTCGGCAGGGTTTCGATTTCGGGTTCCCAGTACATGGCCGCTCCTCGGTGGGTTTTCGGTGGATACGGTAACAACGCCGCCCGCGGGGACAAGGATAGAAGGGCCCCGGATCCCGTCGTCTGCACGACGCGATGGATCTCGACGCCGACGGTCGGCCGGGACTGCTTTGCGCCGGTCGGGTGCAACGATGTCGGATCTCTACAGGGGACTGCCTGGACAACTCGAGCCGTTCCAGACGTCGTTCGATTCTTGCGGACGGCCGGTGGAGCCTTCGACGACCGCCCGGCATCGGTCGCGCAGTCGCACGAAAAACGCGCGCTGCGGATCCTCCATGCCCGCCGGCGAGGCCAACAGCCGGCGCGCGAAGGCCAGGCCGACCCGCGGGTCGGTTTGGAGGCTTCGGATCGATGCGGCGATCCGTCGGCAGGTCAAGGTCGTTTCATCGACGGGGGTCTTCCCGCCGTCTTCGAAGTCCTCCTCTCCGCGCAGGATCCGCAGGGCGCGGGCGGCCTCCGGCGAGGAGATCCCGTCGACCGGTCCGGGCGGTTCCAGGCCGGCGAGTGCCGCGGCGACGGCCGACCAGAACCGGTTCCAGTCGCCCGGCGCCGCCGCGAACCGTTCCATCGCGGTCCGCCACTCGCCCCGCCCGAGAGCCGCCCACCCCTCGGGCGAACCGGGCAGGGGGACGGTGCGGGCGGCTTCCGTTTCGGCGGGGACGCCGCTCAGGGGGCGCAGGACCGGCGCCTCTCCCTCGGGCACGTTCCGCAACCGCCGGGCCGATACGGCCGCGAAGATCATCAGCCCGACCAGCGTCGCCACGCCGATCAGGTCGCGCAGGGGGATCCCACGGCGGGGCGCGACGGCGTCGAGGACTTCGGCGATTTCGCGGACCAGATCGCGCATCCGCGGAATTCGTTCCTCGGGCCGGGGCGCCATCAGGCCGCGGATGATCTGCCGGACCGCAAACGGACAGTCCGCGAACCAGTCCTGCGGATCCGGCGGAGGCCGGGAGGCCCGTTCCTCGATCCGCAAGGCGTCCGGCCGGAACGGCGGGCGGCCGCAGAGCATGTGGTACATCACGGCGCCGAGCCCGTAGAGATCGAGCGCGGGATCCGCCCGGCGCAGCCCCGCGCGTTCCGGCGGCGCGTAGGGGGCGGTCGCCCAGGTTTCCCGGAACCCGTCGTCTCCCGGAAGATGGAACTGGAAGGAAAGACCCAGGTCCGCCGCCCGCGCGGTTTCCTCCCCGTCGATCAGGATCGTCGCGGGCCGGAGATCCCCGTGGACCAGGCCGCGGGCCGAGAAGGCGGCGATCCCCCGGGCCGTGTCGAGGGCGATCCGGAGGACCTCGTCCAGAACGAGTCGACGCCGCCGCGCGAGCCATTCGGCCAGGGTGCGGCCCGAATCCATGGAGAAGACCGCGTACGCCACCGTTCCTTCCCGGTTCCACTCGATCAGTTCCGCGACATGGGCGTCCCTCAGAGGCGCGACGATCTCGCATCGGCGCAGGAACGCCTCGATCGATTCCCCGTCCGGCGGCTCTTCCGGTCCCAGGATCTTCAGCGCCGCGCGCCGTCCGTCGGCGCGACGCACCGCGCGGTAGACCGCGATCCGCGGTTCAAGCGCGATCCGGTTGCGCACCACGTACCCCGCGAATCGCGCGGGCGCCGGTTGCCGCGCGCCGCAATGCGGACAACGGATCTCTTCCAGCGGCACCGCGCGCGGATCCAGGGGGGCATGTCCGCATTTCGCGCAGGGGGCGTCGACGGCTCTTTCCAGGTATTCTTCCATTCCCGACTCTTCTTCACAGATCCCGCAGTTCCCCCTTTTATCATGAAGAACGCGCGACAGGGGGTTCCTGCGTCTCGCGGCGCCCGGTGAAGCTCTTTCCGGAGCGCCGGGGGAACGAGGCCTCGAAAAAACGGGATCTGTTCGCTCTTTCTCTTCGGGCGTACGATCCGGGGCGTTCCCATGCATCCCATCTGCATCCAGATCGGACCGATCACCATCTACTGGTACGGCGTGATGGTCGCCGCCGGGTTCCTCGTCGGCGCCTGGATCGCCACCCGCCGCGCCGGCGCCTACGGGATCGAACCCCAGGAGATCGCCGACCTGATGATCTGGCTCATCCTCGGGGGGATCATCGGCGCGCGGCTCGCCTACGTCGGCGCCCATCTGCCGGAGTTCATGCTGGAACCGTTGGAGATCATCCGGATCGATCACGGCGGCCTGATCTTCTACGGGGGACTGGTCGGCGCCGTCGGCGCGACGATCCTCTTCACGCGCCGCCGGAACCTGCCGCTCTGGAACGTCGCCGACGTCCTGGCCGTGCCGCTGCCGGTCGGACACGCCATCGGCCGCGTCGGCTGCCTGCTCAACGGCTGTTGCTACGGCCGGCCGACGACCCTGCCCTGGGCGGTTCCGATCGCCGGCGCCTGCCGTCATCCCTCCGAGGCGTATCTCTCCCTCGGCAACCTGGCGGTCGCCGGCTTCGTCTTCTGGCAGGAAAGACGCGCCCGCAGCGGGAAGGCTCCGCGCCTCCGTTCGGGTCAACTTTTCTGGACGTACGCGGCGGCCTACGCCGTGATGCGCTTCGTGATGGAGTTCTTCCGCGGCGACTACGGCTATTGGCTGCCCGGCCACTTCTCGGTGGCCCAGCTTCTCAGCGTCGTTCTGCTGATCGCGGCCCTCATGCTGCGATCCAGGGTGGGACGTGAACCCGGAACCGAGAGTTGAATCCTGGCGCGCGCCCCGGGCGTTCCGACGACTCGATCTCGCCCTGGTGGCCGGGATCGAATCGCTGAGCCGCGCCGAACTCCAGCGGCTCATCCGCGACGGGCGCGTCAGCGTCGACGGCGAGGTCTGCCGCCGCGGTTCCCGTCCGGTGGAGGAGGGGACCCGGCTCGAGGTCCGGATCCCGCCGCCGGCGCCGATGGACGTCCGGCCCGAACCGATGGACCTCGAGATCCTCTTCGAAGACGACGATCTGCTGGTTCTGAACAAGGCGCCGGGGGTCGTCGTGCATCCGGGGGCGGGGCACGCGGAAGGCACCCTCGTGCACGGCCTGCTTCATCATTGCGGGGAATCCCTCTCCGGAATCGGCGGCGTGGAACGACCCGGCATCGTCCACCGGCTCGACCGGGATACCAGCGGCTGCCTGGTCGTCGCCAAGACCGACCGGGCGCACCGCCGCCTCGTGGAGGCCTTCGCCGGACGCGAGATGGACAAGCGGTACCTGGCGCTCGCATGGGGGGAATTCGATCGGCTCTCCTTCCGCGTGGAAAAGCCGATCGGCCGCAGCCCGCACAACCGCCAGAAGATGGCCGTCCGCCCGGACGGCCGCGAGGCGGTCAGCGAGTTCCGCGTCCGCGAGAGATTCGAAGCGGCGGCCTTGCTCGAGGTGCGGCTGTTGACCGGCCGCACCCACCAGATCCGCGTGCACCTGGCGTCGATCGGCCGGCCGGTCGTCGGCGACCGCGTGTACGGCCGGGCCCGAAAGAATGCGCCGGTGCATCCGGCCCGGCAGATGCTCCACGCCTGGCGTCTCCGGTTCGCCCACCCGGTCCACGGCGGGGAGGTGGCGGTGGAAGCCCCGTTGCCGCCGGATTTCGAGGAGACCCTGCGCCTCCTCCGGGGAAGCGGCGACCCTCGATAGCACGAGCCCCGGACTCGATCCGGGCTAGCGATCCGACCGCCTTCGCAGGTATCGTCGGCCGAGTGTTCCCACGGGCGACGGAATGCGGGAGGGGTATCATGAACGAGCCATCGGATCTTCGACGCGAACTCCGCGCGACGGTGGAGGCGCTCGAATCGATCCTGGAACGGGAACGGTCGAGCGGCGTTGCCCAGCTGCAGATCGATCCGGAAATCGTGGATCGGCTCGGGCCGGTACGGTTGCCCTCGGGTCCCCCGGGGGAGACGCCGCGTCGCGTATCCTCGGATCCGGCCGCCGATCTCGCCCGGCTCGAGGAGGAAGCGCGTGCATGCACCCGTTGCCCGCTTCACCGGAGTCGGCGCCAGGTCGTCTTCGGCGCCGGCAACCCGCGGGCGCGCCTGATGTTCGTCGGAGAAGCCCCGGGCCGCGATGAAGACATCCAGGGCATTCCCTTCGTCGGCCGCGCCGGCCGGCTCCTCACGCGGATCATCGAGGCGATGGGGCTGACCCGCCGGGACGTCTACATCGGCAACATCCTCAAGTGCCGGCCGCCGGAGAACCGGACGCCCTATCCCGACGAGATGGCCACCTGCGTCCCCTTCTTGCAGGCGCAGATCGACATCATCCAGCCCGAGGTCCTCGTCGCCCTCGGCGCGGTCGCCGTCCGAGGTCTTCTCGACGTCCGGGGCGGGATCACGCGATTGCGCGGCAACTGGATGACCTACCGGGGAATCCCGCTGATGCCGACCTTTCATCCCGCGTACCTGTTGCGCAACGAATCCGCCAAACGCGAGGTGTGGGAGGATATGAAGGAGGTCCTGCGCCGACTGGATCTCCCCGTTCCGCAGCGGACGAAACGCGGGGGCGGATCGTGACGCAACACGCCGCGCGCCCGATCGGCCGCTTCGACCGCCGCGCAAACGCCCGATGAACGATCCGCTTCGACCGGAACGCCTCGCCGGGATCGTCGGCGACCTTCTGGATCTCGATCCCGGCGCGATGCGCCTGATCCCCCTGCGCACCGGGAAGTTCAACCGCAGTTTCCGCGTGGAAACGGGGGATCGAACGGTCCTGCTCCGGATCGCGCCGCCGGACGACGTGGGCCAGCTTTTCTACGAACGTCGGATGATGCGCCAGGAACCCTCTCTGCACGCCCTCCTGCGACGACGGACACGGGTTCCCGTCCCCGAGGTGCTCGCCTTCGACGCGAGCCGCCGGCGTCTGGATCGGGATCTGATCCTCCTGGAATGGCTGCCGGGGACCGCGCTGTCGGAACGTTCCGACGCGGGCCGCTGGGAATCGGAGGTTTTCCGCCGGATCGGGGAGATGCTGGCCGAGGTACACGCCATCCGTCGTTCCGAACACGGGTACGTCGGCGAACACCGGCCGATGGAACCGCAGTCGACCTGGGCGGACGCGTTCCGCGTGATGTGGAACCTTCTTCTCGACGACGTCGAGGCGACCGGCGTGATGGATCCCGCCGAGATCGGCCTCTTCCGCCGGGCGTTGGACGAGCGGATCGATCTCTTCGATCGGGACCGCCCGGCGTCCCTGCTGCACATGGACGTCTGGCATCAGAACATCCTGGTCGACGACGGCGGGCGGGTGACCGGACTGGTCGACTGGGACCGCGCCCTCTGGGGCGATCCCGAGATCGAGTTCGCCGTGCTGGATTACTGCGGGGTGTCGGTTCCCTCGTTCTGGGAAGGCTACGGCCGGGCCCGGGACGATTCGCCGGAGGCGCGGGAGCGATGGCTCTTCTACTACCTGTACGAGTTGTTGAAATACATCCCCATCCGCGTCTGGCGCGGCGGCGGTCCTGCCGGCGCACGACGATACGCCGACACCGCCCGCCGGATGGCGCGTTCCTGGGGCCGGTGAAGGGGGGCGGGAAAGCCCGCGGCAACGCAGACCCCCCCGTTCCGTCCCGACCCGCGAAGGGCGACCCGTGAAGCCGGAACACGCCTTGGCCTTCGTAGTTTCGCAGAAGCGGAACGAAGCAGGCCCGTTCCGTCCTCGCCCACGAAGGACGACCCGCTGGACCATCACGCGGCCTA
>CAYNBQ010000057.1:0-3064 GCA_964395275.1 uncultured Verrucomicrobiota bacterium
CGATGATCGGGGCGTCCAACCACTTCGAGGTCGCCATCGCCACGGCGACGATGCTCTTCGGCCTTTCCTCGGGGGCCGCCCTGGCCACGGTGGTCGGCGTGCTCATCGAGGTGCCCGTCATGCTCATGCTGGTGCGGATCTGTCTGGCCACGCGGCGCTGGTTCGCCTGAGGGAAACGATCCGGGCGGCCGCTCTCCGGCGGGCGGATTCCGCGATCCGCGCCGGGGGCGGGAGGGAAGATCGTCCCCGCCTCTACGGCCCGGGCGTTTCCCAGTACCGGAACCGGACGTAGAGGAGGGCGAGAAGGGCGCCGACGAGGTCCGCGCAGAGATCGAGGGCCGTGTTCACGTACCCGCCGACCCCGGATTCCGGCACGCAGATCGAGACGACGAATTCGACGATCTCGTTCAGGGCGCCCAGACCGAGACCGCCCATCACGAGAACGATCCCCAGGGCGACCGGGTTTTCGAAAGGTCTCTTCAGGGGACGCGACAGCAGGCAGAAGATCACGAGCGTCGCCGCACCGAACCCCCAGACGTGCACGAGCTGGTCGTACCGCAGGATCGGGTAGGTCGGGCTCAACGGGACGAGCATCACGTCGTACAACCGGCCGTCGCCGACCGCGACCCCGCCGCCGGCCAGGTGAAGGGCCGACCAGACGGTCAACCCCACCAGCGTCGCCGTCGTGTAATCGACTCTGCGGATGCTGATCCCGATCAGCGTCATGAAGAGGAGGATGACGCCGACGTAGATGACGAATTCGTAGTTCCGCCGGGCCAGGAAGACGGATCCGAAGACGACGACGAGCGCGAGGTTGACCAGCAGCAGGACGACATGTTCCCTCTTCATGAGCGGCGGCTCCCTGCGTCACGGCCGATTCCCGTCGGTCCCGAAGCGCACGAAAACGACTTCCGTGGGCGGCCCTTCCGTGTTGCTTCCCGTTCCCGGCCCGCCGTGGGTGTAGAGCAGCGAAGGAATCCCTTCCAACGGCCGCGCGGAGAACGGCCGTTCGATGCTCGGAAGCCAGTTCGGCGCCCCGGGATCCGGAGGGCTGACCGGCAGCACGCGAAAACTCCTTCCCCGGTCCGCGGACGTCAGGAGCACCACCTCCTGGGACGGGTGTCCCCACCAGCGCACCCCGGGCGGCAGTTCCTCCTGGACGGTGCAGGCGACGTAAAGGGTTCCCGCGGCGTCGAACGTGACCGTGGCGTCCACGATCTCGCGGCCCGGAAGGGCCTTCCGAAGGGACGGGCCCGGATCTTCCGACGTCCATTTCGTTCCGTCGTGATGCCAGAGCAGCACGGTTCGGGGACTCCGTTCCAGGTGGGTCGCGGAAAACCACGGGTTTCCCCGCGGATCCAGCACGACGTTGCCGACGCGCATGTCCAGCGCGGGATCCTGTTCCACGAAACATCCGCTCGCGGGGGTCACCGGCAGATTCACGCCGTTCCCCCCGGCGGTTTCCCAGGTCCGCCCGCCGTCGCGGGTCCGCAGGTATCCGCACGCCCGTCCCCTCCCGGCCTCGGAATCGTAGATCACGAAGGCCAGATGCACCGTCCCGTCCGGGCCGACGGCAAGAGAATTCCCCAGCCACGCGTAGCCGCGCGCCGCCACGTCGAGGAGATCGACGCCTTCGTCCCACCGTCCTCCGGCGGCGCGGCGGTAGAGCCGCAACCTCCACGGATCGGTCCGGCTGCTCCGGCAGGCGCACCAGAGCCGACCGTCCGGCGCCGCCACCAGGCTCGGATACGTGGCCTTCGCGGCGAAGGTCTCTTCGGGCGTCCACTCCCCGATCTCGAGCGGCCGCGCGCTCCGCCGGTAGCGGAAGGGATGATGATGCGGCCCGTAGACGATGTGCAGGAATCCGTTGCCGTCCAGGGTCAACGCGGGGCCCGAGTGGTTGTCGACCCCCCGGCCGACCTCCACAGGGTCGCTCCATTCCCCTGCGGCGACGTCGAAGACGGCGACGCGGATCTCGCTGACGAAGTCCAGCCAGGCGACGAAGATCCGGCCGTCCCGCGTGACGATCTTGTTGCTCATGGAATACGCCGTGGCCCGCGTGGACCCGCGCCTCGACAGGACTTTCCTGGACACGACCTTCATCGCGGCGGCGCCTTTCCCGGAAACGGCCGGGGATCCCCGTGCGGAGACGATCGTCCCGCCCGCAAGGAGGCCGGCGAGAAGAACCGCGCACCCGGCATCCCTTCTCCACGCCATCTCGTCTCTCCGTCCTCCCGCCGCCCGGGGATCCGCCGCGCCGCGCCGGATCAACCCGCGGCCCGGAAGACGATTTCCCGGATGAACCCGCGGCCGACGGCCGCGTTGATCTTCCGGATCATCAACCCCTTCATCGAACGCAGCTCCCACATCCAGGTCGGGTGATCGATCTCGACGATCAGGACCCCCCCGCGGACCTCGCGGGGCTGCGCGTGGGCGGCCACGACCGGACCGACGATCTCCGCCCAGCGTTCGAGGAGCGTGACCTCCTGGAGCCGCCCGCCGAGCCCCAGGGAACGCACCGCCCGTTCGACGGCCCTGCCGACGGGCGTCGGACCCGCCCCGTCGGTCCATGACCCGGGGTTCGGAACGCCCCGCCACTCCCGCAGCGCGCGGACCACCGCCCGTTTCCGGGCGCCCCCCCGCCCCGCGCGACGGTTTCCCACGGATTTCTTGCGTCCCGGCTCCATGCCGGGGAGACTCTGCCCCTCGATGACGCACGATCACAAGAGCAATCCCGGCCTCCGCCCGGACTTCGATCCGGCGGCATACTGGAACCGGATCAGCGACCGGTACCTGGAGATCACGCGCATCTCGCTGACGGACGTCCATTTCGGCCCGCTGGCGCCCGGAGACGGGGAACTCGGCCTGTTCGGCGAGGTGGCGGGGCTGCGGATGCTCGAGCTCGGCTGCGGCGCGGGCCAGAACTCGATCGCCCTGGCGCGACGCGGCGCGGAATGCGTCGGATACGACATCTCCGAACGCCAGATCGAACACGCCCGGCGTCTCGCCGCCGGGGCGGGTGTCGACGTCCGGTTCGAGGTGATGAACATCGAAACCGGCCTGG
>CAYNBQ010000057.1:3164-24581 GCA_964395275.1 uncultured Verrucomicrobiota bacterium
GGCCGCCTGGTTCCATCCGATCGGCCGCATGATCGACTGGATCCTCGCGGCGGGACTGCGGTTCGAACGGCTGGTGGAACCGAGGGCCCAGCCTCCGGAACGGCGGAGGGATCCGGAAGCGACCCCCTACTGGAGTCCCCTCTGGGAAGAGATGGCGGGTCAGCTCCGGAAAATCCCCGTCGTTGCAATCTATCTCGCCGGCCGTCCGGAGAAGTAGCGGGCCCGCCGCCCCCTCCCCCCGGCGGATGTACGAACGGGCGCTTCTTCCCTACGATGAACGGCGGCCGGAGTTTCCCCGGGGTTCAGCGGAATCCGGCTTTGCAAGAGGAGGTATACGCGACTCCGGTGAAAAGCTGGCTTTTCCACACCTACCGCCCCAACGCCGCCTTCCTGCTGGCCGCGGGCGTGATCTACTTCCTGTTCCTCGCCGAAGCCCCCCTGATCGTGTGGATCATCCTGGCCATCCTGATCTATTTCTGGTTCGGCCTCGCGTTGTACTCCTTCCGCCTCACTCCGCAGGCGATGATCGTCGACCGCGCCATCCCCATCTTCACCCTCTTCCTGACGCAACGCCGGATCGCCTATCACGACATCCTGCGGGTCAAGATCCGGCGGATCGGATGGTTCTGGTGGAAGATGGAGATCATCACCTCCGTCGGCACCTTTCACGTCTGGGCCGGTTCCCTCCGGCCGAACCGGCGATTCCTGCGGGACCTGAAGCGCTACTGCCCCGAAAAGCTCAAACAGGAGCGGGGTTGAGGTTCCCTTCCGCCGTCTCTTGCGCGAATCCTCTCCCGCGGTGAAACTGGGGCCGTGATGAACCCCTTCCGGCACCCGCTTCTCGTGACCCGGCTGTTGCCGGCGCTTCTGGCCGTTGCGGCCGGACTGCTGATCGTCCGCTCCGCAAGACGTCCGGTCCGGCCCGCCGGCGAGGCGCCTCCGCCGGCCCTTCCCCGGGGCGGTCCCCTCCCGGAATCGGCGAAATCGCTTCCGACGGGACGGACCTTCCGTCCCGCGGAATCGGCCTCCGCCTCTTTCGAGGCGTCGACCGGCGGAAGCGAAAGACGCCTGGTCGTCCGGGCGGTCGGCGACCGGGTTTCCCTGTACGCCTCGGAGGTTCCCCTGGGCGACGTCCTGCTGGCGCTGGCCGACTCGGTGGGCGCCCAGGCGTGGATCGACCCCTCCTTGATCGACCGGCCGATCCGGGTCGAGATCCGCGACGCATCCCTCGAAGACGTTCTGGATGCCGTCGCATCCCCGTTGAGCTACTCGATTCTCTGGTCCCGCGAAGCCCGGGGCGTTCCCGCAGGGGACCGTCCCGAACGCATCGTGCTCTACCGTTCGGGACGGAAGGACGCCGTCGAACGATTGACCCGGGCCGTCTCGACCGGCAACGTTTCCGACGGCGGTATGGGATCCCCCGGCGCAGGCGCGGTGGAAGACGAACTCGTCCTGCGGCTGTCGGCCGCCGCCCCGCGATCGGTCCTGGACAGGTTCCTGTCGCGCCACGGGGCGACGGTCACGGGAGAGATCCCTTCCCTGCGTTCCTACCGGCTCCGGTTCCCCCCCGGGACGGATCTCGACGCCGTCCGCGCGGAGATCGAGGCGTCGCCCGACGTGGAGACCGTCGAAAACAACTTCTACGCGGAACCGGTCCGCGACGTTCTGCTTCCCTCGCAACCGGGTCTCGACGAAATCCGGCGGCGGCTGCTGAGCCTGCCGCGGGGCGCGCCCTCCGGCGGATCCGATCCCGTGGCGGCCCTCCTCGATTCGGGCGTCGATCCCGCCTATCCCGCCCTGGAAGGGGTCGTCCTGCCCGGCTACGACATGATCGACGACGTCGCCGGGGGACGGATCGACGACATGGGGCACGGCACGGCGATGGCCCACGTGCTCAGCGGCTACTATCTCGACACCGCAGGGGATCCTCCCCCGGCACGCGAAGGGGCCGTTTCCATCCTGCCGGTGCGGATCTTCGCCTCCGGAGAGAAGGGAACGTATTTCGACGCCGTGGAAGGCATCGTCTACGCCGTGGACGCGGGAGCGGCCGTGATCAACATGAGCTGGGCCGGCGAACGACCGAGCGCTCTGCTCGACGACGCCATTGCATACGCCGTGGAACATGGAACCGTGCTCGTCGCAGCGGTCGGCAACGAGGGCGTCGACGAACCGCGTTATCCGGCGGCGCATCCGGACGTCATCGGCGTCGGCGCGGTCGACGCCGACGGATCCCGTTTCGACTTCTCCAATTCGGGGTCGCAGGTCGAGTTCGTCGCCGCCGGAGAAGCGGCCTTTCCGGACCGGGAACCCGGCCGCCTGCTGCTGGTTCGGGGGACGTCGGTGGCCAGCGCCGTGGTGGCCAACACGGCGATCCGGATCCTGCGGGAACATCCCGACTGGACCCCGGAGCATGTCCGCAGACGTCTGGGAGAACTCGCCGGGGACGCGGGTCCTCCGGGAACCGATCCGTACTACGGAAGGGGCATCGTCCCGCCGTCCCCCGAGGGAACGCCGAAGCCGCGATGAACCGCTCCTTCCGCCCCCCGTCCGCCGTCGTGTATCGCCGGATCATTCTGGACTGGTCCGGAACCGTCGCCGACGACCTGCCCGCGGTGGCGGAGGCCGCCGACGCCGTTCTTCGCGCCGCGGGGGTTCCCCCGCTCGGGCTCGAGGGGTTCCGACGCGAGTTCGAGCTGCCCTTCATGAATTTCTATCGCCGCTTCGTCCCCGGCCTCTCGCGGGAAGAGATCGACGCCGTCTATTTCCGCCGGTTCCGCTCGCTGGAGGATCGAATCGAGCCTCTGCCCCATGCGGCGGATTTCCTCGAATTCTGCGGGAAGACGGGACGCCGCGTCGCGGTGCTGACCAGCGTCGATCGGACCTCGTTTCTCCGGCAGTGCGAGCGGTTCGGCTTCACCGATTTCTTCGAGGCGATCGAAACCGGCGTCGAAGACAAGCGGACGATCCTGCCGCGGCTGGTGGAGCGTCTCGGCTGGGATCCGCAGGACTGCCTCATGGTCGGCGACATGCCCCACGACATCGACGCCGGGCGCGCCGCGGGCACGGCGACCTGCGCCGTTCTCTCCGGATACGGCACGGCGGAGGTTCTGGCCGGAAGCGGTCCCGATCTTCTTCTGGAGAATCTCTGCGAGCTGCGGGCGTTCCTCGTCGAACGGGACGCAAGGTGGGACCAGCCGGTATTGACCGTGGGAGCCCTCGTTCGGAATCCCGAGGGCCGGTGGCTGATCGTGCGCACGTGGAAATGGAAAGGCCGGTGGGGCATCCCCGGGGGCAAGGTCCGCCGGGGCGAGACGATGGAGGAGGCCCTGCTGCGCGAGATTTACGAGGAAACGGGCTTGCGGATCGATTCGATCCGGAAGGTTCTCGAGATGGAATCGATCGATCCCCCCGAATTCCATCGTCCCGCGCACATGATCCTCGTGAACTACACGGCGACGTGCGACGGGGCGGAGGTGCGGCTCAACGACGAAGCCGGGGAGTTCCGCTGGGTCAGCCCCGGCGAGGCCCTCGAGATGGAACTGAACGAACCGACCCGCCGACTCTTCCGGGAGGTATTCGATGATGGAAGCTGACCGCATCATGATCCACGATCTGGAGCTGATCTCCCGAATCGGCATCAGCCCCGGGGAACGCGCCGAAGCCCAGAAGCTGCGGGTGACCGTGGGGATCGAGGCCGACCTCCGCAAGGCCGCGGCGACCGACGATCTGGCGCACACGGTCGACTACGCCGTGTTGGCGGCGTCGATCCGGCGGCTGGCGGCCGAGGGCGAACGCCGTCTCCTCGAGACCCTGGCCGAGGAAATCGCGGCCCACGTCCTGCAACACGAACCGGTGCGGGGGGTGACGGTAGACCTGCGCAAATTCGTCGTGCCCGACACCGCATCGGTCGGGGTGAGGATCCGCCGGCCATGAGTTCGAACCGCCCGCAACCCCCGATCCGGGCCGTCTTTTTCGATCTGGACGGCGTTCTGGCGGACACCGAACCGCTGCATCTGGAGGCGATCCGCAGGATCCTCGCTCCCCACGGGATCCGGTTGAGCGAGGAGCGCTACCTGGAGGAATTCCTCCCCGTCCCCTACCGGGAGGTCGCCCGGACCCTGCTCGTTGAGCAGGGTCATTTCGTCGGGGAAGGCGAACTGGAACAGATCGAACGGTTCATCCGGCGCGACGCACGCCAGTTGCTGCTGCGGGAAGCGCGGCCCTTCCCGCAGGCCGACGCCGTGCTGGAGGCCGCAGCCCGACGGGGGCCGATCGGGCTGGTGACCTCGACCGACCGATCGATCGTGGATCCGCTGCTGACCGGCTGGGGCTGGCTGGGCCGATTCGACGTGATGATCTGCGGCGACGACGTTCCGCGGGGCAAACCGGCGCCCGATCCCTATCTCCGCGCCCTCGAGGTCGCCGCCACCGCCATGGATCCGCCGTTGCAATCGTGGGAATGCCTCGTCTTCGAAGACACCCCGCACGGCATCCGCAGCGCGATCGGGGCGGGAATGCGGGTGATCGGCGTTGCGACCACGCTGCCGGCCGACCGGCTCGGCGAAGCGGAACGGGTGATCGACCGCCTCGCTCCGGACCGCCTGCCGTTCTGAGACCGCGCGCGGTTCCCGGCGCGCCGGGCGGGGTATGGAACCTGCTCCTCCACCCGGGGGGAGCAGAGATCCCGCGATGCAGCAGAAAACGACCCACCCAGATCGGTCGGCGCCGGGAAGTTGGGCCGTGTGGATCCTCTATCTTCTCGTGCTGACCGCGACGACGGGGATTTCCGTGGCGGTCTTCCACGGGTTCGCCGTGAGCGACGGGCTCGAGCCGGGGCCGCTGCCGTGGATCTACGGCGCCGTCTTCGCGGGGGTCGCCGTGCTGGTCTCCGGTCCGGCGCTCTTCTCGGCCGTGCGACTCGGACGCCAGACCCGGACCATCCTGAGAATCCTGGAACGTTCCATGAAAGCGGCCGGCCCGGGCCAGCCGATCCCGGAAAAGGATCCCGCACTCATCGGGCTGTACCGTTCGGTGGCCCATGCCGCCGCCGAACTCTGCAGCCGGTACGAGAGCCGCCACCTCGCCGACCGGGAACTGGTCGCGCGCACCGAGGAAGCCAACCGGACCATGCTGACCCTGAGCGAGACGGCCAAGGCCGCCAACAAGGCCAAGTCCCAGTTCCTCGCCAACATGAGCCACGAGCTGCGCACCCCGCTGAACGCGATCAACGGGTTCTCCGAACTCCTGGCCATGGGACGCGGCGGCAAACTCAGCCCCACCCAGGAACGCTACGTCGATCATATCCTGACCAGCGGGCGGCATCTCCTCTCGCTGATCAACGACATCCTCGACCTGTCGAAGGTCGAGGCCGGGAAGATGGATCTCCACATCGAACCCTTCGAACTCTCGGAGGTCGTGGAGGCCGCCCTGGCCATCGTGCGCGACATGGCCCGTTCGAAATCGATCAAGGTCTACCAGATGCTGCCGGAAGAGCCGACCCTGCTCCATGCCGACAAGAAAAAGGTCCGGCAGATCCTGCTCAACCTCCTGAGCAACGCCGTGAAATTCACGCCCCCGCGCGGGGAGGTCGGGATCCGCGCGCGGATGTTCCGCGACGAAGACCTCGGCGACGAGGGCGAACCGATGCTCGAGGTGGCGGTCTGGGACACCGGCCCGGGCATTCCGCCCGAGCATCGATCGAGGATCTTCGCGGAGTTCCACCAGGTCGACGCCTCCTATACGCGCGAACAGGAGGGCACCGGTCTCGGCCTCGCGCTGAGCAAGAAACTCGTCGAACTGCACGAAGGGGAGATCTGGTTCGAGACCGAGGTCGGACAGGGAACGACCTTCTATTTCACGATCCGCCAGAAACCGATCCCCGCCGACCCCGAACAGGAGCCCGCCCCCGAACCGGCGTCCCGGGCCCCGTGGGATCCGGACGACGAGATCAAGAAACAACTGCCGACCGTCCTGTTGATCGAGCGCAACAAGGTGCGCATCGCGATCCTGGAAGACCTACTGACCCGGGAAGGGTTCCAGGTGGTGCTGGCCGACACGCCGGCGATGGTCATGCGCAAGATCCGCGACCTGCGGCCCGTGGCCATCATCGTCAATATTCTTCTGACACGAAAGACCGGCTGGCGGATCCTCAAGGAAATCCAGAGCGACCCCCGGGTGCGCACGGTCCCCGTGATGTTCGTGGCGGACATCGACGAACGGCGGATCAACTTCAGCCTCGGCGCGCTCGCCTACATCGAAAAGACGATCGAATCCGCGGAGCTTCTCGAATACATCAACACGCTGCGCAACCTCGTCGGCGGCAAGGGCGGCTTCTCGGTGCTCGTCATCGACGACGACCCGACGGTGGCCGAACGGATCCGGGGACTGCTGGGCAGCCAGCGGGTGGTCGTCCGCCAGGCGTTGACCGGCCGGGAAGGGCTGGTCATCGCCCAGAAATACCGGCCGTCGCTGATCTTCCTCGATCTCATCCTGCCGGATCTCGACGGCTTCGAGGTGGCGGCCCGGCTGCGGGCGCATCCGGGGACCAAGGCGATCCCGCTGCTGATCTTCACCGCGGGGGATTTCCGCACCGAAAACCTCGTGCGCCTGGGAAGCAGCATCTTCGCGGTCTCCCGAAGCGACGCCCTTTCGCACCGGGATTTCCTGCGCGACCTCGAGATGATGCGGCGGCTCAACGAAGAAATGCGCAAGGCGACCGAAGAACCCGAGCACGCCCCGCCCGATCAGGGAGTGTTCAACGTCGTGGAGGCCGGATCATGAAAACCATCCTTGTCGTCGAGGATCAGCCGATCAACGCCGAGCTGGTCAGCGAGATTCTTTCCAGCGAGGGACACGAGGTGCTGGTGGCCTCGAGCGCCGCGGCCGGAATCGACCTGGCCCGAACGCGGCGGCCGGACCTCATCCTGATGGACATCCAGTTGCCCGGCCTGGACGGGTTGACGGCCACGCGGATGCTGAAGGAAGACGAGCAGACGGCCTCGATCCCGGTCTACGCCCTCACGGCCCACGCCATGCAGGAGGACATCGCCAAGGCCCGGGAGGCCGGATGCGAAGGCTACATCTGCAAACCGATCAGCGTCGTCGACCTCATCGCGACCGTGGAACAGGTCTTCTCGAAGGAAGGTTGAGGCGTCGACCCCGGATCGCCCCGGGCGCAACGCCGCCGCTATTCCCGGATTTCGCCCCGGCCGGACGGACGGACGGCCCCGGCGACCCCCCCGCCGCCGCGCCGGGGAAACGAACCGGCGCGATTCGCTCTTCCCGCCGCACCCTACCCGATCCGGTTCATCATCGCCACCACCCGAACGACGGACGAGAGGATCCGGATCCCGGTACGAAGCCGGCCGTTCCGCCCGGCGGAGACGGCGGAACGCATCCGGAGGTCGGTGCGCGCCCGGCTGCGGTTTCTCCGCTCCATCGGGGCTCGACGTACGGGAACCTTCATGGCTATTCTGACGGTTTACTGGAGCGCCGTATCATGGCACGCCGCCGTTCGAAATCATCCCGCGATCACTATCGCCGCCGGACCGGTCACACGATTCGGAAGAAAGTCCGGATCACCCTCAACACGACCGGCGGGGTGGGGTTCCTGCTCACGGCGGGGATCTTCGCATGGGCCTATTTCTCCGCCGGCGTCGCGCAGACCCGCCTGATCATCGCCGGATTCTCCATGCTGGCGTGTTCCATCGGTCTTCTCGTTGTTTCCAAGACGCTCGACATCCTCGAGCAGCGCCGGTACCTGCGGAAGCATGACACGGAAGACATCAGCTACTCCTCGGCCCGCTGACGGCCGGCGCTTCCTACGGCTCCTCGCCTTTTTCCTGCCGATGGTGTTGGCCGCGTTTCCCTTTGCCGCGCAGGCGGGCCCCTGGGTCGGCAACTGGATCTGGGCGAAGGAACCGACCCGGGAACTCTTCTTCCGCCGTTCGTTCGACCTGCCCGGGAAACCCCGCCGGGCGTGGTTGTCGATTACCGCGGACAACATCTACACGGCGTACCTGAACGGCGAGGAGATCGGGACCGACGACGACTGGACCGGCGTCGAAACCTACGACGTCGCCTCGCGGCTCCGGAAGGGGCCGAACCTGCTCGCGGTCCGGGCCGTCGACCCCGGTCCCGACGCGGGCGGCCTCCTGGCCGAACTGATCGTGATCGGCGAAGACGGCCGCCGCCGGGTCATCGCCACGGATTCCCGGTGGCGGATGAACACGTCGGCCCCGGAGGGGTGGAACGAGGATCCGGAGTACGACGATTCCGGATGGGCCGAGCCGACGGTTTTCGGACCGCCGCCGGTGGAACCCTGGCGCGGCCTCCCCCATCCCGATCCCGGCCCTCGCGTCGAAGTGGAAATGAAAGACCTGGTCGTGCAGACCGAACGGTCCTCCGACGGATCCACGCGGGTGCGGGCGCGCGCCGTCCTCGTGCGAAGCGACGCCGTCGGGGTTCCCGGACGGGTCGGGATCCTCTTCCGGAAGGAAGGGGAAACCGTCGTCGAATCCTGGATCGAACCCTCGTTCCAACCCGACGGCTGGCCGGTCGGCGTGCCCGCGACGATCGAGTTCCCGTCCTTCGCCTGGCCGCCGTACGCGCCGCAGGGAACGTTCGAGGTCGTCGTGGCCGGGGACGGATTCGAGAGCGCCCCCCCGCGTTCCTGGCGATCGCCGTTCCTGCGGCGGGTGACCCAACCCGCCGTGCCCCTCCGTCTCCCGGCCCTGGACGCCGGGTTGGAGGCGTCGGTCGGGGGCGGACGCGATCTGCGGATTTCGCTGCAATGGGAATCCGAAGGGGGCGATCCCGCCATCAACGGCTTCCTGGGACTGGTCTACGACCGGGAAAATCTTCTCCGCGACGTCCTCCGCCTGGGCCGGCAACCCGACGGGAACGGGATTCCTCCCGGACGCGGTTCCCTCGTGCAGAAGGCGCCGACCCTCGACTGGCTGCCCGCCGGGGAATATCGCCTCGAGGTGCGCCCTGCGGGACCCTGGGCGGGGCGTCCGCCGGAAACGACCTTCGGGATCCCGGACGGGCCCGCGCGGGCGCCGCGCCCCCTCGGACACGGCGTCTATCGCGACGACGACGGGTTCGAACATTTCTGGTACGTGAACCGCGGAAACACCCTCATATGGGACGGCGAACCCTTCTACCCGGCCGGCGGGATGTACCTGTCGACCTTCCTGGGCGGGTATCGACCGGGAGATCCCGCAGGCAACACCGACGCCTGGAACCGGGACGTGGAACATCTCCGGGCGCTTCGGGCGGCGGGCATCCGGGACCTCTACCTGAATCCCTGCCGGGCCCACGCCGATTCCCCGGTCTGGGTCTGGCAACGGATCATCGACCTCTTCGAACAGGAGGGATTCCGCTACGCCTGGCAGATCACCGAACCGCACGCCGTGGGACAGTCGGCGCCCGCGGGCCGGCTCCAGCCGTTGAAGGGATTCGCCGCCTCGCGCGGTTCCTGGAAAGCGGAATGGTCGGCGCCCGGAGAAACGGTCCGGTGCTGGATCGCGTCCGGGTTCTTCGGTCGGACGCATCCCGACAACCGGGTCTTTGCGGCCGCGTTCGCCGACGGGGAGGATCTTCTCTGGATCCGGCGGGCCGCCGTCGGGCCCGGGACCGAAGGAGTCACCGCTTCGATCACGATTCCCGAAGGCTCCCCGGAGCGGGGCACGGTCGTTTTCATCCCCGAACTGACGTACCGGGGCGACATGCACGATTACTGGACATCGCTGGACCAGGCCTGGCTGGATCGGTTCCATGCGTTCGCGGCGCGACTGCGGTTCGGCCCCGGGTTCCGCGGGTTCATCGACCCGATCGACAACGAACAGAGTTTCCGCGACGTGCCGAACCTCGTTCCCTCGTGCGCGGCGTTCCGTCGGGGGTTCGCCGACTGGCTGGAGGAACGCTACCAGGGGAATCTCACGGCCCTGGCCGCATCATGGAAGATCGACCCCGCGCCGGAATCGTGGGAAACGGCCGCGGCCCTCGTGCCGGCGGCGGTCCGGCCGCCGGACTCCGACCGCGGGCTCCTTTTCGATCCGGAAGATCCCGATCGAACCGCGTGGATCGACCTGGAGGTCTCCCAGTACTGGTACGACCTGATCGAGTACCGGAGCGTTTCGATCCGGGAGTTCAACCTGCGCGCCGCCGACGTTCTCAAGAAGGCCCACGACGTGCCCGTCGTGCTCAAGCTCACGGAAAACCCCGGGTTCACGAACCCGCGGACCGCCGGAGGGTTCGACGGCCTCGGCATGGAAGCCTACGGCACCCCGCCGGAACTGACGCGGGGATGCGGCGGCGGGGTCTTCGCCCGCGCCGCGCAGGCCGGCCGCACGATGTGGGAGCTGGTGACCGAGACCGGGCGGGCCGCCCCCGGCGAGAGCGGGATCGGGTATCCGACGCCGGCGACCCTGATCCGGGACCTGGCGTCGATGACCCAGATCGGCGCCAAGGGAGTCTATGTCTTCTACCTGAACGCCGCCGGGGATCGACCCTCGGGTTCCTTCCACGATTTCAACCTCTTCCTCGACCGACGGCAGCTCCGCTGGCTCGGTCTCTACGGTCGCATCCTCGACCGGGCGCCCGGGCTGGAGAGCTATCGTCCCTTCGTCCACTTCGCCTTTCCGAGCCGCTGGCCGGGCGAGACGGCGTTCCACCGGCGGGCCGAGGATTTCTCGACGCCTCCGCCCCACGTGTCGGTACGGAACCGCAACGGCGCCTGGGTGGTCCCCGTGCGCGATCTCGCGGCGCTTCGACCGGCGCCGGCGACGCGCCTGATCGTGAATCTCGATCGGGATCCCGGGCGCAGCCGATTCCTGCCGCTGCTGGAGCGCGGCCCCTTCCCGGAGGATCGGATCCTCGCCGTCGAGCTGCCCCCGGAAGCGGGACCTTCCGAATGGGAAGAAGAGGTCGCGGAACTCGATCTGCCGCCCGATCCGTACCGGAACAAGTTCTTCTCCGAGATCCTCGGCATCCGTTTCCTGGACATCGGCCCCGCGCTGGAAGGCGTGGTCATGCCGGCGAATCCCTCGCTCGGGACGCAGACGGAACTGCTGCTCTGGAATCTGACCGGGAACGCCGTCGAAATCGGCGCCGCCGGGATCGATCCCGACGAGGTCGAAGGCGCCGTCTCCGTTGCACCGGACGAAGGGGCGGTCCGCTTCGTTCTGCCGCCGAACGCGGAGCGGGAGGTCGTACTGCCCGGCCGCGCCGCCGGGGGACTCTCGGGAATCGAGGAGGCGAACCTTGCCGTGCTGTTGCCCCGGCTCCGATCCCTGCGGGAACGCGCGTCCGCGCTGGGAATCGATCCCGAGGCGGCGGACCGGCCCGAGCCACGCGACCGGCGGCTCGCCGCCGAAGAGATCCGTTCGCTGGAAACGCGGGTGTGGGAAAAGGAGAACACGGCGATCGCGCCCCGCATCGGGGCGGTGAAGATCGACGGCGACCTCGCCGAATGGGAGGGCCGGTCCCCGTCCGGACGGTTCGAGCGACGGGTCGCCGTCGACTACGCCGAACCGGCGCCGCCGCCGCCCGGGACGATGTTCTGGATCGGATGGGATGAAACCAACCTCTACGTCGCCTGCCGTGTGAAGGATCTGATCGTCGTCAACGAGCAGCGCGACGGCGCCCTCTGGAACGGCGACGCCCTGGAGATCGTCGTCGAATTCGAACTGGACCCCGGGGACACATCCGGCGAATACGACCGCGACACCTTCCAGTTCCTCCTGGCGCCCACCTCGGCCGACGGAACGCCGGCCGTCTTCGTCCGCGGCGGAGGCCGCCGGCCGGATCCCCCCGACGCGAAAGACGTGACGATGGCGGCCCGAATCGAACCCGGGGGATGGAGCCTGGAAGCCGCGATCCCCTGGGGGAAGTTCTCGCCCGCCGCGCCGGACCCGACCCGCCTGCTCGGATTCACCGCGGCCCTGGACCGTTCCGACGGCGGGGACCGCCGCGAACAGTTTCTCTGGCGGGGCCGCCCCGATTTCGCGCATAACCGGGGATCGCTCGGACGACTCCGCCTCGTCCCGGCGTCCCGGGAGGAAAACAAACCGTGATCGCACCCCGATACAGGATCCATCCGTTGCTGATCGGCCGATGCGCCGTGCGGGGTTCCGACGCCTTTCGCGGCGGGGACCCCGAGCGGATCTGTCCCTACGCCCTCCACATCTGGCTCGTCCTCGGCGGGGAAAGGCCCGTGCTGATCGACGCGGGCCTGGGCAACGTCGAAGAAATGAACCGGGGCGCCGCAGGGGTGCTCGTTCGACCGATCGTGCAGTCGCCTTCCGAACGGGTCGCGGCCTGCCTCGGCCGGTTCGGACTCCGTCCGGACGACATCGGAACGGTGATCATCACCCATCTGCATTTCGATCACGTGGACGAACTCGAACTCTTCCGGGAGGCCCGGATCGTCGTCTCCGGCAAGGGACTGGCGGGGGCGACGCGAAACCCCGGCTGGAAGGGAAGCTGGGCGCCGGCCCACGTGCTGGAAGGGCTGACCCGCACCTGGAAGGACCGGGTGGTCGCCGAGGACGACATCGAACCCGTTCCCGGGATCCGGACCTTCTGGATCGGAGGGCACACCTTGTGCAGCCAGGCGGTGTCGATCCCCACGTCCCACGGCAACACCGTGATCACGGGCGACACCGTCTCGCTCTGGGAGAACATCGAGAAAGACATCCCGGTCGGCGTGGCGGATCTCCCCGACCAGGTCGGCCCCGCCATGGAGAGGATCCGCGAAGAAGCCGATCTCGTCCTGCCGAGTCACGATCCCCGGGTCCTGCAGAGGTTTCCCTCGGGGGTCGTGGAATAGCGGAGAGGAACCAGGCCGGATCGCGAAAGGAGTCCGACATGTCCGGAGTTCTCGTGCTGTTGGCGCCCGGATTCGAGGAGATCGAGGCCGTAAGCATCATCGACGTCCTGCGCCGCGCGGAGATCGAGGTGATCGTCGCGGGAACCGAACCCGGTCCGATCCGGGCCTCGCGCGGCGTGCGGATCGATCCCGATATTCTTCTTGCCGACATCGAGGAGCGTCCCTGGGAGATGGTCGTCCTGCCGGGCGGCATGGGCGGCACGCTGGCGTTGAAGGGCGACGAACGGGTTCGCGCGATCCTGGCCGAACAGCATGCCGCCGGCCGCTGGATCGGCGCCATCTGCGCGGCGCCGATGGTGCTGGCCGACCTGGGGCTGCTCCGGGAACGCCGGGCGACGTGTCATCCGGCGACCCGGGAGATGGTCGCCGCCGGCTCGCTGTCGGACGACCGGGTGGTGGTGGATCGGCGGATCGTCACCAGCCAGGGGCCGGGAACGGCGCTGGAGTTTGCGCTCACCCTGGTGCAGATTCTCCGCGGACCCGAAACGGCCGAGGCGGTCAACGAAGGTCTGTTGACCCCCTGGCGGCCGATCGACCTGGGCTGAGGAACGGGATTCGGCGGCATCGACGCTGCCGACGGCCCGGGGCGCCGCGGAAGAACCCCGTGGAGTACGAACGATGACCGGAAGAGAACGGTTGCTGACCGCCCTGGCCAACGAGAAACCGGACCGGTTTCCCTGCCAGGTTCACCAGTGGATGCCCTATTTCCTCGAAAAGGTCATGGGAGGCATCAGCGATTTCGAGGCCTACGACCGGTTCGGCATGGACTGGGTGATCTACGCGGTGTGTTTCGATCCCGCGACGACCCAGAATGCCGACTGGCAGGTCCGGGAGACTCCCCTGGGGACGGATGCCGACGGGGTGACCCGGCGGCGGCAGACGATCGTGACCCCGGGCGGGGAACTGACGATCGTGTACGCCCGCAACGACTACACGGAATGGATCGAGGAATACCCGGTCCGGGGCGAGGCGGAGTTCGATCTGATCGACCGGTACATGCCGGTTCCCGAGGTCGCCCACGAACCGATCCGGCGGTTGCAGGAAAGGATCGGCGACCGCGGGATCCTGCGCACGGTGCTGTGGGGATTCCGGCAGACCGGCGCCTGGCAGGATCTGGTCGAGATGATGGGGACCGAACCGGCGATCTTCGCGGCGATGGACAAACCCGACTGGGTGCGTCACTGCATGGAATCGATCACGCGGAAGCGACTCGAGTTCATCGAAAAGATGAAGGGGCTGCAGGTCGATCTGGTCGAAACCGGCGGGGGCGCCGCGTCGAGCACGGTGATCTCTCCCTCGATGTTCGAGGAGTTCTGCATCCCCTACGACCGGCAGCAGCACGACGCCCTGCACGCCGTCGGACTGAAGGTCGTCTATCACACCTGCGGAGGGATGATGCCGATCCTGAAACGGATCGTCTCCAACGGCACCGACGCCGTGGAGACCCTGACGCCGCCGGGCATGGGCGGCGACGTCGACCTGGCGGAAGCGCATCGGCGCATCGGGCACCAAGTGGCCTTCATCGGCGGTTTCGACCAGAACGCGGGATTCGTCCGGGGCACGCCGGAGGACACCCGGCGGATGGTGCGCGAATGTTTCGAGGCGGCCGGACGCGACGGCGGCTACATCATCTCGCCGAGCGACCATTTCTTCGAAGGCAAGATCGAGAACGTCGCCGCCTTCGCCGACGAGGCCCGATCCATCACATATTGACACGTTGACACGGCGGCGGAAACCCGCGGCGTCGCCGTCGCGATCCCGCTCGCCGCGGGACGACGACGGGCGCCCACCATCTCCGGCGAAGGGGAACCCGCCGCAGGAAGGCGATTCCGAATGCCCGCCCGCGCGCGTGAACCCGCGCTTTCTCTCCCGGGGCCGATGGCGTACGATGAGCGCGGATCCGGGGCCGGTGTAGCTCAATCGGTAGAGCAGCTGATTTGTAATCAGCAGGTTATCGGTTCGATTCCGATCGCCGGCTCCATTCGTTTCCGCATCCGGCGACCCGATCGATCAACGGATCTCCATGCCGTCATACTCGCGGGACGGGCCGACGAACGGGGCGCCGGTGTCGAACTTGAAGAGGTCGCCCGTGCCGCCGTCGAGCGTCAGGTCGAGATGCCGGAGCGATCCGCCGTCGGAGATCAGGGGAACGACCTCGATCTCTCCCGTCTCGCGGCTGCGCCGCTGGAGCCGTTCGATCGGGGTTCCCGAAAAGTCGAAGTCGATCCGGATCGTCTGCCGCGTTTCCGATGCCGGATGATTCGCATCGGACAGACCGTTGACGATCATGAAATAGGTCTCGCCGGTCCATTCCTCCCCGTCGAACGATTCGTCGAGCACCCGGAAGACCCCGACGACGACGTCTCCCGGCAACCCGGAGTTCACGAGGGGATTGTCGTTGCGGGCCGAGATCCCGACGATATGGGGCACGGCGTCCGCGTCCCAGTCCTCGACCCCGTCGGGTCGCGCGTTGCGCACGTCGAACAGGCCGAGCACGCGATGCCGGCCGCGCACGAGCCGGATGTCGGTGCTGACCAGGCGCAGCAGGCTCGGTCCCAGGTTCAGACTCTGGCGGTTCATCTCGGCGACCCGGTAGAAGAAGGGCGTGGGCGACGAGTCCCCGCCTTCCTCGAAGAGCATCGGAATGAAGGCGCCGTAGGAAGGCGGGTCCACGTCGTAGATGAAGGCGATCGACATCTTGTACCCGAACGCCCAGACGGCGAACTGGTTCAGGCGGACCTCGGACTCGGAAACCGGACGATCCCAGTCTCCCTGCCCGTAGAAGGTCTGGATGTAGACCCCCGCCGGGATCGGCCGGGTCCCCGTGCCGTCGTTGCCGGCCAGGGCCAGAAGCCGGTACTTCTGAAGGTTGGAATAGAGTTTCGTGGGGCTGCCGCCCGGCACCTCGCCTTTGAACTCGTAGGAGTTCAGGACCATCATGTCCGGCTGCGCCGTCTCCATGTAACGGCGAAGGTCTTCCACGGACATCTGGGTCCCGAACTGGTCCGTGTAGATGAGGGTGTTGGTGTACCGCGCCTTCTGTCGGGCCATCACGGCGGCGGTCTCCTCCAGGACCTCGCCCACCAGATCCTGTTCGTCGCCGACCTGGAGGGAGACGAAACTCTTCTCGAACGGCAGTTCCTCCGGCCTCAGGAAATCGCCGGCGCCCTCCCCTCCGCCCCCGTCGGTCCATCGTCCCCACGGAATCCCGGGGGGCGGTCCGAGAAACTGCGGCAGGGCGCGCGCCCAGAAGTTCGCCGTCGTGAAACGCGACTCCGCCCACCGATCCAGGTCGAAGGCGTTGTAGTCCAGGACCAGGGCCTGGAGTTGCAGGCCGCGGTTCAGCAGGATCCGATGCCCCCGGTCCAGGTCTTCCACCGCACCGTACGCCGTGCAATACACCAGGACCATCGCCCCGAGAAACGCCGCCCATCGTCCGATCGATTTCCTCATGCGCCGCCATCCCTCCCGCCCGGATCCAATCCCTCCGAAGGATCCCATCCTCGGCCATGGGAAAAGACGGCGCAAGCGAATCGAGGTTCGGCGCCCCGTTTCCCGGACGGAATCGAGGCGCCCTTTCCGTCGCGCGACGGGATTTCTTCTCAGGTCCCGACCCGTTTCCGCGATGCGCGCGGCGCGGCGGGAGCCCGTCGGTTCAGGCTGTCGGATCGACGACCCGCCCCATGAACAGGATCGTGCCCGTCGGCCGGTGCCGGATCAGGAAAACGAACGGATGATCCGCCCGGAAAACCGGGGGCGGCGGAGCAACCGCCGAGGTCACGGACAATCCGATCCCCGTCGCCGCAGCCGCCTCCGTTCCCTCCTCGTCGACCGCGACGAAGGCCTTGTGCACCACCGCCGAGATGAAGAGATTCTTCTCGCCGGTCATCCCGGAAAAGTCGGCCGGCGGCAGCCGGAACGCGCCGGGCATCCCCATCTTCGAAAGGGTGTCGACCAGCGAGAATTCCGAGGACATCTCGAATTTCGGGAGGTAGACGGAAACCTTCCGCCGGCGGATCGAACCCAGGGCCTTCCGCAACGACGCCGGCGTCAGGCCCTCTTCCAGCCCGGCCAGGCCGTCCCGCTCCTTCGGCAGGAGAACGACCATCGAAACGTCGTCGCCCTGATAGGGCAGCTCGATCACCTGGACCCCGCCGCTTTCCCCGTACGCGAAGAGGTCTTCCCGATGCATCAGATCCGCGGACACCTCCCGGGACGAATCGACGTGGAACGGCTCTTCGCGGGTGGCCTGCGGATCGAACGGCGCCGACCATTTCCCCTTGAAATAGATCGCGTTGGTCAACACCAGGCGGGTCGCCGCCGTGATCGTGCCCGGCTTCAGGAGATCCCGGATCCGTCCGTGCGTGCGGTCTTCGACCCACCGGTTGATCGTCTCGCGCGCCGATTCCGCGGCGGCCCTGAAGTCCAGGGTGTTCAGGGAAGCCCCGTAGCGCTCCTTGAGGATCGCGAGGTATTCGTCGAGAAACTCGAACCCCTTCTGTCCCCAGAGGGCGTTCGCGACGGTCAGCTCGTACCCGCCCTCCTTCGCCCCTTCCTCGAGAACGCGCTGCAGCCGCTCGAAGGCCGCGTGGACCTCGTCGGGATCCCCCTCGAACCCGAGCACCTTGCGCATTTCCTCCCGGGTTCCGTCGCGCGCGCCCGCCCAGGTCATGGCCAGCGCCGAGGAGATGCTGTGGGGGGAGAAAAAGATATTGCCTTTCCCGGCGGCAAGTCGCCGATAGAGATCGACGGCGAACGCGTCGCCCTGCGGAGCGTCCGTCGTTCCTCCGCCGACCTCGGCGGTCGCCAGCAGCGGCGCCGCCGCGAGGGCGGCGCAGGCGGTCAGCGGTCGAAGCATCGTGGCCAGGGGTCGGTTCATCGTCGTTCCCTCCGCGCTCGCAGGAGCGTTTGCCGAATTCTCTCCTCCGGTATGGACACCGGGGACCGGCAGGAGGTTCAACCGTCCCCAGACGCCGTTCGGCGCGCCGCGGGTCGCGTAGGCCTCGCGGCAGTAGTCGTACAACCAGGGAATGACCGGTTCGAGGTCGAACGATTTCCAGATGCTCGGCGCGCCGATCTTGAAGAGCGTGACGCCGAGCACGTAGTCGTCCTTCCTCAACTGCGAATCGTACCAGGCGAGCCATTCGGTGTACTTCTCGATCGGACCCCGCGCCAGGTACCCGTCCTTGTCGGGGTCGCCCGCCTTGTCGACGCCGCCTTCGAGCAGGATCATCGGGAAGGTCATCAGGTCCGGGGCGTGTTCCCGGAAGAAGGCGTACGCGCGACGGTACCGCAGGCTGTACCACGATTCCTCGTCCTCATCCATGGTGTACTTGAGGGTGTAGCCGTGGCATCCCCAGGCGCCTCCGAGATGATGGGCCAGGCGGAGGCCCGGGATCATGGCCTCGAGCACCTCGGGCGGATCGCCGACCGGCAACCCCCCGACGCCCGAGTTCAGAACGATCGGCCGCGGCCCCAGGTCCTGGAATCTCGGGAGCAGTTCGCAGAGCATCTCCGAATACCACCGGGCCGTCTTCTCGTCGCCGGGCTGCCACATGCAGGGGGCCAGGGAGATGAAATCGATCCGTCCGCGCCATTCCTTCGGAATCCGGCTGAATTTCTCGACCAGCTCGCGATACGTCCTCTCGGCCGTCTCCGCGGGGCTTTCCTTGTCGGGGTGGAAGGCCCCGCCGAGCGAGAGGATCCAGATCGCCCGCGCATCGTGCTTGGCCACCTCCGCCGAACGGTCCGCGGAATGATGATCCGTCTTGACGATCGGCACGTAGCCCGCCCGCGCCATCCGGTAGAAGCCCTCCGACTCGACGCTGCCCATCAGGTAGAGAAGGCCGAGCTTCGTCGGCATCCCCCGCCCCGTCATCGGGGCGCGGGCCGGAAGCTTCCGTTTCAACGCCTCCACGCGGGCGTCCATCGTCGCCCGCCAGTCGTCGTCCGCCGCCGACGCAACCAGGCCGGGAAGAAGAACGGCGCAGGCCCACGTCGTGATCCGCCGCCGAAGGCGGGACCGGGACGTCGTGCGACCGCCGAGTCGTCCTGAAAGCATGAGATCTCTCCTCCAGAAAGAAACCGGGCACGCCCTGCATAGTGCGTGCGGCTCCGGAAAGCAAGATCCGGGGCGGGGATTCGATCCGGCGCGGCGTCGAAAAGGGACACGTTCGTTTTCTTGTTCTTGCCCCGGGACGGCGACGACGGGCCCCGGGGGCATCGCCCGGGACCGGGCCGAGGTCGTCCGGGTTCCCGGCGGGGGGACCGAACCGCCTATTTCGGGAAGAGCAGGATCGCGTCGGAAACCATCCGTTCCTTCCCGTCCGAAGGATGGTTCTGAATCTCCCCGCGGATCACCATCACCGAGGAACCTCCGCCGTCGAGGTTCATCGCCTCGACCGCGCCCAGTTCCGTCATCCACCGCGCCAGCGTCGGCAGCCCCATCCCCATGCTGATCTCCTTCTGGCGGCCGTCGACGACCACCAGGATCCAGTCGCCGTTCTCGTCCCAGCCGATCGCCGTGCGCGGATGTTTCTTGATTGCGAAGGATTCGCGCACCTCCCGCCGCCTGCATTCCTCGGGGGTCAGCGGAACCCCGCGCGACACCAGTTGCGGCCAGCCGTTGACGACCGCTTCCGCGCGGTTCCAGGGATCGGGATTCCCGTCCTCGACCAGCCGGATCCGCAGCCGGATCGGATCCCCCCTGCGCGGTCGCTTCCGCTCGGGAATCGATTCCCACCGGTCCTTCGAGAAGGAGAGGACCCCGCCCGAGGCCGGGATCGGGGAGTCTCCCCCGAACCGGACGCGGACGATCCGTCCCCCCGCGACGACCAGTTCCACGCCGTCGGGGTAGGTCAGCGTGCTGCGATGACACTCGGGGCTGTACCAGATCACCTCGCCCGGTTCCCTCAACCGGTTGATGCCCTCGATCGTCGTGGAGATCCCGGGGCGCCAGGACGCCTCCGCGTCGAGAACGGGATGGCCGATGTAGCCCCGCTGCCGGCCCCCTTCCTCGTAGATCGCCAGGGCGCTCCGGCTCTTCGACGGTTCGCTGAGGACCCGGCCCGCCGCGGCATAGACCATCGCCGGCTCGCCCGGATAAGGACTCTCGAACCCGAAGAACCCGCCGTTGACCGCCGCGACGGCGCCGTGACGCCGCGCAATGGAAGAGGTGGTCTCCCGCCCCACGGTCTCGTTCAGGGCCAGGACCGAGCGGATCCGGTACCGGGCGGCGTCCGCCCGCAGGACATGGGCCTCGACGATGTTCTCGGGATCGCGCGCGACGCTGCGCACGAAGAGGTGCTCCAGGCCGGGAGCGGGGGTCGTCCGTTCGACGATTTCGAGGGTTCCGTCGAGCCAGGGGCCGTCGGGGTTCGGCTCCGACCGGCCCGAAACGGGGAAGAGGATCGCCGGAAGGATCCATCCGAGGACAAGAATTCGCCTTTTCATCCGCACCCATCCTTTCCGGACCGCGGGTGGCCCGCGGCGTTTCTTCGGGGGTTTCGCTTCCTCCGATGCCTCACGGGGTCGGCAGCGGCATCAGGAAGAATCGGATGATCAGCACCAGCGAAGCGACCGCTGCGAGAAGAATCACCCCGTCGACGACGCGCACCGCGCGGCCCGAAATCCGGAGAGCCGATTCCGCGGTTCGTTTCCCGCCCGAACGACGCGAATGCGAACGGGACGACGATCGCCGCGCGGAACGCCGCGCGCCGGACCGGGGGCTTCGATGCGGGGCGTCCGCCGTCCGATCGCGACGCGAACGATCGCCTGCGGCGACCGGGCGGGATTCGCGTTCCCGCCGATCCCCTTCCCCCGCGGGTCTCGAGGGCGCAGGGACCGATCCGGATCCCCCGGAGGGGGGATCGGCCGAAACCTGGGGGGCGGACTCCGGCGCGGCTTCCTCCCGGGGCGGAGAAACCGGGGGCGAAACGGCCGGTTCGACGGCGCCGTCCTCCGCTTCCGCGGGGCTTGGGCGATCGGGTCCGGGTTGCGTTTCCGGGCCGGCGGCGGGGACCGGCGATTCCTCCGGAGGATCGGATGCGCCGGTTTTCGCCGGTTCCGGCGGGGCGTCGGCGGGGGACGGCCCGGGTTCCAGACCCCGGACCTCCTCGTGTTGCTCGCCGATCTCCGGATCGGGCACCTTGATCGGGACCCGGCAGGCGGGACAGAGCAGCTCCATCCCCGCAGCCTCGAGTTCCACGACGAGGCGCTCGTTGCATTCGGTGCAGTGAAAGACGATTTCCGCCATGGACAGATCCGCGGGTTGACTGAACAACCGGCAGCATATCGGCGGGACGCCCCTGCGCCAAGCGGAGAGAAGGACGCCTCATCCTTCGGGGGCGACACAGACCCGGCGGTCGGGACGGATCACGCTGTGCGAGCGCGGGGATCCGTTCCCTCCGGCGAACCGATGCGAAGCCCAGGTTCGTAGAAGGGACCCGTCCCGGACGAAGTAGGCCCGTTGCGCAAAACGCGGCCTGAAGGGCCGCCACCCGATAGCCCGGGGCAACGCCCCGGGT
>CAYNBQ010000058.1:0-24484 GCA_964395275.1 uncultured Verrucomicrobiota bacterium
CCGGTTCGGAAGCGGGTCGGGATCGTAAGCGACGTTCACGGGCGGGGTCGCCGCGATTCCCTCTCGGACGGGTTCCCAGGCCGTTCCGTTTTCGTTCGACCGCACGAGGCTGTAGGTCCGGCCCGTTTTCGATTCCCAGTCGACCCGCACGCGGCCGTCGGCCGTGTATTCGGCGTGCACGATGATGAACCTCGATCGCGCATCGAGCGGAAGCGTGCCGGCGGTCCGTTCGGCGCGGTTGTCGGCGCCGTCGCCGTCCGGATCGTCGTCTCCGTCGAAGGAGAGCCCCTTCAGGTATTCCCGTTCCCAGGCGTCGGGGAGCCCGTCCTCGTCGGAATCCGCCGGATCGTCCACGTAGGTCCCCAGGACGAACGGCGCCCAGCTCGCGGGGATCAGGGTGTTCTTCGAAAGGGGCCAGAAGGTGTCGTCGCTCGGGGAATCGCGGTTCTCGTGCCCGAAGGCGACGCCGATCGTCTGTCCGTCGTAGGGGCCGACGAAGGATTCCGGCAGCCCGATCTCGACGCTCCAGGATTCGGGACCGCGCCAGACGCGCGTCTCGATTCCCTCGTAACCTTCGAGCGTCGTGTATCCCGTGCCGTTCCCCTGCGCGAGGGTTGTCTTGCCGGCGGGCGTCACGCGCAATCGGTACTGGTCCGGTCCGGGCCCGATCGGCGCCCGGCTGGAACCGGAATCCGAGGCCGCGAGGTCAAGGTAGAACGTCACCCGCTCGAGGTCGTACGTGCCGTTGGGCAGGTTGACCACGCAGAAGACCAGGGCGTGGGAGGCGCGAATCGCGTACAACCGGGCCGCGTGGACGTCGTCGTACCTCAGGCAGACCGGGTAGGGATCGTTCTCGTACACCTCGTCCAGTCCCCGCCCGTCGAGCTCCACCGCCTCGGGTATGTCGGGAACGTACTTCGGATCGACCACGAGCTGCGTCATGGTCCTGGTCGACGCGCCGCTGCCGTCCTCGGCCGTCAACTCGACGTCGTAGGTGCCGGGCGCGAGGTTCTCCAGCCGGATCCGGCGTCCCGTCCCCGCGTAGTCGTCCGGACCCTGGATGTCCCAGGAGAAGGCGTCGTCCATGAGGGGACCGTCCTCGGCGTCGTACCCGACGGCGCGGACCGTGACCTCCTGTCCGACCGGCGAGTAGACCGTCGCCAGCCATTCGCTGTGCCGCCCCGTCACCGTGTCGTAGAACATCCATGCCCGGGGAGCGGATTCGGGCAGGGTGAATGCCTCCGAGATCGCGATCCCGCTGTTGATCCCGTCCGAGGCCCGGACCTCGACGCGGCAGAACTCGCCGCCGGCCAGGGGCCCGTGGTCGATCGTCAGGATCGTGTCGTGCAGATCGTCGCCGATGACCTTCCAGTGGGCGCCGTCGTCCGAGGAGAACCGCACCCGGTAGGCGAGGGGATCGAGGTCGGGATCGACGGCCTTCCAGTCGATGACGAGGTCTTCCCCCACGCCGGGACCGGATCCGCCCGCCGGTTCGCGGATGGTCACCACGGGCGCCGCGGGACCAGCCGTGATCGTCCCGAGCTTTTCCTCGGGCAGGATCTGCGCGAACACCAGCTTTTCGGTGCCGGGCGCCTGCGGCAGGAGCGCCGCGAACATGTAGCTTGGCTCGGCGGCGTCGTGCATGTTCCAGACGCCGGCGGGTTCCGCGAAGAGCAGGTGATTCTTGCCGTCGTATCCGCGCACCTCGTAGTTCTTGCTCTCGGTTCCGGCGAGCCGCTCGTCGATGATCAGCACGGCCTCGCCCGTCACCTCGTAGGTGGCGTCGAATTCCGCGGTCCCGTCCGGGTGGATGACGCCGCTGGTGTACCACATCGGGGTCGGCGCCCTGGGGTCCATGAGCGGGGCGAACGAGGGGGTCGACAGCAGATCGATTTCCCCGCGGATGCCGTTCCACGTGTAGGGCGAGGTCCATCGCGGCCGCGAGTAGGACATCAGGTCGCCCGCCTCGTCCCACCGGAAGAAGACGCGGGTCAGCGGGTCGTATCCCATGTGGACGTCGGTGTCGCCGAACTGGCACCGGGGATAGGGATAGCCGGGATCGGTGTGCGCCGGTTCGCCCTCGGGGCAGTCGACGTGATCGCGGTCGAAGTTGTGCCCCATCTCGTGCGCCCAGGTGACTCCCGACTGGGGGTTGTTGAAGTCGGCGTAGCGGGTGTCGAGGAAACAGATGAACGAGCCCCAGTTCGAGATCCCGTTGAACGCCCGTTCGGGGAAGGTGTTGAAGAGCGCGGCGGCGAAGGCCGCGTCGGCGCAGTAGGGCGGACTCATGTGATGCCAGACGTAGCGTCCGTTCAGGCGGAAGAGAACCTTCCAACTGTCGTCATCGTCGTCGCTGAGTTCGTACGGGCCGTAGTCCGCCTCGTCCCACTCGTATTCCTCCAGGGGATCGCCGCCCTCGAAACTGACCACAAGTTGCGGGGTCGGCAGCATCGTCTCGGCGCGGTCGATCGTGGACTGGTAGATGGGCGAATACGAGGCGCCGAGGGTGCCGTGCGTGTGGCGCAGCGGGTAGACGCTGACGCATACCGAGGCGCGGTTCTCGAAGGTGACCGTTTCGGAAAGAGAATTGTTGGCGTAACTGAATTCCGCCACCGCCTCGGCGGGGTTGACGCGGGCCGTCAGGGTGACGGTCCCCGGTTCCGTCCATTCGGGGGGCAGGAAGAAGCGGAAATGGTCGTTGTCGGGATCGAGGCGGTTCGAGGGGTTGGCGAGGATCGGTCCGGTCTGGTAGGCGACCAGGGGGGAGCCGGGCAGCGGGCTGCCGTCGCGCGTTCCTTCGAGCACGACGTTCACGGCCGGGCCGGCGATCTGCGTTTCCCCGATCGAACTGTACCAGAGCCGCGGGAAGGCCCGGACGACCGTCGGTTTCCCGGCGACCAGCGGCACGCTGTTCGAATCGTCCTGGACGATCTGGATCACCTCGAGATCTTCCATGAGCAGATCGCGCGTGATGGACTCGGTGTCCACGGCCAGGCGCCGGATCTTCGTTGCGGATTCGCTGCCGGTGCCCGTCTCGATCCAGAAGAGGTAGTCTCCCTGCAGGCACAGGTCTCTCGTGTAGACGTTGTTGAACGGGCCGGCGATGTCGTGAACGATTCCGGCGTCGATCTCCTTGCGCTTGAGGGTGCCCGTGCCGGTCGAAGAACCGCTCGGCACCCAGTCGAAGAAGTAGAGAAAGTCGCCGTCGGTCGCCAGCCACATCACGGCGTGGGGGTCCGGCAGGGTCAGGGTGTGGAGCAGGGTCTCCGAGCCCGGATCCGACGCCGGGGCCCTGCGAAACCAGGCGGTCCTGCGGTCCTCGGACTGGTCGACCCAGTAGAGGTCGCCGGCGTACTCGGTCAGCGCCGTGCACCGCGTGCTGATGGTGGTGTTGGCCCAGTACGGAACGAGGTTGCCGCCTTCGAATCGTTCCCGGCGGACGGCCTGTCCCAGGATCCCGCTGAAGATCGATCCGCACTGGTAGGTGACCCGCTCGTGGGGATGGGCCAGGATCTTGCGGATCACCCGGTCGACGGCCGTGACTTCCGCCAGGTCGATGACGAGGTTCGGCGCCGGCAACGTCAGTTCGGTCGGGATCTGGAAGAGTTTCGAATAGCCGCCGAATTCCCCGCCGATGTACTCGGTGTGGAAGACGCGGGATCCCGAGAAGGCGGTGGGGGCGTTGTGCGGGACGTCGGCCGGGTTCTCGGCGGTCCCGAGGGTCGTAATCGTCCCGGTGTTGGAATTGAGCCGGCGCAGGTCGCCGTTGCCGTTCAGGAAATAGTAATCCCCGTCGGGACCGCGCGATATCTTCGTGAAGACGCGGTCCGCGAGGGAACAGCCCGTTTCGTGGTAGAGTTCGGACGTGACGCCGCCCGTCGGCGGCGCCTGGACGATGCGATCGACGGAAAACGCGGGATCCCCGCAGTCGGCCTTCCAGAAGATGAGTCCGTGTCCCGTCTCGAGGTCGTTCGCCTCGGTCCCGGTTATGTAGTCTTCCTGGCCCGCAACGGATTGCGCGCCGGTCGCGACAAGAAACAGGACGCCCGTAAGGATTCGTACGGATCGGTTCATTTCAGGTTTCCTCCTGGGGCGATGGTGCACGGACGTCCGGGCGGGCCCTCGACGCCGCCGCTGGGGAACGAGGGGGAGGCCGTGGGAAAGAGACGGAGAAAGGTCGGGCCGCCGACCGGCCGACGGGAAGGGGTCGGGAATCGGGGACGCACGCCTCGACGGGGAAAACCGACTGCAACGACGCGGCCGGCGACGCGCGTTTCCCCCCGGGCCCCGCTTGAACCCATGGCCTCCAACCTCCTGCGGATCCCAGACTACGCGCCGCAATCGGCCGGGGCAAGGGCAATGCACCGCGCCCCCGGCCGCGTCATCCGCGGGGGAAAAGGTCACTCCGGTTCGGGAGGGGGAATCTCCTCCGGCGGAATCGGCCCGCGTTCTCCGGCGCGGACATTGTCCTTGACCTGTTCCGGCGTCTTCGCCCCGGGGATGACGGTGCTGCAGGCCGGATGCGAAATGCAGAAGCGCAGGCTTCGCTGGGCCATGGTCTCGTCGGGATGTTCGTCGAAGAACGAACGGAGTTTCTCGAGCCGTCGGAGGTAGCGCTCGAGCTTCTCGGGCGAGAGGTTGAACCGGCGATGGTCGTCGGGTCCGAACCGCGTATCCCGGCGGAATTTCCCGGTCAACAGGCCGAAGAGAAGGGGAATCCGGGCGATCACCCCGATTCCGTGTTTCATCGCCGTGGGGAAGAGCACCTTCTCCGCCTCGCGTTCGAGCAGGTTGTACCGCACCTGGATGCAGTCGAGCAGATCGTGGTGCGCATCGAGAACCGGCGCCTGTTCGGTTTCGCGGAAGGACTGGATGCTGAGCCCGGCCCAGCGGATCTTGCCCTGGCGCTTGAGGGTCGCCAGGGCCTCCCAGGGATCGTCGAGCTGCAGCAGTTCCAGGTCCGGGCTGTGAAGCTGCAGGATGTCGAGGGTCTCCAGACCCAGCCTCCGCAGGCTCTGTTCGGCGGCATGGACGAGGTATTTCCGATCGTAGTTCTTGCGGATCGGTCCGTATCCCTGGTCGTCCGCGGCCGTGGCGTTGTAGAAATCGTTGCCGGCCTTCGTCGCCACGATCACGTCGCCCTTGCCGCGTTCCCGCAGGACCTCGCCGATGAGTTCCTCGGAATGGCCGAACCCGTAGACGTCGGCCGTGTCGATCAGGGTCACCCCGGCGTCGAGCGCCTCGTGCAGGGCCCGTTTCGAAACCTCGTCGTCGGTCGGACCCCAGTTGCGCCCGCCGATCGCCCAGGCGCCGAATCCGATGATCGACACCTCCGGCCCGCGTGTCCCGAGTCTTCGTTTCGGTATCATGATCGAATCCTCCCCCGAAAGGAGTATAGCGCGGATCCGGCGCCGGCGCGGCCCCGGGCTACGGTTCCTTGACCTCGAACGGCGGATTGTTCGCGCCGAACCGGGCACGGTCGCCGATCCCGTTCTCGATCCGCCAGGGCGACGTTCCCATGTTGCCGGTGAACAGCGCCCGGGTCCCGGCCCCCTCCAGGCGGGCGAGGAGTCCCCCCCGGTTGGCGACGCAGCCGTTCACGTTGATCCGTCCCCCGGTGACGAGGATCGCCGGACGTCCCTTTCTGTGGACGGCCCATTCGTGCAGGTTGCAGCCGACCAGGTTCAGGCTGCCTCCGCGGACTTCCGCGATGAGGTTCGGCACCGCCCAGAAGTTGCAGTTCACCAGCGAAAGGTTGCCCCGGTTGGTTTCCCGCAGGAACACGCCGCGGGCCTCCGCGCTTCCGAAGGGGGCGAACTCGCCGTTGGTGATGCTGACCCCGATCTCGAAGGCGGCTTCGACGTCGATCCCGATGATGCACCGGTCGGCCCCGATTCCGACGAAGTTGCCGTTGGTGGTTCCCCCCTTGAGAACGGTTCCGGGAACGTCCTCGGACCGGTAGAAGCGGTAGCCGGTGTGGTACCCGTAGGAGAAGGTGTTGAAACAGTATTGCCAGTCCGACCGGCCGAATTCGAAGGCGACGCCGTGCGCCTGCACCCAGTCGCGCAGGGGTTTGCCGTTCGTGAAATAGGGCCAGAAATGCACGTTCTCGATCCGGCAGATGTCGTGGATGTGGTCGGCGTGGATCCCGATCTTCAGGGGTTCGCCCGTGATGTTCCGGACGAAGGCGGCGTGCGCGCCGTCGAGATCGATTCCCAGGTACGGATTGTCGATGTGAACGTCTTCGAGCCGCGTGTAGGCCCCCATCCGGATCGCCCAGGGATAGGGAACCGGTTCGGCCGCCTCGGCCGATTGTTCGGGGTACCGGATCGAGACGCCCCGGACCGTGGCGCCCGCCTTCAGGACGAGGCATCCCGGGCCCTCCGCATGGCCCCGTCCGCCGGTGGCGAGAAGAATCGTCCCCCGGTTCGTGGCGGGGCCCCGGAAATCGCCCTGCAACGTCGTATTGGGCCGAACGACCAGGGTGCCGTCGATCCGGTACCGCCCCGCCGGCAGGTGGACGACATTGCCCCGGCCCGCCTCGGCGGCGTCGTCGATCGCCTTCTGGATCGCGGCGGTGTCGTCGGCGAGGCCGTCGGCGGCGGCGCCGTAATCGGTTGCGTCGAACGTGGCCGATCCCGCGGCCATGGCCAGGCCGAAGAATCCCGTCGCCAGAAACCGCCATGGTGAGATCATGTTTCCTCCTTGACCAGGATGTTCCACATCTCCTCCGCGCTCGAGGCGCCGAGGACCCGTTTCCGGCCGGTTTCGTCGAGAACCCGGCTGATCATGGACATGAGTTCCAGGTATCGCGCCGCGCCGTCCTCGGGGGTCAGTGTCAGCACGAAGATCCGGGAAGGGGCGCCGTCGAGCGAACCGAAATCGATCCCCTCCCGTCGGACGCCGATCACGCAGAGGAGATCCCGCACGGCGTCGGTTCGCGCGTGGGGCAGGGCGATGCCGTGCTCCATGCCGGTCGACATCTGTCGTTCGCGTTCCAGGATCGCCTCGCGCACGGCGCCGGGCCCGGGGATCCGTCCCGTGGCCGCCAGGACGCCGAGGAGTTCGTCGATGACCTCTTCCTTGGTTTCGGCCCTGAGGTCGGGGATCAGGAGATCGCGCTGGAGGAAGTCGCCCAGGGACGGCTTCCGTTCCCCGCGCCGTCCGACCAGCCCCATCATGGATCGTCGCTGCTGGGGTTGCATGGCGCCGGTGAGCACGGCGTACATGTCGTCTTCGTTGTCGCACGCCAGCAGCGCGGCCCGCCCCTGCTCGTTGAGCGCCTGGCTGATCATGGACATGAACTGCATGTAGGGACTGGCCGCGTTGCGGGGGGAAAGCGTCAGGACGATGATGCGCGACGGTTTCCCGTCGACGGCGTCGAAATCGACCCCCGAGGGCTGAATCCCGATCGCACAGACCAGGGAGTCGACCGCGTCGGTCCTGCCGTGCGGGATCGCGATGCCGTACTGCATGCCGGTCGACATGCTCTCTTCGCGTTCCATGACGGCCTGCAGGGCGTCATCGCGGTTCTTGACGTAGCCCTTGCGGCAAAGAAGGTCGAGCAGCTCGTTGATGACGGCGGATTTCGTGGCGCCCTTCAGCTCGGCGACCAGGAGGTCCCGATGAAGATGCCGGCGCAGGAGGGACGGGGCGGCGGGAGGGGCGCCGCCCTCCTGAACGCGGCGGCTGATGGAGGCCAGGTCCAGCGGTTTGCGCAGCTCGCGGATGGCCCGTTCCAGATCCGCGACGACCTCGACCATGGCCGTGTTGATGAACGGCACTTCGCTTTCCCGGGCGTCGAAGACGATGTCGCCTTCGCGCTGGCGGAAGGTGATGACGGTGCGTTCCTTGCGGAGCTGGTAGAGCCGTTCGGCCCGGTTGAGCGTGTGTACGAAGAACCCTTCCGATTCGAAGGCGCGGAGGAGTTTGTCGACCACGAACTCCGCCGCCAGGGCGGAGGGGAAGCTGAAGACGATCTCCGTCAACCCGGTTTCCCCGGGCGGAACGTGGCGGACCCCGGATTTCGGACTCCGGAACAGGGCCACGATGATCGGCGGCGCCGCCAGGGCCGCGGCGGCGGTCATGAAGACCACCACGCCGAAGATCCTGGGATTCAGCAGTCCCGCCGCGAGACCGGTTCCCGCGATGATCAGGGTGACCTCGCCGCGCGGCAGCATGCCGGTGCCGATCCGCAGCGCGCCGCGCAGGTTGAAGTTCACGAAGAGCGCGGGCAGACCGCATCCGATGACCTTCGCCGCGGCGGCGACGGCCGTGTAGAGCAGTCCGAAGAGAAGGACCTCGCGGGATGTCAGGGCGCGGACGTCGACGAGCATGCCCATCACGGTGAAGAAGACCGGCACGAGGAAGACATGGATCGGATAGAGCTTCTCGCGGATGACGTGGCGCAGATCGGTTTTCGACAGGGAGAGGCCCATGACGTAGGCGCCGATGATCATCGCCAGGCCCGCTTCCTCGAAGAGGCCGGCCAGAATCATCGCCAGGCCCAGCGCCATGATCGCGATCACGGAAAGATCCCGGAAGGCCTTCAGGAGGGTGCTGATCCTGCGCGCGGCCGCAAGCCCCAGGACGGTCGCCGCCATCCAGACGGCGACGGCCTTGACGGCGATGGCGCCGATGTGCCCCCAGTCCACGCCGCCCGACGCCCTGGACGCGGTGATGATTCCCATCCCGATCGCCAGCAGGATCATGCCGAGCACGTCGTCGATCACCGCGCCGGCCAGGATCGTCACGCCTTCGGGCGAATCGAGTTTGCGGTTTTCGGAGAGGATCCGCGCGGTGATGCCGACGGATGTCGCCGTCGAGATGATCCCCAGGAAAAGGCAGGGGGCGTCGAAGAACCCGAGCCGTTCGCCGAAGAGCATCGGCGAGAAAAGGATCGCCATCAGGTCGCCCATCAGGAAGGAAACCGCCACCCCGCCGACGCCGACGGCGCTGCCGGCGACCGAGTAGCGCAGGAACAGGCCGATGTCGGTCTCGAGGCCGACGAGGAAGAGCAGGACGATCGAGGCCACGGTGCAGATGCCGTAGAGTTCCGGGGAGACCGGGATCGAGCCGACCGCCACCGCGTCGTGCAGGTGAAAAAGGCCGTCGGGGAAGCCGGGGAGGGGAACGCGGCCCAGGACGTAGGGGCCGATGACGACCCCCGTCATCAGCTCTCCGACGACGCCGGGCAGACCGATCCGGGTGAAGAGGATGTTTCCCAGGCGCGCGGCGATGACGATGACGCCCAGCTGGAGGGCCAGCATCATCATCCGATGGGTCATCGTCGGCACGGACAGGGAGTCCTCGGCGCCGAAGGCCAGGGCCGGAAGAAGAATTGCGGAAATCAGGGGAAGCCCGAGGACGATCATCCGGGAGCCGCGGGAGAAACCGGAGGCGCATCCGGGTCTTTTCGCCGGTTCGTCCCCTTTACGGGACGGGGTCGCGGATCCGTTCAACATGCAGGCGGAACTCCCTTCTTCGAACGACGGCGCCCCCCGGATGCCTCCCGGAACGGGACGCGGACCGGGGGATCCGGTCAGGGTCGGTCCGCCCGATCGTACCGTGCAAAGGGATCGCCATTGAGGATTTTCTCGTCGACGCCGCGGAAAATGAAGTGCTGGAGTCCCCAGGTCACGTCTGTGTTCCTCATGCGGAAATAGCCTTCGGCGATGTATCCGCCGTCTTCCGGCACGAGGGCCTCGACCAGGGGCGTGTGGAATCCGGCGAAGACGCCGGCGGACTGGGGCGAGGCCGACCCGTAGAAGACGATGGTCAGGGTCCGCGGCGAAAAGAGCAGTCGGTTGCCGATGCTGCGGGCGAAATCGAAACTCCGTCCCAGTCCCCCCCGGAAGACGCCGTTGCTGCATCCGGAGGTGGTGAAGATCACGGGGCCGGTTCGGTCGAAACGGGAGAAGTCGATCGTGTCGGTGGTGATCGCCACGCCGCGTCCCCCGTTGGACCAGTAGAACCCGGAAGGCGACCCGTGGGTCAGCGTGTGGACGTGTTGCCAGCGGGACCCGGTGAGCATGGCAAGAAAATCATCGGCGGTGAACTCGGGGCCGGGATCCGGCAGCACGGCCTCCTTCATCTCGCCGTACCGGCTGTAGACGCGCGCGACGCCCTGGCCGGCCCGCTGCAGGGCCTCGTCGAGCAGCACGGTCCATGCCTCGGTGATTTCGACGCTGTTGCCGTTGCCGGCGATGAAGACCGCGCCGTTGCGCCCCCTCGATTCCCCCGTGTAGTGCCGGTGGAGTTTCTCGAGGAACCCCTGCAACAGCCGCACCTGCCCGGCCGGATCGTTGGAAGGGGGCACCCACCAGGCCGTCCAGATCTCGGTCGGATTGGTCGAACGGTCGGTCCGGATCTCTTCGAAGACGCCGTCGCCGTCCGCGTCGATCCATTCCGCGTCGAAATCCTCGTAGTAGAGGGGGGCGGGATAGACGGGGCCCTGCGGGCCCCCTTTCAGCGCGGCGGGAATGGGCCCGACCAGAATCGCGCCGACGAGCGGACCGTCCGGGGGCCCGTATTCGCGCCGGAGGCGGGCCCGGATCTCTTCGGGTTTCATGCGGTAGAAACCGTCGCTCACCACGCGGAACTCGACGTCGAACCGGCCGCGGACGTCGGCGAAATACCTTTCCAGGCCCGGCTCCAGGGGCCGGCGGACCGAGGAATCCACGAGGACCAGGACGCGGTCGGAGGCGGTTCCGAGCGGCGCGGGCGTCCATCCGGCGAGGAACGACAAGAAGAAAACGACATGAAGGCCGATCATTCGAGGGGTCACGATACGCGGGCTCCTTCCGATCCGCACGATCGGGTTTGTTTCGAGTTTCCCGGAAAGAACCGCCGGAGGAAAGAAGATCCGGCGTCCGCGTTTCCCGCGGACGGGGCGGACGTTCGCTTGTCTTCCCGGGGTCGGATTCCCTACCTTCCGTCGTCTTGTGCGGCCGTCCGCAGGGAGAAGGATTCATGGAGACGAATCATCGATCGGTTCTCGCGCCGACTCCGCCGATGGGGTGGAACTCCTGGAACGGCTTCGGGCCCGGGATCGACGAGGCGATCGTGCGCCGCGTGGCGGAGACCCTGGTCGACAACGGCATGCGGGACCTCGGATATCGGTACGTGGTGATCGACGACGGGTGGCAGGCCGGGGAACGGGATGGGGCGGGCCGTCTGGTCGCCGATCCGCAGAAGTTTCCCTCCGGCATGAAGGCGATCGGCGATTTCCTGCACGAACGCGGCCTGCTCTTCGGCATCTACTCCGGCCCGGGACCGAAGACCTGCCTGGGACGACCGGGCAGTTACGGACACGAACGGGCAGACGTGGAACAGTTCGTTTCCTGGGGCGTCGATTTCCTGAAGTACGACGAATGTTCCGCCATCGACTTCGGCGAGGAGAAGGTCGTCGAACTCTACCGCCTGATGGGCCGGCTCCTGCGGGAGAGCGGTCGCCCGATCGTGCTGAGCATCTCCACGGTGGACCGCCACAGGCCCTGGCTCTGGGCGGCGGAGGCCGGGGCCCAGATGTGGCGTACGACGCGCGACATCCTCGATTACTGGCGGGAAGGTCCCGAGGACGAGAAGCACGGCATCGACAGCATCGGGTTCGAGCAGCAGGAGGGCCTGGAGAAGTACGCCGGACCCGGACGATGGAACGATCCCGACATGCTCGTCGTGGGCCTGCACGGCCGCGGGTTCATCGCCGGGGAAGGGTGCACCGACACGGAGTACCGGACCCACATGACTCTCTGGTGCATGCTGGCCGCGCCGCTGATGCTCGGCGCGGATCCGGCCGCCCTGGAACCGGCGGACCTGGAGATCCTGACCAACCCGGAGGTCATCGCAATCGACCAGGATCCCCTGGGGCGGCAGGGGCGGCGGATCCGCCGGCACGGGGCGGTGGAGGTCTGGTGCCGGGAACTGGCGGACGGGGGGTGGGCGGCCGGGTTCTTCAACCGCGGTCCGCGGGATGCGACCGTGGATTTCGCCTGGAAGGATCTCGGTTTCCGCGGAGGGCCTTTTCGGGTCCGCGACCTGTGGGCGCGCCGCGAGATCCCGGAAGCCTCGGAAGGATGGTCCGGAAGCGTGGAATCCCACGGCGCCGTCCTGCTGCGCCTGCGTCCCGCGGGAGCGGACGCCGGGGATCAATAGCTGTCGGTCGTGATCTCCACCCTGCCCTTGAAGACGCGGTACACGAAGATCGTGTAGCCGACCACGATCGGCATGCCGATCAAGGCGATGACCAGCATCGTCAGCAGCGTGCGTTCGGTGGAGGATGCATTCGCGGCCGTCAGGCTGAACGCCGGATCCAGGGTCGAAGGCACGAGGTTCGGGTAGAGGGAAACCCCGCCGAGGCCGACGGTTCCGGCGACGGCCAGGGACGAGGCCGCGAAGGCCGCGCCCGGCCGGTTCTTCCCCAGGGCCGGGGGCACGCCGATCAACCCGGCCAGGAGCATCGGGAAGACGATCCAGAAAACGGGGTTGCGCAGGGTGCCTTCGAAGAGGTGCGGCGCCCGGAAGAAGGCGGCCAGGGTGGCGGCGATGTAGAGAATCACCCAGGCCGTCCAGGCCCGCGACGCCGCCGTGCGCATGTCGTCGGCGAACCCTCCCCCGGTCTTCATGGCCATGTAGTTCGCGCCGTGGCAGGTGAACATCGCCAGGGCCAGGAGTCCGATCAGCAGCGAGAAGGGGTTCAGCAGGGCCGGGAAGCCGCCTCGGTAGAGCCCCTCGGCGTCGATCGGGATCCCCCGGAGGATGTTGCCGGCGGCGACCCCGAGCAGGACGGCCGGAAGCAGGCTGCCGAGGCCGAAGGCCAGGTCCCAGAAGCGTTGCCAGGCGGGGCTTTCGATCTTGCTGCGGAACTCCATGGAGACCGCGCGCACGATCAGCGCCAGCAGCAGGAGAATCAACGCCAGGTAGAACCCGCTGAAGACCGTGGCGTAGACCGGCGGGAAGGCGGCGAAAAGGGCCCCGCCGGCGGTCAGCAGCCAGACCTCGTTGCCGTCCCAGACGGGGCCGATCGCGTTGATCATCAGGCGCCGTTCCTTCGGGTCCCTGCGGAAGAGGGAGAGAACGCCGACGCCGAGGTCGAAACCGTCCAGGACGGCGTACCCGGCCACCAGGACCATGAAGAGGAGAAACCAGAGGGTCTGCAACAGGGTCGGATTCATCTATGCCGTCCCTCCCTCGGTCGGGACCGGGTCGGGTCCCTTCCGCATCTTGCGCAGGATCAGGTAGAACCAGAGGACCCCGAGTGCGAGGTACACCAGGCCGAAGAGGATGATGGAGAAGAGGATCTCTCCGGCGCCCACCGTCGGGGAGGCCGCCTCGGCGGTCCGCAACAACCGGTAGACGATCCAGGGCTGGCGCCCGACCTCCGCGGCGGTCCAGCCGAACTGGCAGGCCAGCACCGGCAGCGGGATCGAGATCATGAAGAGCCGGAGGAAGCCGCGGGCCCGGAGGATCCGCCCTTTCCAAACGAGGAACGTGCCGATCGCCGTGACGAGGATGAAGAAGAGTCCCAGCAGGACCATGTTGTGGAAGGAGACGAAGGCGAGCCAGAGTTCGGCGCCCCGGGGCACCTCGTCCTCGGGGAACTCCTGCAGGGAGCGGACGGGAATGTCCGGGTCGCCGAAGGCCATCAGGCCGAGCATGCCCGGAATCCCGATCGGCGCCTTCAGACCGGGCGGATCCAGCGTCGGAATCCCGAAGAAGATCACGGGCGGACGATCGGTCGCCGTGTAGAGTCCCTCGATCGTGGCGAATTTCTCGGGCTGGGTCCTGGCCACCTGCTGCGCATGCACGTGGCCCGTGGGAAAGAGGGCGAGGATCGAGACGACCAGGCCGAAGATCACCGAGAGTTTCAGGGTCCGCGCGGCCAGCTCGGTGCCGCGGTCCTTCAGGACGAGGTAGGCCGAGATGCCGCCCATGAAGAACGCGCCGCTGATCAGGGCCGCCACCATCGTGTGGAAGAATCGCGGGAGCATCGACGGGTTGAAGACCGCCTGCGCGAAACTGACGAGTTCCGCGCGGCCGTTCCGCACCACGAAGCCGGTGGGCGTCTGCTGCCACGAGTTCGCCACCAGGATCCAGAAGGCCGACAGCGTCGCCCCCACCGCGACCATCAGGATCGAGAACCAGTGGATGCCGGGCGAGACGCGTTTTCTCCCGAAGAGATAGAGCCCCAGGAAGGTCGATTCCAGGAAGAAGGCGAAGATCGCCTCCGCCGCCAGCGGCGCGCCGAAGATGTCGCCCACGAACTTCGAGTAGGACGACCAGTTCGTCCCGAACTGGAATTCCATCACGATGCCGGTGGCCACGCCGACGGCGAAGTTCACCGCCAGGATCTTCGCGAAGAACCGGCTGATTTCCACCCAGGCCGGGTCTCTTTTCTTCCAACCGAGGTATTCGGAGACGACGAGCAGCCAGGCGGTGCCGATCGTGATCGGTGGGAAAATGAAGTGAAAACAGATCGTGAGCGCGAACTGCAGTCGCGCCAGGAACACGGGATCCATCTGCCGCCGCCCTCCCTGGGTTGATTCCGCGACGGTCCTTCCGCAGGTTCCGATTCGGCCGCCGTCGGACACGCGCAGTATCCCATTTTCGCGCGGTCCTGTCCAGGCGGCGGTCCCCCGGAGGCGCCTGCGGCGGGGGCCTTCCGGCCGGTCCCTACGGAGCGCCGCCGCTGCGGTCCGCCGGCGGATTCCGGAGGGCTTCTCCGGTCATCGGGACGAAGCGCACGGGAATCACGTTGCGCCGTTCGATCGAGCCGTCGGCCCGCCGGGTCACGACGACGAGTTCCTGGTCGCCTTCCCCGACCGGCAACACCAGCCGCCCGCCGGGTGCGAGCTGGTCGATGAGGGGTTGGGGGATGTGATCCGGCGCCGCCGCCAGGATGATCACGTCGAACGGGGCGTGCTCGGGCCATCCGCGGTAGCCGTCGCCGCAACGGACCTCGACGTTCTCGTACCCGAGCCGGCGCAGGCGCCGGGCGGCCTCTTCGGCCAGGGGTTCGAGGATCTCGATGCTGTAGACGTGTTCGACGATTTCCGCCAGAACGGCCGCCTGGTATCCCGAACCCGTACCGATGTCCAGGGCGCGGTCGCCCGGGTCCGGGGATGCCAGCTCGGTCATCAGGGCCACGATGTAGGGCTGGGAGATCGTCTGACCGTGGCCGATCGGCAGGGGACCGTCCGCGTAGGCGAGCCGGCGAACCCGCTCCGGGACGAACTCGTGGCGGGGCACCTTGCGCATCGCCGCGAGCACCCGGGGGTTGCGGATCCCCCGGGCCTCGATCTGGCGGCGGACCATCTCGCGGCGCAACCGGGCGTAGCGGACATCTTCCCGCACGGCGTCCCCGGATTGCGCCGCCGGAGACCCCTGCGGGGGGGCTTCCGCATCCGGCGCGCCTTCCGGACGCTGCGAGCCGCAGGAAACGGCCGTCGCCAGCGACAGGGCGATCGCCGTCCGCCCCGCCCGGCGCCGGAGGCTTCCGCGGTTTCCACGGGAGGATCGCATCGGAACCGCCTCCCTTCGGGACCGTCGAACGTGCGTGTCAGCGCCGTTCCTCGATCGGCTTGTATTGCAGATCGAACGGGCCGACGTACACGCCCCGGGGCCGGAAGATCCGGTTTCTCTTCAGGTATTCTATGATCCGGGCCGTCCAGCCGGAAACGCGCGCCACGGCGAACAGGGGGGTGAACATCTCCACCGGGATGTCCAGCGCGGAATAGACCAGCCCGGAGTAGAAATCGACGTTCGGAAAGATCTTCTTCTCCCTGCCCAGGGTCGAGACGACCTCCTTCTCGAGGGCGCGCGCGATCCGGAACATGTGGCGGTTCTGCCGGTTGTTCCTGGAGAGATACTCCGCCAGGGGCGCCAGGACCCGCGCGCGCGGATCGTACGCCCGGTAGACGCGGTGACCGAAGCCCATGATCTTGCGCTTTTCCCTGCGCGCCTGTTCGAACCACGGGCGGACGTTTTTCACCGAACCGATTTCCTGGAGCGTGTCGATCACCCTCTCGTTCGCCCCGCCGTGCAGCGGTCCCTGCAGCGCGGCGATCCCGGATCCGACCGCGAAGTAGATGTCGGCCAGCGTCGAGGCCACGACCAGCGCCGCGAAGGTGCTGGCGTTCATGCCGTGGTCGGCGTGCAGGATCAGGATGACGTCCATGATCCGCTCCTCGACCGGCGTCGGTCGGCGTCCGGTCATCATGTAGATGACGTTGGCCGCGTGGCTCATTTCGGGATCCGGCTCCAGGGGGAGATGCCCCGTGCGGACCCGGTTGACCGCCCCCGCCAGGGAGGCGATGCCGGCGATCAGGTGGTACGCGGAATCGATGCCCGCCGCATGGGCCAGCCCTTCCTCCACGGGGGCGATCGGTTTGGGGCGGATCGTGCGACGGCTCGGAAACTCGTAGATCGCACGGGAGAAACCGCGGGGCGGCGTTTCCATCGGGATCGAGTCCTCGTCGGCCGCGATGGCGTCGCTGACGTCGGGACGCCCCCCTTCCTGGTCGGAGTAGGTGAACTCCTGGCGCATCATGTTCACGCCGATCCGCAGCGCCGCCATGGCGTTCATCTTCTCGACCGGGAATCCCATCAGGATCCGCTTGGTTGCGGGAAGGTGCCGATAATCCCGCAGCGTACCGATGAAGGATTTCAACTGCCGTTCGGTCGGCAGGGAACCGTGAAGGAGGAGATAACTCACCTCCTCGTACGTCGAATACGCGCAGAGATCGAAGATGTCGTATCCGCGATAGACCAGCCATCCCTTGGTTCCGTCGACGTAGCCGACGCGGGTCTCGCAGGCGATCGCCCCCTCCAGTCCGGGGCCCACGGTGCACTGCACGGGCCACTGGACCTTGCGGGTCAGGGACGGTTCGGGCGTGTGGTCGACCTCTTTGCGCGCCTTCTCGGCCGCTTCGAGGATCAGATCGGTGATGACGCTCGTTTCTTTGTGATGTTCTCCGATCGGCATGGTGAAATCCCCTGGTTGGGTTGAAATTCAATGATGCCGGGAAGAATCGCGGCCTCTTCCCGGTGTCCCTGCGGGACGTGAACCGCGGCTGAAGGCTTCAGCATACCCCTTCACGCCCCGGAAGGCGAGCCTCGAAAAGGCCCGCGGCCCGGAGCGTTCTCCCCGGACCGTCCGACGGGGGGCGGGGCTCCCGCAAGGGGCGGCTTGTGGAGCCATGGCGCCCGGGAGGTTGTTCCGGCTTCATCGGGCGGCCTTTTGCGGGGGGAGAGAGGGACGGGTCCCTTCTCCGAACCTCCGCTGCGCATCGGTTCCGTGAAGGGAACGGTCCCCGGCGCGCCAGGAACGTCGGCCGAGCGGGATCGGCCTCCTACTCTGTTTTGGGGCTTGCGGCCGATTCCCCCAAAGTAGGAGCCCGACCCCGCTCGGGCGATCCCGGATGCGGCCGTGTCCTGGGTGGGCCCCCCGGCTCCACGCGTCTTCCTTTGGGGGCCAGCCTTCTTCCCACGAAGGACCGCTTGTGGAGCCGCGACGTCCTGTTCTCCTTCGTCTTGTCCTCCGAAGCCTCGGCGAAGGTGGGAAGTCACGCCCATCGGGCGCGACGGAGCAGGACGTCGGCCGATGGGGAACGGCCTCCTACTCTGATTTCGCCCGGGGCGGAAAGTGCGCAAAGCACCGAGGTCCCTTGCACGAACCTGCCCCGCACGCCGGTTCCGTGAAGGGAACGGTCCCCGGCGCGCGGGAAGAGATCGGCCGATGGGGATCGGCCTCCTACTCTGTTTTGGGGCTTCCGGCCGGTTCCCCCCAAAGTAGGAGCCCCGCGCCTGCGGGGCGATTTCGGATGCGGAAGAACGGTGCGCTCGGGCTCCGGGGGGCTTCCTTCGCGGGTCACGACGACGCGCAGAGCCGGCAGGGTCGTACCGCCGACGGCGCGCCGGCCGCACACAACCGAAGACGACCCCCGACGGGGCGTCCTCCGGTTCCTACGAATCCGGCCTGCGCCGGTCCAGCACGAACGCGCGGACCTCCTCGATCGTCCGGAGGCCCGAACCCAGCAGCTCGTCGAGATCCCGCCGGGCTTCGGCCGCCTCCGCGGGATCGACCAGGAGACTTCCCGCCGCCGGGTCCCGCCCCTCCGCATCGTGGAATTCATAGACGCATCGGTGAGCCCCGCGCCCGTCGCTCTCCCACACCTCGACGATCCTGCGGTCCAGTCCCTCGCCCTCGTGGCCGATCGAGAGGAAGAAGAGGAGATTCAACCGTCGGAAAGCCTCTTCCGGCACCGCGTTCTCGCCGCAGATCTGTTCGTGGGCCTCGAGAAAGGAGTCCGCATGCAGATTCGACGCCAGCAGATGCCCCACTTCCGCGAGTTCGAACCACGCGCGCAGGTCCCGCCCCCAGAGGTACCCGTAGTAGGGGGCGTCGCTGATCTCGTGGCAGATGTAGCATCGGCGCGGTTCGGGATGGCCCAGCCCGTGACGGATGGCGGCGATACCGTCGGCCGTGCACAGCCGGGTGCCGGGAGGAACGAAGTTCAGCAGGGCGCCCATCACGGTGGTCTTGCCCGCGCCGCTCGGCATGGCGCCGACGACGAAAGAGGCCCCGGAACCGATGGCCGCCCACGCGTACGCGGCCAGGGCCGGGGTCAGGGTTCCGGCCTCGACCAGGTCCACCACGGAGAGCATCCGGCCGCCGCGCTGGTTGCAGGCTTCGATCTCCGCGGCGTGTTCCCGCACCTCGCGTCGGATTTCCTCGTTCGCCATCGGCAGGCCTCCTTCGGTTCGCTTCCGGGTGCGGCGGATCCTCAGCCGCCGTCCTTCGCCGCGCCGGCCCGGAGGTTCCGCGGATACGACACATCCCGCCGGAAGCGTCGTTCCGCGTCTCCCCGAAACGTAGACTCCGATCCCGGCGTTCGTGAATTCCGCCCTTTGCGTTATCTTCCCGACAATCGCACGGGAGGCAATGCCATGGGGATCCACACACCGGATTGGGCGAAGGAGGCCGTTTTCTACCAGATTTTCCCGGATCGTTTCGCCCGCGGGCGGGAATCGGTCGTGCCCCCGGGCACGGTCTTCCAACCCTGGGGAAGCCCTCCCGAGGAACAGGGATTCCAGGGCGGCGATCTGGCCGGGATCGTCGACCGGCTCGATTACCTCGAGGAGCTGGGCGTCACCGCCCTCTACCTGAATCCCGTCTTCGCCTCGGCGTCGAACCACCGCTATCACACCTACGACTATTTCCAGGTCGATCCCCTTCTCGGGGGAAACGGGGCTCTGCGGAAACTTCTCGACGCGGCCCACGCGCGGGGGATCCGGGTGATTCTCGACGGGGTCTTCAATCATTCGGGCCGCGGCTTCTGGGCCTTTCATCACATTCTGGAGACCGGCCCACGGTCCCCGTACCGCGACTGGTTCCTGATCCGGCGCTGGCCCCTGCGGCCGTATTCCTCTTCGAAACGGCGTCCGCCGAACTACGAATGCTGGTGGAACCTCCCCGCGCTGCCGAAGTTCAACATCCGCAATCCGGGCGTGCGGGATTACCTCCTGCGCGTCGCCCGGCACTGGATCGAGTTCGGCGCGGATGGCTGGCGCCTGGACGTTCCGGAGGAGATCGACGATCCCTCCTTCTGGCGGGAGTTCCGCGACGTGGTCAAAGGCGCGAATCCGGACGCCTACCTCTGCGGCGAGATCTGGCACGAGGCGCAGGAATGGCTCCGGGGCGACCGGTTCGACGCCGTGATGAACTACCCGTGGAACCGCGCCGCCTACGGATTCCTGGCCCGCGGGACCCTTCGGTTCGATTACGAACCGGGCGGGTATCCGTTCGAACCCCTCGACGCGGGCGCGTTCGCCCGGCGCATCGAGGCCCTGCACGAACGCTACGATCCCGAGGTCGTTTTCGCGCAGTTGAACCTGATCGACAGTCACGACACCGCCCGAGTCGCCTGGACCGTGAACGGCGATCCTTCCGCGGTGCGGCTGCTCGTGCTCTGCCAGATGACCATGCCCGGGGCGCCGTGCGTCTACTACGGGGACGAGATCGGCATGAGCGGCGGCCCCGATCCGGGATGCCGCGCCGCGTTTCCGTGGGACGACGAATCCTCCTGGGATCACGACCTCCTGGCCTGGTACCGCACGATGATCGGGTTGCGCCGTCGGCACCGCGTGCTGCGGCTCGGCCGCTACCGGACCCTCTTCGCCCGCGGGGAAACGATGGCGTACGAACGGCGCGCCGGGGACGAACGCGCGGTGATCGTCCTCAACGCGGCGACGACCGAAGCGATCTTCGAACGCGGTCTCCCGGGCATCGACGACTCCGCCGGAACGAAGTGGACGACCCTCTACGGGCCGGATCTTCCGCGGTTCCCCGCCGATCTCCGGATCCCGGCCCGGGACGGGGCCGTCTGGATCGCTCGGGACGATCCTTCGGCCTGAGGCGCGTTCCCGTCCGGAGCCTGGGGGCGCCGCTCACCGAACCGCGTTGCGCGGCAGGATTTCGCCGATCGGATAGATCAGCCGGCGGAACAGGGATCTCGGGAAGGCCTCCTGCCCGGGAAACCCGAGGGCCCGGGGTTGCTGCTCGGGACACTCCGCGGGGTCGGGCCACCAGGCCGTGCCGAAGATCCAGTCCCAGAGGCTCAGCGAGATCCCGAAGTTCAGCCCTTTCGGATGGTTCGGCGGCAGGTCGTGCATGTGATGCCAGACGTGCATCCGCGGCGAATTGAAGACGTAGCGCAACGGCCCCCAGGTGATGTCGAGATTGCTGTGGTTGAGATGCCCGATCAACGTGGCCGCGACCGCCACCCAGAGAATCACCCCGCCGTCCACGCCGAGGATCATCATCGGCAGATAGGTCAGGCTCCGGTAGACGACGATCTCCATCCAGTGGAACCGGAAACTGCCGATCCAGTCGAGCTGCAGGATCGAGTGATGCAGCTTATGAAAGGTCCAGAGCCATCGGACGCGATGCAGGAAGTTGTGGACGCACCATTCGAGAAAGTCCTTCGCCACGAAGAAGACCGCCGCCTGGAACCACACCGGGTGCGTCCCCAGCAGATGGATTTCCCGGATCCGCGACATCCCCGGGATGGCCCACTCGGCCCCCGCCTGGATTCCCCGGGCCACGAGAATCCCGGCGAAATGCCCGTTGAAGACCAGCCAGAAGAGATCCTGCCCGATCTGCGGCCGCAGCGCCGGCTGGGACCGCCGCCAGGGGCGGATCCGTTCGGCGGCGGCGCAGGCGACCGAAACCACGATCAACCAGAAGAAGTAGCCGCGGGGATCGAACAATGGCCTGAGAATGTCCATGACGCCGGGCGGACGATACCCCCGAACCCTTTCCCGCGAAAGGGCGGGCGGGTCCGGTCCCTCCGTTGCACGAACGAGCCGTCCCCTGTACGATGGAGGGCGCTTTCCCGTTCCCGCAGGGGACCGGCCTGCGGGAAGACGGTCGCAACGGATCGTCTTCGAGAGAGCTCTCGATGAACATTCATCCCCTGATCACCCTCCAGATTCTCCTGGGTTGTTCCCTGCTGGTCTGGATCTTCATCTTCCGGCGCACCCTTTCGGCGCGGCGGGAGGTGACGACGATCGACGACGTCTCCCCCGAGATCCCCGGGAAACGGGCCCCCCGGGTGTCGGTCCTGATCCCCGCACGGAACGAAGAGGCGGACATCGAACGATGCCTCGGTTCGGTATTGGCCCTTGATTACGAGGATTTTGAGGTGATCGTCGTCGACGACGAGTCGACCGACGACACCGCCCGGATCGTGATGGGCCTGGCGGCGAAGGATCCCCGGTTGTGCCTGGTCCGCGGTCGTCCCCGGCCCGAAGGATGGATCGGGAAATCCTGGGCCGCATGGCAGGCCGCGGCCGAGGCGGACGGCGAATGGCTCCTGTTCACCGACGCCGACGTCTGGCACGAACCGACCTCCCTGCGCCGCGCCGTCGCCGAGGCCCTGCGGATCGGTTCCGACGCCCTCTCGATCCTCCCGCGGATCGAGGTGACCAGCTTCTGGGACCGGGTGATGATGCCGCTGTTCGGCGTGCTGGTGGCCATCCGGTGGCGGATCGATCGCGCCAACGATCCGGATCGTCCGGAGGCCCTCCTCGTCGGCGGATACATCCTCGTGCGGGCCGATCTCTACCGGGAACTCGGGGGACACGCCGCCGTGCGTGACGAGATCCTGGAAGACACCGCCCTGGCCCGGATCTGGAAGAGCGCCGGGGCGCGACTGACCGCGGTGGTGACCTCGAAGATGGTCCAGACCCGGATGTACGATTCCTTTCACGATCTCTGGCAGGGGCTCGGGCGACATGCCTATCCGTGCCTGGGATTTTCGCCCGCGCGCTTGCTCTGGGCGATCCTCGCCGCCGTCTACTTCGTCTGGCTTCCTTACGCCTGCGCCCTGGCGGCGCCCGTCCTGATCCTCCTCTCGCCGAATCCCGCCGCATGGTTCGGGGTGTGGATCCCCGCCGCCCTCTGCGTCGCGACCCAGTGGACCGTCTTCCGTCCCGTCACGCGGATCTTCTCCATCGGGCATCTCTACGCCTTCTCCGCGCCGGTCAGCACCTTTCTCTACTCGCTGATCGCCCTCCGATCGGCCTGGTGGCATCACTTCGGGGGAGGGATCCACTGGAAGGGCCGTTCGTGCCGGAAACCCGGCCCACGCCTTCCCGCCGTGAACCCGACCGTTGACAGCGATTCGGCCGGGGCCGTAGGTTGAAAGCGCCATGCGCGATTCCTCCCCGGACCATGCGGAACGAAAGCGCCGGCGCACCCTGCTTCTCGGGGTGGGGCTGGACAACGAGGACGAGCACATCCGCGTCACGCGCGGCCCGAACTTCCATCTGGTCGGCGGTTCCGAAGAGACGCACGGCCGGATGCAGCAGACCGCGATCCGTCTGAACGAGAAACTGAAGAAACGGGGCCGGGAACTCGGCGAAGTCTCCCGGGAAGAATTCCGCGATCTTCTCCGCGAATCGATGGAGTAGGGATCGGCGATCGGTCCGTCCCCGGCGGACGGGATGCGACAGGACCGGTCCGGTTCGGTCCGCCTACGGCACGAAGGTGAAATCCTTGCCGACGGCCGACTTGATGCCGGTGCGCCAGTCGACGTGTCCATCGACGAACCCGACCAATCCCATCGGCTTGCCGCGGTAGTGCCAGTTCACCTCTCCCGGGTATCCGTACCACCAGCGCAGGACCGGATCCTCCGTCACCAGCACCGTGCGCGTCGGTTTGCGGACGCGCCGGACGTTGATGCCCTGGAGCGCGCGCTGGTACATGTAGAGGTCTCCGAGCACCGCGTTCCACGGGTAGCTGTTGCCGACGACCTCGTAGCTGGGAGGGTCCCCGAAGGATCCGACGTCCACCGGGCAGTGGAAGACCCCGGGATCGGGCAGGTACGGGTAGAGGATCCTCGATTGGGAGGGGAAGGTGTCCTTGGTCCATTCTCCGTCCGCGCCGCCGTAGACGTAGAGGAGCCAGGTGTACCGGCCGTACGAGGGGAAATATCCCTCTTCGTCGTCGAGGTACATCCGCCAGCCGGCGACGATCTGGCGCAGGTTGCTGAAGCAGACGGCCGCTTTCGCCGCGCGGCGGGCCTGCTGGACGGCCGGCAGAAGGAGGGAAGCCAGGATCGCGATGATGGCGATGACGACCAGCAGTTCGATCAGGGTAAACCCCCGGCGGAGCCGGGGACGGATCGATCCGGCGGACCGTTCGCAGAAGCCGAGGCAATCCATCCGGCTTGCACCTGGCGCTTCCGGCCGCGGCATCTTGGTTCTCCCTCCGGGCACCCGATCCATGCTAAACCCGGTCCGTGCGCGCAACAAGCGCGGGCGGCCGCGAAGGCGTGCGTGTGAAGGGGGGCGAACATGAGCCAACCGGATTCAGCGGGCCTCCCGCAGGACCCCGCGGCGTTGCACCGTATGCTGGCGGTGTTCTGGGCGGCGTTTCTCGGCAGCGTGGTGCTCTACGCAGTACTCGGCTTTTTCCTGGGCGGGATGATCGGGGCATCCGATCTTCCGGAATCCCAGCCCTACCTGCCCATGGTGCTGGGGATCCTGGCGGTTTCGTCCATCTGCGCGGCCTCCGCCGTTCGCCTGATGCTGATGAAACCGATCCGGCGTCCGGCTCCCTGGACCGAGTACGCCTCCGCGGAGATCCGCAGCAGGATCGTGCAGCTCGGTCTGGCCGAGTCCGCCGGGATCGTGGGGCTGGTGATCTGCCTGCTCGGATACCCGTATTGGAAGGGCTGGTTCGGCTTCGGCCCGGCGCTCGTCTTCATCCCGATGAGTTACCCGACCCGTGCGGCGATCGAGAACGCCTGGTCCCGCGTGCGGTGACACGCGAGAAGGGAAGGTCCCTTCTGCGAACCTCGGCTTCGCATCGGATCCGTAAAGGGACCCGTCCCGGCGCCGGCGCGTCAACAGAGTAGGAGGCCGATCCCCGCCTTGTCCTGCGACTTGTCCTTCGTAGTTCCGCATTTGCGGAACGAAGGAG
>CAYNBQ010000059.1:0-23969 GCA_964395275.1 uncultured Verrucomicrobiota bacterium
AAGATCACCATCACGTATTCGGGGAAGACCGCCGGAGTGAACACCGATCCCGTGACGCGTTCCTTCCTGGAGGCGTTTCTCAAGACCTCCGTCGGCGAGGAGGTCAACATCGTCAATGCTCCCGCCGTGGCGGAGCACATGGGGATCGCCGTCGTCGAGAGCCGGTCCTCGGCGGCGCGGGAGTTCACGGATTCGATTCTGTTCGAGATGCAGGGGGACGAAGGCGATCTGACCGTGGAGGGAACCTTCTTCGGCAGCCCGTCGAATCCCCGGATCGTGCGGATCAACGACTATTCCCTGGAGGCCGTCCCCGAGGGGACGCTGCTGGTGACCTTCAACCGGGATCGTCCGGGACTGGTCGGGTTCATCGGCACGGTGATCGGCGAGGAGAGGATCAACATCGGCCGGATGACCTTCGGCCGCCGCGAGGAAGGCGGGGATGCGATCATGATCCTCAATCTCGACAGCATCCCGACCCCGGCGACTCTGGAGAAGATCCAGGCGTGTGAATCCGTGGAGCGATCGTACCTGATTCGTCTCTGATCTCTGTTCGCCGCCCGGCCGGGAACTGCGCGTATACGCGCGGGAGGCGCGTTATCCGGGCGATCCCGCCGTGCCGGGAGCGGCGGCGAACCCCGGCGAAAGAGAAAAAACGGCGCCCGGTCCCGGGGGAGGGACCGGACGCCGGGCTGTTCTCGGCAAAGCTCTACGGAGTCGGAGACGGGATCAGTCCGCGGTCCTGCGGCGGCGGAACCGCCAGCCGGAAAGACCGACAAGCAGGCTGCCGATGAGAAGCGTCCCGGGTTCCGGCACGACGCTGTAGCTCAGATGATCCGCCGTGAACTCCATCTCCTGGGACGGCGGTCCGACGAGCTCGTATTTGAAGTTCACCCAGCCGGGGAGATCGCCGCCCGGGGCGCTCGCCCAGGTGAAATCGGTGAAATAGGTCACCAGTTCGACCGGCGTCGTGGTGGCGTCGATCGTCTGGATGATCTTGCTTTCCACCAGATACGAAGGATCGAGCACCGGGGCCGAATAGGTTTCGGCATACAACCGCAGGCGCGCGAAATACGGCGACTGGCCGTTGATGACCGAATCGATCCGGTTCGTCACCCAGGCGTCCCCGTACCACGGCAGGAGTTCCGGAGTCGTCATCCGGAGCGCCGTGCCGGGTTGGGCCTGGTACTGAGGATCCTTGGCAAAGGTGGTCGTTCCGTCGAAGTTCGGCGTCGCGAAAAGGTACGTAAGGGACCAGTTGGCGCCGTCGTCGAACGGATCCTGCCAGATCACATCCGCCGACGCCGTCAACATCGCGCCCCCCACGAGCAACGTCACCGCGGCGATCAGAAATCGTCTATACATCGCCTCTTCCTCCTAAAGCTCAACCGAGCATGTCCGGATCCCCGTTTCTCCGGAGATCCGGCCCCCCTGTCCTTGTCCTGTCGGCGGCTCCATCAAAAGCACGCCTTCCTTTCACGCGTCCTCCGCCGTCCCCGGACGGGCGAACCGCCCGGGACGGCGGCAAAAGCAACCATTCGCCTCTACGACTGCGCCTTGTTCTTCCGGGCCCGCCGCCGGAGCGAGAACCCCGACAGTCCCACCAGGGAAGCCCCGATCAACAGGGTCCCGGGCTCGGGAACCGGCGTCACCGAATAACTGACGCTGTCCAGGATGAACCGTTCGCCGCCCTGGCCGAAACCGGTTTCGTACGACAGCTTGATGAACCGCGGGGCCCCGAGGGTCCACGCGATGCTCGAAAGATCGAGCGAAGCCGCGTAGCTGGCCTGAACGGCCACGGTATCGACGATGGCAGCCTCGGTGAAGTTGTGGCCCACGTCGAAGCCGAGGGCCGTCACCACCACCGGGCTCACCTGGATCGCGTTCCCGTACGTCGCGCTCTGCGAAAAGACGTGCAGAAGCGTCGGCGAACCGGTCGGATTGTACTCCAGGTAATCGAGCGTCTCGATGTAAGGCACCCCGAGCGTTCCGTCCCAGGTGAAGGCGGTCCGCACGGGCGTGCCGACGGGATCCAGAGCCCAGTTCAGGTTGTTCACGCTCCACTCGGTCGTCGGATCGGTTGCGAAGTCGAACGACCATTCGTACAACGCGCTTGCCGGCAGCACCAGAGACAAGCCGGCGACGGCTACCAGAGCCGCTATCACAATCTTCCTCATTGTCTACCCTCCTCCAGAATTCGTCGCCGCCTGGCCTGTGGTTTCACTCCATGCGGCGAATGGTTGCCCCCCTGATACTCAGCCAGTTACTTCCCTTTTCTGCGCATAACGACGCTATAGGAAACCTGACGATGTTTCAAACCCTACTTTCCAGCGCTTCCCTCCGCGCTTCTCCTCCTTCAGCCCTTCGAGATCTTCGGGCCTTCTGTCGCCGGGAACGCCGCCCACCGTGCGGGCACTTTCCTAGTGCAACAGCCATATCTACCCCAAATAACGATCGGAGTCAACACGAAAGTTCGGTCTTCGCCCCCCGGTCCGGGAGGGAGAACCGGCTGAATGGAGCACGTTTCGTTCCATTCGGCCGAAACCGCCCCGCGCCCGGGGAGGCTCAGTCGTAGGTCTTGTGGAATCGAACCCGCCGCTCGTCGTTTCCGCCGTTTCCGGCGTCCCGGGCGGGATGTTCCGGCGCGGTGCCGCCGCGGGCGGATTCCTCCGGCTCCGATTCCTCTCCGGGGGGCTCCGCGGCGGCCGGCGTCCGTTCCTCCGAAGGCTCCGTTCCGGTTCCGCCGGCGCGGTCGGAGACCTCGACGAAGGCCAGCCTCAATTCGGTGAGGACATTGCGCAGGACCCGGGCTTCCTCCGCGGAGAGGTTGCCCCGGGTGCGGTCCTCGAGTGCGCTGAGCAGATCGATCAGGGTGCGGGCGGCCTCCAGATCGCGTTCGACCCGCCCGGAGCCCGCATCCGGCACCAGGCCGAGGGCCTGCATCGCCTGTTGGGCGAGACCGAGGATGTGCAGGGTGAAGATCTGTTCGGGGCCTGATGGGGCGTTATTCGACTGATTCGTCATCCGATCCGTCCTCCTTCCGCTCGATCCCGGAAGCGGATCCCTCCGGGGCCGGCGCCGGTTCGACCGGGGGCCGGACGATGGTCACCACGCAGGCGTCGGGCCGCAGGATCCGCCGGGCCGTCTCGAGGACGTCGTCGGGGCCGACGGCCCGATAGCGGTCCGGCAGCCGCAGCGCGTCATCGTATCCCAGTCCGTACAGCTCGTCGAGGGCCGCCTGGAGGGCCCGGTCGCCGATCTGCTGGCGGCGCATCTCGATTCCGCCCAGGATCCGGTTTCGCGCCCGTTCGAGTTCCTCGGGACCGAGTCCCGCGGTGCGGATGCGTTCCACCTCGGCCAGCAGCTCGTCGCGGACGGTTCCGGCGGCCTCGGGGGTGGTGCCGGCGTACAGCGCGAAGAGACCGGGATGAAGACCGGTGAACTGGAAGGCCCCGACGTAATAGGCGAGTCCCCGATCCTCCCGGATCCGTTCGAACAGGCCGGTTCCCTGGCCGGAAAGAGCGGTGCTGATCACGTCGAGGGCGGGCCGCATCGGGCTGGCCACGTCGACCCCGACGAACCCGACCAGCACGACGGCCTGTTGCCGATCGATCTCCCATTCTCGCTCGATGGGATGTCGGATCGGCGCAGGGGTCTCTTCGGGCAGGGGGATCCCCGTGCCGGAGGGAACGTTCCCGAGGGCCTTGCGCAGTTCGTTCAGGGCGGCTTCCGGGCGGAAATCGCCGGCGATCGCCACGACCAGCTCGTCCCCCCGGAGAATCCGGCGGTGGAAATCGACGACATCCCGCCGGGTGAGCCCTTCGAGGGATTTCTCCTGGCCGGAAGGCGAAAGTCGATAGGGATGGCGACCGAAGACGGTTTCCCGCAGGAGGCGTTGGGCCATCTGGAGAATCTGGTCCTTCTCCGCGCGCACCGCCGCGATCTGGGCGTCGCGTTCCCGTGCGAAGGCGTCCTCGGGAAAGGTCGGATGCAGGAGGACGTCCCCGAGAAGATCCACCGCCGTCGGGGTCTGTTCGCTCAACACGCTCAGCGAGACGTACAGGGTATTGTTCCCCGCGGCCGCCGAGATCAGGCCGCCCTGCGATTCGATCGCGTCGGTGATCTGTTCCGCGGTGCGGCGCTCGGTTCCCTTGAGGAGGAGACGGGCCGTCAGGGCCGTGATGCCGTTGTTCCGGTCGTTTTCCAGCAGGACTCCGGCCGGCAGAACGGCCCGGATCTCCACCAGGGGGAGGCGGTGATCCTCGATGAGGATCACCCGGACCCCGTTTTCAAGCCGCTCGAGCGTCGCCTGTTCCAGCGGATCCGGCCGCGCCGCGGTCTCTTCCGCGGCTTCTTCGGCCGACGTCCCGCCGGAGGGCGCCGCCGGCCGGATGACGGCCCAGTTGGCCCTGGATGGGTCGAGATAGCGTCGGGCGACCCGGAGGACCTCCGCCGGCGTCGTCGCCGCGAGGGCCTCGAGATAGACCGCGTCGAACCGCGGATTGGCGGTGGAGAGTTCCCCTTCGCCGATATCGCGGGCCTGCCCAGACATCGTCTGTTCCCCCCGGACCCAGTCGGCGGTCCGTTTGCGCACGGCCTGCTCGAGTTCCCGCTCGGAGGGCGGGGCCTTCCGGGCCGCTTCGATCTCCTCCAGAATGCCCGTGCGCAGGGCGTCGATCCTGTCCGGGTCCGCAACGGCGGTGATGCCGAAGAGGCCCGGGTCGGCCGGCGTGTACGACCAGGCGCTGATCTGGTGGGCGAGTTCCTTTTCCTCCCGCAACCTCCGGTAGAGCCGGCTTCCGCGGCCGTCGCCCAGAATGGTGGCCAGGAGGTCCAGGGCGGGGACGTCCGGATCCGGCAGGGCGACCGAGGGAAAGGCCACCGCGATCCGCGCCAGCCGGACGTCCATCGTCTCCTCGGCGACCCGCGGGCCCGTCTGCATCGGTTCCCGGGGGATGAAGGGCTGCGGCGCCGGTTCCCGCTTCATCCGGCCGAAGGTCTCCCGGGCGACGGATTCCGCGTCGGCGGTCCGCAGATCCCCGACCAACACGAGGGTCAGGTTGTCCGGAACGTATCGCGCGCGGAAATAGCGGATTATTTCGTCCCGGGTGACGGCCTCCACCAGGGGGCGGTAGCCGATGACCGGATAACGGTACGGATGGCGCACGTAGGCGGTGGACCAGAGAAGCCGGGAAAGGCGGCGCGCGGGCTCGTCCATGCCGCGGTCGATCTCCCGCAGGATGACGTCCCGTTCCCTGGCGAACTCTTCCTCGGGGAAGAGGGGGTTCTGCACGGCGTCGGCCAGGATTTCCACGGCGGTTCGCCATCCCCGGGAGGGGATGTCGACGTAGAAGACCGTGCGGTCGAACGACGTGTAGGCGTTCATGCGGCCGCCCCGGTCCTGAACCTCCTGCACGAGGCGGGCGGCGGGATGGTTGGAACTCCCCTTGAAGAACATGTGCTCGAGGAAGTGGGAGAGACCCGAACCGATGAGCGGTCCCTCGTCGATGCTTCCCGTGCGGACCCACAGTTGCGCGGAGACCACCGGGGCCGAGTGATCTTCCCGCACCAGGACGGTGACGCCGTTGTCGAGGATGATCCGGTGCACGGGGGGGACTTCGGGGGGGCGGACGTTCATGATTGCCGTGTCTCCTCGGGGCGCGGCCTTCGCCCGGTCGGACTCGGATCTGGAGGCGGGGGCGAGGCATCCGCCGGCCCCGATCGACAGCAGGAGGAGCGCCGCGAACGCGGAAAGCGGCGGGGAAGAGCCGGCCCGCGGCCCCCGTCCCGGGCGGCGGGGCGGCTTCAAGATCCCGATCTCCGATTCCGCGCGGTCTTCTTTTTTCTGGATCGGGGCAGGAAGGGATCGTCGAAGGCCTCGTCGAAGTCGAAACCGTCGCGGAAATCCTCGATCGAATCCTCTTCGCTCTTTCCCAGGATCTTCCGATCCACCATGTTGAACACGACGTTGCCGATGTCTTCGCATCGATGGATTCCCCAGTGGTTCAGGACCAGGCGCGCCATCGGTCCGTAGCGCTCGAGGGCGTACCGGCGGGCGCCGTCGAGAAGTTCCCGTCCCGTGACGTGGCGGTTCGGTCCGCTTCTCGCTTTCTTCAGGGTCCGCACGGTGTAGTCGAGGGCTTCGTGAACGAACTCGTAGGCCCCCGGACGGTATCGCGGATCCTCCCGGCAGATCTCTTCGACGACGTCTTCGAACGAGGGCGGGGACGGTTTCATCGGTTCGCGGATCCGTCCAGGAAGGCGCGGATGCGCCGGGCCGTTTCCTCCATCCGTTCCTCCGACTCGTAACGTTCCTGTCGCCAGTGGAAGCTGTGACCGTCGTTCTCGAACCGGGGGATGATGTGAAAATGCACGTGCGGAACGACCTGTCCCGCGCAGGCGCCGTTGGACTGGTGCAGGTTGAACCCCTCGCAGCCGGTTCCGGACGCCACCGCCTCCGCGACGCGTCGCACGACCCGAATCAGCGCGGACGCCTCCTCGGGGTCCAGATCCAGGAAGCGCTCCGCATGGCGGCGGGGAATGACCAGGGTGTGCCCGGGGTTGATCGGGCCGATGTCCAGGAACGCCAGGTGGGCCTCGTCTTCGTAGATCTTCGTGGACGGAAGGACGCCCGCCGCAATCCTGCAGAAGACACAATCGCCGGTGCTCATGCCACGTCTTCCTCCCGAGCCGTTCGCGGCTCGTTCCGGTTTTTTTGATGTTCCGCATCGTAGCCCGGATCGTCGATTTGTGCGAACCGGTCGTCCGGCGGGCGGCCCCGGCCGCCGGCGGTCGGGGGGCGGCGGAACGCGGCGATTCGTTCTCAGCGGGGGTTCTCGACCGCCGGTCGCGCGGCCCGCGCGGCCCGCAGGGCGTGCCACGCCCGCCAGGCCCGCGCGCATGCGCCGACGAGCAGCGCGGCGGCCAGGATCGCCAGCGCGGTCCGTTCCCGGCGGGTCAGGGGGATCATGATCCTCTCGCTCGGCCGTCGGGCCGTCAGGAGACGGCGATGTTCACGATCTTGTCGGGGACCACGACGATCCGGCGCACGGTGCGTCCTTCGAGACGGGAGGCCACCTTCGGGCTGGCCAGGGCGGCTTCGCGCGCCTCGTCCTCGGGCGTTCCCGCGGGGAGCTTCAGCCGGTCCCGGACCTTTCCGTTCACCATCACCACGACGGTCACAACGTCTTCCCGGAGCCATTTCTCCTCGGCGACCGGCCAGGGATGGTATGCGAGCGATTCCTCGTGCCCGAGCCGGCGCCAGAGTTCCTCGGCCAGATGCGGGGCGAACGGCGACAGGAGAAGCACGAAATCTTCCATGACCCCGCGCGGCCGCCGCTCGCGGTCCCGCAGGCCGTTGGCCATCACCATCAGCGCCGAGATCGCGGTGTTGAAATGGAGGGCCTCGATGTCGTCGGTCACCTGCCGGATGGTCCGGTGCCGGAGGCGTTGCAGATCGTCCGCCGGCTCCTCGTCCGTGATGGCGGGGTGCAGGGCGCCGTCCTCGGCGACGAAGAGGCGCCAGACCCGGCCGAGGAACCTCGAGATCCCCTCCAGCCCCTGGGTGTTCCAGGGTTTCGAATCGGCCAGGGGCCCCATGAACATCTCGTACATCCGCATCGCGTCGGCGCCGTAGTCGTCGATGATGTCGTCGGGGTTGACCACGTTGCCGAGGGATTTCGACATCTTCGCGGGGAACTCCTCGAGTTCCTCGCCGGTCTCGGGGTCGAACGCCTTGCCGTCGCGGTGTTCGACCCGGTCGGCCGGGATGATCCGGCCGCGGGAGTCCCGGTAACTCAGCCCCAGGATCATCCCCTGGTTGACCAGGCGCGCGAACGGTTCCGGCGTCGAGACCAGGCCGAGATCGTACAGCACCATGTGCCAGAACCGCGCGTAGAGCAGGTGCAGGACGGCGTGTTCGGCGCCCCCGACGTAGAGGTCGACCGGCATCCAGTAGCGTTCCTTTTCGGGATCCCAGGCGGCACGGTCGTTGCGCGGATCGATGAAGCGCAGGTAATACCAGCAGGAACCCGCCCACTGCGGCATGGTGTTCGTCTCCCGCCGGCCGACGCGGCCGTCGGGAAGGGTCACGACGGCCCAGTCGTCCCCCGCGCGGGCCAGGGGGGGACGGGCGTCTTCGGTCGGCCGGTAGTCGTCGATCTCGGGGAGTTCGACCGGCAGTTCCTCTTCCGGCACCGGGACGACCTCGTCGTCGTCGAGCAGGACGATCGGGAAGGGTTCCCCCCAGTACCGCTGCCGCGAGAAAAGCCAGTCCCGCAGCCGGTACTGGACCCGGGCGCGGCCCCGACCGTGCTCCTCGAGCCATTCGGTCATCTTCCGGGCGGCGTCCGGAGTGGGCAGGCCGTCGATGAACCCGGAGTTCACGGCGGTTCCCTCCCCGACGAAGGCCTCCTCCTGCACCGGCCGCGCGCCGCCCCGGACCACCTCGACGATCGGCAGTCCGTAGGTCCGGGCGAATTCATGGTCGCGTTCGTCGTGCGCCGGGACGGCCATGATGGCGCCGGTGCCGTACGACATCAGAACGTAATCGGCGATCCAGATCGGGATCCGCTCGCCCGAGACGGGATGGACCGCCATCGCGCCGGTGAAGACCCCCGTCTTCTCCTTGGCCAGGTCCGTGCGGGCCAGGTCCGACTTGCGCATGGCCTCGCGGACATAGGCCTCGACGGCCTCGCGGCGTTCCGGCGTCGTGATCCGCCCGACCAGCGGATGTTCGGGGGCCAGAACGCAGTAGGTGGCCCCCATCAGGGTGTCGGGCCGGGTCGTGAACGCCGTGAAACTGAGATCCTTTTCCCCGTCGATCTCGAAGACGATGTCCGCGCCGACGGACTTGCCGATCCAGTTGCGCTGCATCTCCTTGATGCTTTCGGGCCAGTCGAGATCGTCCAGGCCCTCCAGGAGGCGTTCGGCGTAGTCGGTGATCCGGAGCATCCACTGGCGCATCAGGCGCCGTTCGACCGGGTCGCCGGTCTCCACGTACCGGCCGTCCTTGACCTCCTCGTTGGCCAGGACCGTCTTCAGCGCCGGGCACCAGTTCACGGGCACGTCGGCCCGGTAGGCCAGCCCCTTCTCGTAGAGCTTGAGGAAGATCCACTGCGTCCAGCGGTAGTAGGAAGGATCCGCCGTGCTCACCTCCCGGTCCCAGTCGTAGCTGAAGCCGAGGCGTTTGATCTGGCGCCGGAAGTTGTCGATGTTGCGCCGGGTGATGATCGCGGGATGCGTGTTCTCCCGCACCGCCGCCCGTTCGGCCGGCAGACCGAAGGCGTCCCATCCCATCGGATGCAGGACGTTGAACCCCCGCATCCTCTTGTATCGGCAGACGATGTCCGTGGCCGTGTACCCTTCGGGATGGCCCACGTGAAGGCCGGCGCCCGAGGGGTAGGGGAACATGTCCAGCACGTAGTACTTCGGCTTTTCCGAATGATCTTCCGCCCGAAAGGTCCGGTTCTCTTCCCAGAACTTCTGCCAGCGGGGTTCGATCTCCCGGAAGGGATATTCGCTCCTGGTCTTGGGTTTCATCGTGCGATCGTTCCTGGCCTCCCGGGGCCGGCGGCCGGATGCCCGGCCGTCGAATCGGCCGGCCGGAAGCCGGGTTGCCCCGGAAAACGGGCGTCCTTCGCCCGCATTCTCTTTCCGGGGGATGCATCTTTCCGGAAAGTCGGGCAGAGTACAGCGAAGGAGAACGGGGTGCAATGACCGGTTCGCATTCGGCGCCGGAGGGCGCGAGACTCGTTCTGGCCTCGGGGAATCGACACAAGCACGAGGAGTTCAGCCGCATGCTCCGCCCGCTGGGCATCGAGGTGGTTCCGATGGACGCCTTCGGACCCGCTGCGGAGATTCCCGAGGACGGAACCACGTTCGAGGAAAACGCCGCGCGGAAGGCCCTCGCGGTCTGGAACCGCGTGGGGTTGCCGACGCTGGCCGACGATTCCGGGCTGGAAGTGGACGCCCTGGGGGGGGCGCCCGGGGTGCGGTCGGCCCGTTACGCCGGGGAAGGTGCCGACGACGAGGCCAACAACCGCAGGCTGTTGCAGGCGCTGCGCGGCGCGTCCGATCGGAGGGCCCGGTTCGTCTGTTCGCTGGCCGTCGTTCGGGACGGGAAGGTTGTGCGCGCCTTCCGGGGCGTCTGCGAAGGGCGGATCGCGCACGCCCCCTCGGGGGACGGGGGCTTCGGATACGATCCCCTCTTCATTCCCGACGGCTTCGATCGTTCCTTCGCGGAACTCGGTCCTCCGGTGAAGGATCGCATCAGTCATCGCGCCCGGGCCCTGCAGGCCCTCGCCGCCTGGCTGTCGGACCCCGAGGCCGCGCGGCGCCTCTTCGGATGACGCCGGCGGCGGATCTCAGTCGTCGTCGTAATCCGGCGGTCCCGGCCGTGCGGGCCGTTTCGTCCGGCTTTCCCCGGCGCGGCGCGTCCGGGACTCGGCGGGCCGTTTCGTTCGGACCGGTTCCATGAACCGCTTGTTTTTCTTTCTCTCCCGGTCCCGGACCTTCCCGCCGGGTTCCGGAGGAGGCGTCCCGCCCGGCGTTGCGGGGAGGATGGTCCCTCGTCCCTTCTGCGCGGGCACCGCCACGGCCTGGAGGGAGGAGATCGCCGCCTGCGCGGCGTTCCGTTCGTTGCGATCGAGCCGGCCGTCTCCGTTGCGGTCGTATCGGCGCAGGAGTTGAAGCTTGGCGGCGCGACGTTCCGCCGCGTCGAGCCGGCCGTCCCCGTTGCGATCGTACGCCCGCAGGATCGCGTCGGGATCCCACGAACCGGGGGCGGGCCGGGGCGTGTCGGGGGCCACGGCGGCGGGCGGCAGGTTCGCCAGGGCCGATCGGACGACCTGCAGCTCGACCGTGTTGAGGCGGCCGTCGCCGTCGGTGTCGAACCGTTGGATCAGGCTGCGGATCCAGGCCTCGCCGGCGGCGTTTCCGGACGGGGCCTGCGCGGACGCGGGAATCGCGACGGCGACCAGTGCCCCCGCCCACAGGAGGGCGGCGGTTCGAGAAAGGGAATTGCGGTTCATCGGAACGTCTCCTTGTTCGGCGACGGGTTCGCGGTTCCGCCCGGTCGGCCCACCGAAGGACCGATGCCCCGCCTCTCCCGACGGGCGGAGGCGGCCGACATCCCTTCCGCGGGCCGTCGCCGGACCTTTCTCCAATGTACCACAGTCGCGAAGCCGCCGCGTTCCCCCCGGGGGATCCCCGCCGATCTCTACGCGGTTTCCGCCGCGGCGTTGGAGACCCGGCGGAGGGTCTCGAGACATTCCGCGGCCGCGCCGGAATCGATCGCCTCGATCGCCCGTTGCATTCCCTCTGTCAGGTCGGAGGCCGCGCCGGCGACGTAGAGCGCCGCGGCGGCGTTGGCCGCCACGGTGTCGCGGGCGCCTCCCGATTCTTCCCCCGCGAGGATCGCCCGGGCCCGCCGGGCGTTGTAGGACGGGTCGCCGCCCCGGAGTTCCTCGGCGGAACAGGGCGACAGCCCGAAATCCTCCGGCGAGAGATCCCTGCGGCGGACCCCTTCGCCGGCGCGGACCTCGGCGGCGAGGGTCGGGCCGGTCAGGCTGATCTCGTCGAGTCCGTCGGCGCCGTGAACGACCAGGGCGTGTTCGGCGCCGAGCTCGGCCAGCGCCCCGGCGATCAGCGGCACGAGATCTTCGGAATAGACCCCGAGGAGGCAGCGGGTCGCGCCGGCCGGGTTGGTCAGGGGACCGAGGATGTTGAAGATCGTGCGGATCCCCAGTTCCCGGCGCGGACCGATGGCGTGTTTCATGGCCGGATGCAGCTTCGGCGCGAAGAGAAAGGCGATTCGCGCCTCGTCGAGGCAGCGCCCCATCGTGTCGGCCCCGATGTCGATGTTCACGCCGAGTTCCTGGTAGAGGTCCGCGCTGCCGCAGCGGCTCGAGACGGACCGGTTGCCGTGTTTCGCGACCGCGGCGCCCGCTCCGGCCGCCACCAGTGCGGCCAGGCTGGAAATGTTGATCGTTCCGGCCGCGTCGCCTCCGGTGCCGCAGGTGTCGATCACGGGAGAACGGCGCGTGCGCACCGGGGTGACCCGCGCGCGCATGGCGCGGGCGCCGGCCGCGATCTCCGCCGGGGTTTCCCCCTTCATCCTCAGCGCGGTGATCAGGCCCGCGATCTGCGCCGGCGACGCCTCTCCGTCCATGATCTCGCCGAAGACGGCGTCCGCTTCTTCCGCGCCGAGATCCTTCCCGTCGACAACCTTTCGAATCGCCTCCTGAATCATGATCTTCGTCTCTCCTCGATCGGGATTCGTCCCCCCGTCCCAGAGTAAACCACACCCTCACCGGTCGGCGCAGGAAGATTCGCCCTCTCCGGACGGGGATTGCGCGAGGTGCGGCGCCTGCCCGAATCGACCTTTCTCGAGCCATTCGGGGAACGGGCAGCGGCGGCATCCCGAGCGGTCGGCGACGCAGAAATCGTGGAAGATCTGCAGGATCCCCTGCTGCGCCGCCGCGGACTTCAGCAACCGGTTTTCCCGCGGCGATTCGGGGAAGAGGCGGCGGACGGTGAACCGCAGGACGCTGTTTTCCTGCGCAGGCGGGCGATCGAGATAGATCTCCCGGATCCGCGAGGCGAGGGCCTCGTCGTCCCGTGCCCAGGCGAGGGTCAGCAACCAGGGCAGGAAGAGGTTCACGACCGCATCTTCCGCCCGGGTCGGGCCGACCAGGCGCGCGGACGTCCGCCCGGGTCGCGCTCCGATGCGGCTGTGCCGTTCCCAGAAGGGATCCCGCAGTCCGCAGAGCATGTCGCGCAACGCGTTGCCGGCGCGGCGGGCCGTGCCGGGGGCGAGGATCCGTTCGAGCATTTCCGCGTCGGGATCCGGATGGCCGGCGAGAAAGACGGCGGCGGCGGCGAGGCGCCGTTGGGGATGGTTCGCCGGGCGGATCCCTCCGAGTCTCCAGGCGTCGGCCTCGATCGTGCGTGCGCCGAAGGTTTCCCGGTAGCGCCACCAGACCGACCAGAGGCGGCGGACCCGTTCCCGACTGCCCGCGTCCCAGCGCAGGGGCGCTTCGGTCGGAAGCAATCCGGCGATTCCCAGCAGGACGGCTTCCATGGCGGCGGCCGGCGAGCCGGCGTCTTCCTCCGCCTCCTTTCCGATCCGCAGCAGTTCGCCGGGATCGATCGCCGCGGCCACCCGGCGGCAACCTTCCCGGTTCGCCTTGTAGCCGAGGACGTCCATCAGCCCCGAGAAGAAGGCCCGCCGGGGTCCGAGGGCGATCCGCCGGCGCCGCATCCGCACCGCCTTCCGCCGGAGCCGGCGGAGCGCGGCCGCCCGGATCAGGGCGGACAGGGCGTCGTCGTCCATTGAAGCGATCGATGCGGCGCAGCGGCCGACCCGGGGGAGTTTCGCGTAGGGATAATCCTCGGGGATGATTTCCAGGGCCAGGTCCTCGATCGGCTTTTCCAGGCATTCCCCGATCGGAAGGATGGGCGCCGTGCGGCCGTCGGCGAGCCGGATGCGGTCTCTCGCGTCCGCGCCGCGGAAGACGACGTGGAGGATCACCCGGTTGTAGGCCGCATCGGTCGCATGCCCGTGGCGGTCCCAGTCGGCGTCGTCGATGTGGATCTCGACGTCGCCGGTGCGGATCGTGTCTCTGCCGAACCGCACGACGGCCCCGAGGAAATCCGGGCCCGGTTCGAGATTCCACCGGCCGGGATCGAGGATCGTCACGGACGCGCCCTCGCGAGTCGCGAGCCGGGCCGCGTCGAACCGGCCGTCGGCCCAGATGCAGTGCAACAGTCGTTCGGACACCCGGAAGGAATCGACGGGGTCCGGGGGTTCCCCGATACGGGCCGGGGTTCCGGGGCAGGGGATGCAGGCGTACTCGAGAGGAACCGCGGCCGGATCAGACGCTGAACCGGATCCGCAGAACGTCTCCATCGGCGATTTCGTACTCCTTTCCTTCCGTGCGGAGTTTTCCCTCGTCGCGGGCCGCGTGCAGCGAACCGCACCGCAGAAGATCGTCGCAGGCCACCACCTCGGCGCTGATGAATCCCCGTTCCATGTCGGAATGAATCCGTCCCGCCGCCTCCGGCGCGGGCGTTCCCCGCGGCACGGTCCACTCCTGCAGCCGCCCGTGTTCCGTGGTGAAAAAGGCGACCAGGTCCAGAAGACGGAATCCCGCGTCGACGATGCGCCGGACGGTCGGTTCCTCGATCCCGTAGAGCCGGCGGAACTCCGCGGCCTCGCCCGGATCCATTTCTCCCAGGTCGGCTTCGAGCTTGCCGTAGACGATCACCGCCGGCATCCCGGCCCGCTCGGCCGCCGCGCGTCCCTCCTCGATCCAGCGTTCCTCTTCCGGATCGTCTTCGCCGCCGCAGTTCAGCACCGCCATCTCCGGACGCGTCGTCAGCATCCCGATTTCCCGGCAGAGCGCGGCGAGCGCCGGATCCTGCGGGATCTCCGTCCGCCGCAGGGGGACGCCCTCGGCCAACGACGCCTCCAGCCGGCGGAGCTCTTCCGCCCGTTCCGCGTCCTGCCGGGAGCTGCGGCGGCCCAGCCGTTCGATCGCGCCCTCGACACGCTGCAGATCCGCCAGGGCGAGCTCGGTTTCGACGATCTCGAGATCCCGTTTCGGATCCGGTTCCCCGTACAGATGGGGGATGTCCTCGCGGTGGAAACACCGCAGCACGTGCGCCACGGCGTCGACACGGCGGATGTTGTCAAGAAACTGGTTGCCGAGACCTTCTCCGCGGCTGGCGTTGCGGACCAGCCCGGCGATGTCGACGAACTCCAGGTGCGCAGGCGTGACGCTCTCGGGGTTCAGCACCTCGGCCAGCCGGCCGAGCCGTTCGTCCGGCAGGGGCACGTCTCCCACGTTCGGTTCGATCGTGGTGAACGGGTAGGGTTCGCTGGCGGCGTGGGCGCTCGTGATCGCGTTGAAAAGGGTGCTCTTGCCCGCGTTGGGCAGGCCGACGATTCCGATTTTCATGACGCCCCGCGCCCTCCTTGACAGCGCCGCCCGCGTTTTCCGTATGTTAGGTGCGTCCGGGTTGTGAGACAATCGATCTTCCACAACCCCTGTCCGCCCGAAGGATTTCCCATGAGAACGAAACCCCTCCTGGTGTGCCTGTTTCTTGCGACGGCGTTCCGGTGCCCCGGCGCCGGGCGAACGGATCCGACCCGGGAAGAACGCCGGGACCGCGTGGTGCGCACCGTCGAGAAGATCGCCCCCTCGGTGGTCAACATCAGCACCGAGAAGATCGTCGTCCGGCGCTACGCCGACCCGTTCCTCGGGTTCCGGGACGACCTGTTCGATCGGCATTTCCGGGATTTCTTCGCGCCTTTCGAGCGGAGGTACCGCACGCAGAGCCTCGGATCCGGCGTCCTGATCCATCCGGACGGCTACATTCTCACCAACGAGCACGTCGTGCGGCGGGCTTCCGGCATCCGGGTCACGCTGGCCGACGGGCGCGGGTTCGACGCCCGCCTGATCGGTTCCGACGCCCGGTGGGACCTGGCCCTCCTGAAGATCGACGGAGACGAGGGCGAATCGTTCCCCTCCGTCTCCCTGGCGCCGACCTACGACGTCTACCTGGCGGAGATCGTGATCGCCCTGGGCAACCCGTTCGGCCTGGAGAACACCATCTCCGTCGGCCGGGTCAGCCACAGGGGCCGTCAGCTCAGGGAAGGCGACCGGGTTCTCTTCGAGCGGGTCATCCAGATCGACGCCGCCATCAACCCGGGGAACAGCGGGGGGCCGTTGGTCGACATCGCGGGAGACCTGATCGGGATCAACACAGCCATCCTCGCCGGATCGGAAGGGATCGGGTTCGCCCTGCCGCTGGAGGAAATCGAACCGGTGCTGCTCCGCCTGATGGCGCCGGAACGGATCGGGGGGTTCTGGGAAGGCATCCGCTTCGGAGACGATCCGCTCGACCCGGTGATCGCGGAGGTCGAAGAGGATTCTCCGGCGGCCGAGGCCGGGCTGCAGGCCGGCGACCGGATCCTGCGGACCGCCGGCCGCGCGGTGAAGCGGTCGCTGGATCATCGTTTCGCCCTGCTGGACAGGTCCGTGAACGATACCGTGCCGATCGAGGTCGAACGGGACGGGCGGAAGATCGATCTGACGCTCGTACCTGCGGCGCTGCAGCCGGATCGAGCCGACCGGATCATCCGCCGGCGCCTCGGGATCTCGGTGCAGACGCTCACCCCGGACCTGGCGGGCGCCCTCGGCACGGCGACCGTGCAGGGCGTGGTGGTCAGCGACGTGGACCGGGACGGTCCCTGCGCGGATCTGGGAATCGAGGCCGGGATGGTGATCCTGGAGGCCGGCGGCCGCAGCGTGGATACGGTCGAGGGGTTCGCGGATATCCTTTCGGAAACGGAATCGGGGAGTGAAGTCCCCCTTACGGTTCTGGTATCACAACGGGCGCGCGGCGCCATCGTCAGCCGGATCGTGCGGATCGAGGTGCCGACGCGCTGATCGAGGGCGGGTCCGCGGGGGGGGATCCATGGCAAACGAAGAACAGATCGGGCAGCGAGGTGTCCCGTGACGGCGGTGATCGAGGTCGGCGAACTGACGCGGCGGTACGGATCGCGCACGGCGGTGCGGGAGGTCGGGTTCCGGGTGGATCGCGGGGAAATCGTCGGTTTCCTCGGACCGAACGGGGCCGGCAAGACCACCACGATGCGCATGATCGCCGGATTCCTTCCGCCGAGTGCGGGATGGATCCGGATCCTGGGGCGCGACATCCGGGAGGATCCCCGGGGGATCCGCGCCCGGCTGGGATACATGCCCGAGAACGTTCCCCTCTACGGGGAGATGCGGATCGGAGAGTACCTGCGCTACCGCGCGCGGCTGAAGGGGATCCGGGGGGCCGAACGACGCCGCCGGGTCGGCGAGGTCCTGGAACGGTGCGGACTGGCCGATGCGGAACGGCGGGTGATCAGCCAGCTCTCGAAGGGATACCGGCAGCGGGTCGGCCTCGCCGAGGCCCTCCTGAACGATCCGGACGTGCTTCTCCTGGACGAACCGACCATCGGACTCGATCCGAACCAGATCCGGCAGGTCCGGGAGTTGATCCGCGACCTCGCGCCGGATCACACGGTGATCCTGTCGACGCACATCCTTCCGGAGGTCGAGATGACCTGCGGACGGGTGATCATCATCAACCAGGGCCGGATCGTGGCCTCGGATTCCCCGGAGGAACTCTCGCAGCGGCTTCTCACCAGCGGGGCCGTCCGGGCGGAGCTGAAAGGGCAGGCGGAGGATCTCCGGCGGGAGATCGGCGCCCTGGCGGGGGTGGCCTCCGTTGCGGTTCGCGAGAAACCCGGGTCCGGCGGCTGGTGCGAGGTGGAGATCGAACCGGACTCCGGCGCCGATCTGCGCGAGGAGGTCTTCCGGCTCGCGTCGCAACGGGGCTGGTCGCTGCGGGATCTGACCCGGCGCCGGCTCAGCCTCGAGGAGGTCTTCGTCGAGATCACGGGCACCGCAGAGGTCCGCAAGACCCCGCCGTCCGCCGGCGAGCCGGACGGGGCGGAGAACGGCGGAGCGGAAACCCGGATCCGGGAGGGGAAGCGATGAACCTGCGCCGGATCGGGACCCTGATGCGCCGGGAACTGGCGGCCTACTTCCTCTCCCCGATCGCCTACATGGTGATGGTCTTCTTCCTCTTCGTGATGGGGTTCAGCTTCTGGCTCCTGGTGCTGGCCCTCGAACAGGCCCCGATGGACCTGACCGTGATGCAGCTCTTCTTCGGTTGGTTCTTCTACTGGATGGCCCTGCTGGTCCTGGTGCCGGTGATCACGATGCGCCTCTACGCCGAGGAGAAGCGGTCCGGCACGATCGAGGTCCTGATGACCGCCCCGGTCTCCGAGGCCGAAGTGGTCGTTTCGAAATACCTCGGGTCGCTCCTCTTCTTCATCGTGATGTGGCTGCCGACGCTCTCCTACATGTTCCTGCTGCGGACCTTCTGCCGCGACACGACGCCGATCGACCCGGGGCCCATCTTCGGCGGCTACCTCGGGACGTTCCTGATCGGCGGGTTTCTGCTGGCCATCGGCAACCTGGTCAGCACCTGGACGCGCAACCAGATCATTGCGGCGATCTTCACCTTCGCCCTGGTGATGGTCTGGTTCTCGATCGGCCTGATCGGCTACTTCATCACGCCCGGGGGGCCCTTCGGCGAACTGCTCCAGAACCTCTCTTCGGTGGACCACATCCTCGAGTTCGCCCGCGGCATCATCGATACGCGCCGGGTGGTCCTCTACCTGGCGGGCGTCGCCTTCCTCCTGCTGGCGACGACGAAATCCCTGGAGGCGGGAAAATGGCGATGATCGATCCGTCCCCTCCCGCCCCCTCCGGGCGGATTCCCCGGATGCCTCCCGGCTGGGAACGCCTCCTGCAGGTGCTGCTGGGCGCGGTTCTCCTGTGGATGACCGTCTACCTGGGCTTCCGGCACTATCGCCGGTTCGACCTGACCCGCACCGCCTACTATTCCCTCTCCGACAAGACCCACGCGGTGCTCAACGGGTTGACCAGCCGTCTGGACATCCTGGTCTTCATCGACGCGGAACGCAGCCCGGTCTACGACGACGTCAAGAATCTCCTTGCGGAATACGAGAACGCCAGCCCGAAGGTCCACGTCCAGTACATCAGTCCCTACAAGAATCCCGCCAGGACCGAACAGCTCTTCTCCCAGTACGGCGTCTCGCTGTCGGAGGACGTCGTCGTCTTCGATTACGAGGGGCGCCAGAAATACGTCCGGGATTACGACCTGGCCGACTACGATTTCTCGGACGCCGCCTTCGGAACGGGTTCCGGCCGCGTGACGGCCTTCAAGGGGGAACAGGCCTTCACCTCGGCCATCCTGGCCCTGACCTCTCCCGAGAAACAGAAGGTCCATTTCCTGACCGGCCACGGGGAGAAGAGCCTCGAGAACTTCGAGGAAAAGGGCCTGTCGAACCTGGCCAAGTTCCTCGGGCGGGAGAATCTGGATCCGCTGCCCCTCTCGCTGGCCGGCTTCGAAAGCATCCCCCGGGAGTGCCGCCTGCTCGTGATCGCCGGGCCGCAGACGACCCTGACCGACCGCGAGGTCTCCATGATCCGGCGGTTCCTCAAACGCAACGGGCGGCTCCTGTTCCTCACCGATCCGCTCCAGAAGAGCGGGCTCGAATCCCTGCTGGCCGACTGGGACGTTCTCGTCGACGACGACATCGTCGTCGAACCGGTGCGGTTGCTGAACATGGAGTTCCTGACCACGGAACTGAACGTCTTCCGCTACCTGCCGCACCCGATCACGCGCGAGATGGGGGATCTCGTCACGACCTTTTCCTACGTGCGGTCGGTGCGACCCCGCAAGGACGGCCGGGAGGACGCGGATCGGCCCACGGTGACGGCCCTGGCCGAGACCTCGCCCCGGGCGTGGGGCGAGCGCAACGTCCGCGAGAAACGCGCCCGCTTCGACGAGGGGACCGACCTGCGCGGTCCGGTTTCGATCGCCGTCGCCGTCGAGCTGGGCGCCATCCCCGACGTCGAGGTCGACGTCGGCTCCACGCGGGCGGTCGTCTTCGGCGATTCGGATTTCATCAGCAACGCGATGCTTTCCCAGGCCAACCTCACCCTCTTCCTGGGGGCGGTGAACTGGCTGCTGGACCGGGAGGCCCTGATCGCCATCGGCCCGAAGACCCCCCAGGAATACCGGCTGGTGCTCACGCCGGTCCAGTTGCGCAACGTTTTCCTGGGCGCCGTCCTCGGCCTGCCGCTGGTCGTGCTGATCTTCGGCGCCTGGATCTGGTGGCGGCGGCGGAGGTGATGGCGTGAAGCGGACCACGTGGATCATGCTGGCCGTGACGGTCTTTCTCGGACTGTTCATCGGGTTGTACGAACGCCGCACCCTGCGCACCGAGGAATGGATGCGCGAGGCGAACCGGCTGCTTCCGGTCAGGAGCGAAGAGGTCCGTGCGCTGACCCTCCTCCGCGGATCCGGGGAACGGATCCGCTGCGAGAAACGGGACGGACGCTGGATGCTGGTCGAGCCGCTGGAGTTCCGCGCCGACGCAAACCGGATCGACGGGATCCTCGCGAAGCTCGAGATCCTGGAGATCCGAAGCCGCCTGCCCCGATCCGAGGCGGAAGGGCTCCCCGAGTACGGTCTCGACCGGCCGAGGCTCGTCCTGGAGATCACCGACGACCGGGGCCGGACCCGCAAGGTGCGTTTCGGCGCCGACGCCCCGTTGGGCGAATCGGTCTACGCCCAGGCGGAGGACCGGGGCGACATCCTGATCGTCGACCGCAGCCTGCTCGAACAGATGGATCATCCGGCCGACGCGTTCCGGGACCGGCGGCTCCTGCCGTTCCGGACGTATGACGCCCAGGAACTCGAGATCCGATACGCCGACGCGTCGATCGGCCTTGCCAAGGTGGACGGCCGCTGGATCCTCCGGGAACCGAAGGACGCACGCGCCGATCGGGAGGCCGTGGAAACCTATCTCGCCGATCTCCGGTCCGTGGAGGCCGTGGCCTTCATCGACGACGCCCCCGAGGACCCGGCCCTCTACGGGCTGAACGAGCCCGACCTGGAGATCTCGGTCCGTTGCCAGGACGACGAAACGTTCCGACTGCTCATCGGGGCCGCCCCTCCGGAGCACGCCGACTGGAGGTACGCCGCCAACGGTTCGGATTCGTTCGTCTGCGCCGTCGCCGCCGACGACGTGGAAAGGCTGCGCAAGACGATCGTCGATCTTCGCGATCGACAGGTGCTGGAGTTCCGGCCCGCCGACGTCGGGGAGGTGCGGCTTTCGGGGCGTTCCGGCGAGATCGTGCTGCGCAAGGAAGGCGAAACCTGGCGGATCGGGGAGGACCGGATCGCCGGGGATTCCCGTACCGTGGGACGGTTTCTCCTGGATCTCCGCGATCTGCGGATTCTCGAGTTCGCCGACGACGCCCCGGCCGATCTGGAGGCCTACGGCCTCGTCGATCCCGCCGCGGCCGTGCGTCTCTTCCGGGAACCCGAGCCGGCCCCCCCGGCCGGGTCCGCCGAACCGGCGACGGAAGAGGAATCTCCCGCGCCCGAACCGAGGGAGCCCGACTGGCCCGCGGTCTCGTTCGGCGCGACGAACGACCAGGGACGCGTCTACCTGATGCGCTCGGATGAACCGTTCGTCTACGCGGTCGATCCCGGGATCCTCGAATGGATCGACCGGCCGGAGGTGACCTGGCGGGACCGGCGGATCTTCACCATCCCCACCGAGGAGATCACCCGGCTGTCGGTCGAACGGGACGACCTTCGCATCGAGGTCCGGCGGGACGAATCGGGTTCCTGGCGCCTGGCCGAGGGGCAGCAGGGGGTCCTCGACGGGGCCCGGCTGCTCCTCTTCCTCAAGGGGCTCGCCTCGTTAAGGGCCGACGAGTTCGAGGCCGCCGGCGTGGAGAACCCCGACGAGTTCGGGCTGGCGCATCCGAAGGCCGTCGTCGAATTCGACCATCGTTCGCCCGACGGAACCGTCGAAACCTGGACCCTGCGCCTCGGCGAACCCGGCATCGACGGGCGCGCGCGGATCTGGATCGCCCGGACCGGACTCGTCTTCGAGGTTTCCCCCGACACGCTGCGGACCCTGCAGATCGACTTCTTCCGGGCGCCGCCCTCCGCGGAAACGTCGTCCGGAATCACCGCGGGACCGGCCGCGAATGGGCAGCAGGAACCCTAGATCCAGTCTGCGGGATCGGAGCGTTCGCCGGAGGCGTCATCGGACCCACTGGGGCAGGGTCTTCCTGCTGCTCTTCCTGGCGATCGCGGCCGGCGCGGTCATCCTGGCCACGCTCGGATTGCCGGAACCGGCGGCCCATTACCTTCTCGCCCAGCTCGAGCGCAGCGGCGTGCGCATCGAGGCGACGCGCCTGCGGGTCCTTCCCCTGCGGGGGATCTGGGCCGACGAGGTTCGGATCGGTCCGTCGCATCCTCCGGGCAGCCTTCCCTGGATGGGCGCGGACCGCGTCGAGATCGATCTGTCGCCCCTGCGCTGGTGGAGGGAAGGAAACCCGGTCGGCGCCCTCAAGATCCGCGGGGTGAACGTCTTCGTCCCCCTGGAAGAGACTCCCGAACCGGCGCGCGCCTGCTTCTTCGACGTGCGCGACGCGGGGCTGACGGTCCGGTTCGAGTCCGGCGGCGCCGTGAGGATCGTCGATCTGACGGGGGTCGTCTGCGACATCGAGGTTCACGTGAACGGACTCCTGCGGCCGGCTGCGCATCCGAAACCGATGGAACCGCCCGACCTTTCCCGGATCCTGCAGCCGCTCCGCGACGTCGTCGAAACGCTGAGGGAGGCGAGGTGGACCCGCCCTCCGGTCGTCCGGATCGATTTCGAGGGGACCTCCGGGGAATGGGACACCTTCCGGGGCGACCTGGACCTCGCCGCCGGTTCGATCGCGTTCCGGGGGTTCTCCGTGGATTCCCTGCGGCTTGCGGGATCGTTTCGCGCCGCAACGATCGAGCTGCACGCCCTGGAAGCCGCGATCGGGGAGAGCCGCCTGGAGATCGAGGGGGTCTACGATCCGCTGAGTTTCGACGGGGACGTCCGCGTCAAGGCCGTCCTGAACCGTCCCGAGATGGAACGGTATCTCCCGGAAAGCCTCCGGGCGGTCTTCGAAGCGGATTCGCTCGAATGCAGTCTCCACCTCGGACCCGGGTCGTTGCGGCCGGAATCGGCCGTCGGCGACGGGTCGTTCACGTTGCGGGAAACCACGGTCGCCGGCGTACCCTTCCGCAGGCTTCGCGGCCGCGTCTTCTACGAGAAGGGGCTGGTGCGCGCACGGGAACTGGACGCCGTGCAGCCGAACGGGCTCGATCTTCACGGGAGCCTGGAGGTGGAACCGGCGAGCGGGGACTGGGCGGTCCGGGTCGATGGAACCGTCCATTTCCCGGATCTGGCCCCCTGGTTCGGAGGCGGGCTCGGGGACGTGCTGGCCAGCACCCGGATCCGGGGACGTTCCCGCTGGAACCTGGAGGGGTGTGGAATCTTCGGCGACGCCTACTCGGAAATCTGGCGGGGACGATGTTCCCTGGTCGACGCATCGTTTTCCGACGTTCCGTTCGATCGGGCCGATTTCGACTTCTTCTATCATTCGGGCATCGTCGAGTTCCGCCGCGTGAACCTCGAACGTCCCGAGGGACGGCTCAGCGGCGATTTCACCCAGGATTTCCTGAAGGAACGGTTCGATTTCGACGCAAGCAGTTCGCTGGATCCCGACGTGGTGGCGCGTCTGATCGGCCCCGGCGCCCAGGTCGTCATCGCCCCGTACCGTTTCAGGATCCCGCCGATCATCTCCGCCCGCGGGACCTACCGGCACCGGGATCCGGACGCCGTCCGGATGACCTTCCGGATCTCCGGCGGCGAGGCGGAATGGTGGAAGATCCGTTGCCGACGGGTCCAGGCCGTCGTGGAGGTCGACGGCCGGCGCGTGCGGATCGATCCGCTGGAGGTGGAGGCGTACGACGGGCGCATCGAGGCGAAGCTGGCCTTCGATCTCACGCGGCAGCCCGCGGGATTCGACGTCCGCGGCCGGACCATCGGATGGCCTCTTTCCCTCGACGAAATCGAAGACACGCTCCCCCCGCCGGAGCCGCAGCCGCCGGATGCGGAGGTGCCCATGGGCGTCGCCCCCGGGGGACGGAAGGGTTCCTCCGGGACCGGGAACGAGGGGGAAGGGGCCCTCGATTTCGAGGCCCTGCTGGCGGACCTCTCCGATGTCGAGACCGAACCCCGGGGCCGCCTCTCGGGGATCGTGCACGCCCGGGGAATCGTGGACCGCCCGGAGAGCGTCACCGGCACCGCCCGGCTGCGCCTGGAATCCAGCCGGATCCTGCGCGTGCCGCTCTTCGGGGGGCTCTCGAAACTCCTGATGCGCGTCGGGCTCGGGATCGGGTCGAGTTCCGTCTATCGGGCCTCCGGAACGTTCCGCTTCGCCGACGGCTGGATCTCGACGGAGGATCTCGAGTTCGTC
>CAYNBQ010000060.1:0-23806 GCA_964395275.1 uncultured Verrucomicrobiota bacterium
TGCAGGCGGTGGTCACCGGCCTGATCCGCCGGTTCTGAACGAAGGCGCCCGGGGCAAGCGAAGCGCAGCCCCGGGAACGGATGTTCCAAACCCGCTTCTTCCGCGCTGAAGGCGCGGCACCCCTTCTTTCGAGCAGCGCGCCTTCAGCGCGCTTCGCAGGACTCGCCGGATTCCCGGGGCGTTGCCCCGGGCTATCGCGTTCCGGCCCTTCAGGCCGGTGCTTCCCCGGGTCGCCCGACCCTGCTTCGTCCCGGAATCGCGCGACTACGCAGGGCGTGGCAGGGATCGGGCTCCCCTTCCGGGCCTGACGGAACGGGAATCAGAGTAGGAGGCCGATCCCCATCGGCCGATTGCGATGACGTAACGCCCAAATCGCCCGACAGGGGTCGGGCTCCTACTTTGTTGGGCCGGCACGACGTCCTACCCCGTCCCGGCAGACCGGGACTTCAAAGGGGAACAGGGCGTCGCAGTTCCACAAGCGCTCTCTTCGAGTGAGCGGCCGGAAGTGCATCCCGCGCCGACGCCGGGGACCGGTCCCTTTACGGAACCGACGCGAAGCGGAGGTTTGTAGAAGGGAGCCGTCCCCCTCCCCTCCCACGAGGGACCACTCGCCACACATGCGCTGAAGGCGCATCGCCCGGAAGCCCGGGGCAAGCGAAGCGCAGCCCCGGGAACGGATGTTCCAAACCCGCTTCTTCCGCGCTGAAGGCGCGGCACCCCTTCTTTCGAGCAGCGCGCCTTCAGCGCGCTTCGCAGGACTCGCCGGATTCCCGGGGCGTTGCCCCGGGCTATCGCGTTCCGGCCCTTCAGGCCGGTGCTTCCCCGGGTCGCCCGACCCTGCTTCGTCCCGGAATCGCGCGACTACGCAGGGCGTGGCAGGGATCGGGCTCCCCTTCCGGGCCTGACGGAACGGGAATCAGAGTAGGAGGCCGATCCCCATCGGCCGATTCCTTCGACCCGCCAGGGGCGACTTGCGGAGCCGCGACGCCACGCTTTCGTCCCGCCCTTGGGTCTCGACCTCTTTCGATCTTCCGCGGTAGGAACGTTGCCGCCGGTTCGGGCGCGAAAGGTTGCGCCGGCGAATCGCGCGGATCCGCTCATGCACGAACTCCTTTCCGATCTCCAGGTCGTCGGAGGCGCCCTCCTCCAGGTGGGCGTCCTGATCCTCTGCGGTTTCGTGCTCGCAAGGCTGCGGGTGCTCGGCGAACGCGACACGGACGCCCTCGTGCGGGTGACCGTGGTTCTCCTCCTTCCGATGCTGATCCTGGGAACCGTCGTGGACCGCTTCCGCCCGGGCGCGAAGGAGTTCGAAGGCTGGATTCTTCTCCCGATCCTGGCCCTGCTCTTCATCGCCGGGGCCGGCCTGCTCGGATGGGTTCTCTACCCGCTGTTCGCCCCCCGGGAATCGCGCGACCCCATACAACGGCGCACCTTCGCCGCGATGAGCAGCGTCCTCAATGCCGGGTATCTTCCCCTGCCGATCCTCGCCGCCCTCTATGCGGACCAACCCGCGAAACAGGCCTACGCCTTCGTCCTCTGCTTTCTCTTCATCCTTGGCATGTCGCCCACGATGTGGGGCCCGGTGGTGACCTTCCTGAGCGGATCCCGCGGCCGGCGCGACACCCTGCGGCGGATACTCTCCCCGCCGTTCCTGGCGAACATCGTGGCCGTCGGCATCGCCCTGACCGGCCTGCCCGCGGCGATGCCGCCCCGCGTCCTGACCGCGATCCTTCAGCCGGTCCGCTGGCTCGGCGACTGCACGATCCCGGTCATCATGATCTCTCTGGGCACCATGCTGGCCCGGATCCGACCGGAACATGCGGTTCCCCGGCGCATCGTCCTGGGCGTGGTTTTCACGAAACTGATTCTCTGGCCCGCCGTCGTCTTCGCCGTCCTGGCCTGGGGCGTGCGGAACCGTTCCTGGGGCGAGGTGATGGTCGTCCTCCTGGGACTCCAGGCGCTCTCGCCGCCGGCCACCGGCCTTTCCCTGATCGGTCGGAGCTACTGCACCGAATCCCAGAGCCAGATGATCAACCAGATCATTCTTGCCTCGTACCTTGCGTCGATCGTCACCATTCCCCTCGGGCTGACCCTGCTGCGGCACTGGATCCTGCGGTAGGAAAGGAGGGAAACGGGTCCCGGGGTTCCTCCCCGCCGGAACGCAAGACCGAATCCCGCACCGACGAATCTCGTCCGACTCCAAATGCCGACGCAGCGGGACGATCCGCGCGAGAGGAAAATCCTCGCGACCCCGCACACGGAACAAGCTCGAACCCCGGGAAGGATGCAAGAAAAAGAAAATGGACCCGTCCCCTTTTTTCATCGGTCTCGACCGGGGCGCCCCGCGGCGTCTATCGTATGCGCCGATTTTCCAGGAACCGTTCCGCGGGCCGTTCCGGTCCGCCGGGGAGTCTTGTTGCATGAACCCACGCCGTGCTTCCCTCGATAGGCCGCTGTTCGAGAACGCTTCCTACGTGCTCTATCCCGACCGCATCGTCGAGGGCGACAGGATCGCCTCGTCCCCCGAAGGCCGCACCCTCGTTTCGAACAGCCCGGGCGGCCCGATCCGCCGTCCCCGGACGATCGAACCCGATCCCGGGTCGACCCCCGCTCGACTGGAAACGGGCGCGCCGCTGCTGGACGCCCTATGGCGCCTTGCCCTGTCCGACGTGAACGCCAACATCAACGAACGGGGCGTGCTCGAGGCCGGCGCCGTCTACGGCGACTACGAATGGGTCCGGGACACCGCGTACAGCCTGCTGCTGGGCTACGACATGATCGCACCCGGCGTCTCCCGCCGATGTCTCACGAACCTCGTCGATCCCGGTACGGGAACCGTCAAGCTCGAGCAGTACCATGCCGACTGGGAGGCCTGGCCGTATCATATGACCGATTCGGCCGTCTGGGTGCCGGCCGCCCTGCGCTACGCGCTGCTCGCCGGGGACCGCGCCTTTCTGCGCCGCAACTACGCCGCCGCCGCGCGGACCCTGGACCGGTTCCGCCGGGACGACATGGATCCCTGCGACGGTCTCTACATCGGCAACAGTTCTTTCTTCGACGGGCACAACGGTTATCCGATGGGGTACACGGGCCGCGGGCGCTTGAAGACCCTCAGCAACAACTGCATCCACTACGCCGCGTTGCGCGACCTGGCCCGCGCAGCTGCGGAGATCGGCCGGCCCGAACCCGAGGTCATCGAGTGGGAAATGCTCGCCGCTCCCCTGGCCGAGACGATCCGCCGGGAGTTCTGGGACGACGAGCTGGGTTACCCCATCCAGATCAAGTACGGCGAAGACACATGGGAACGCCGGTTCGAGGCGCTCGGCGCCGCTCTCTATCTCTACTTCGGCCTGGCCGACCGTGCGCAGGCACGGTCGATCCTGCGCAACGCGCCGTCGACTCCCTGGGGCGTTCCGACGACCTGGCCGGATTACGTCCGCCGGATTCCCTACCACACGGCGTCCGTCTGGCCTTTCGTCGCCGGATTCTGGGGCATCGCCGCCGCGCGCCGGGGGGACCGCGAACGATTCGCCGAGGCATTGGCGTCGGTGGCCCGGATCGCCGCCCTGGAACTGACCTTCGTCGAACTCCTCTACGATGGAAACGGCGAACGGATGGGCAGCGATCGCCAGCTCTGGAGCGCCTGCGGCTACCTGGGCCTGGTCATCCAGGGGCTTTTCGGAATCACGCCCGACGGCGGGCGGTTCCATCTTCAACCGTGCGTTCCTTCCTCGTTCCCGGCGGATCTCCATCTGCGGGGTCTTTCGCTGGGGAAGGGATCGGTGGACATCCACGTCGCCGGCCGCGGCACGCGCCTGCGGGAAATCAAGATCGACGGGACCGATCATCCGGTCGGCGAACCGATCGATCCTCCGGGGCCGGGCAAGACCCTGTCGATCGAGGCCCGGCTCGGCGGAGCCTCCGCGCGCGGCCGCTGGACCGCTCCCGCAATCCCCGATCCCGCCATCCGTCTCCATCTCGATCCGCCGGCAATCCTCGTCCGCCCGGGAGAAGACCAGCGGATCCGCCATCGGGTCATGGCCCGGCTGTCGACGGATCGCAGGGCGCGATCCGCCTTCCAGGGGACGTGGAGCGGCGGGCGGGGACGATGGCGGATCTCGCCCGCAAGGATCGAAGGGACGATCAATCCCGGCAGCCAGGCCTGGATCGAGTTCGATCTCGAGCCCGTCGACGAACGGGAGGTCGTCGACGAGGAACTCCGGTTCAGCGTGCAGTGCGCGGGGCGAAGCGCCCGGGCGCGGATTTTCGTGCGCAGGGAATACGACCTGATGTCGGAATGGTTCTTCATCCCCCGCGACGATCGCCGGTTCGCGGATCCCGATCTCCCGGAAGACGATCCGATGCCCTACTGGGATCCCGTGCATCCCGACCCTTCCCGTTGGCGGCGGTTGCGCGTGCCGATGCCGATCGAGATCCGCATCCCCTGGATCAAGAACCACAGCGTCGGCTGGTACCGCCGGCACATTCACGTTCCTCGCCTCTGGAAGAATCGCGACCTGCGCCTGTGGCTCGGCCGGATCCACGGTCCGTACCGGATCCATTTCAACGGCGAACGGATCGCCGAACGCCGCTCGGGAACGTCGCCGGAGGTGGTCGCCTGCACAATCCCGGCCGACGCCGTGCGTCCGGGCCGGGACAACGTGCTGGCCGTGCGCGTTCGTCTCGGAGACCCCCCGCGCGGGATCTGGCAGGGCCCGGTACGGATCGAACCGCAGTAGTTCCCCGAACCGCCCCGAAGACCCGGAACGCGTCCGCCGGGGGACCGGACAGAATCACCCCGCCTCCGTGGAACGATTCGCACGCAGGAGCCTGTCGCGCTTCTGCGCAGCACGTTTCCGGCGGCGGCGATCGACAAGGTAAAAATAGGGATTCACGGGGTTCCCCTCCGGTCTCGGAGACGTCCGCAGGCACAAGGTGCCTGTTTCGTTTCGGCCCGGCCTCCGACGTGGTATCCTCCCAGCGGCCCGGCAGGGGTTTCCCTGAACGCCTCCGGCATGTCGCCGGGGGTTCCGGGAAGGGTGGAGGAGATCATGAAACGCAGCGGTATGGGATGCCTGGTGGTTCTCATCGTCGTCGCCGTCGCAATCGTCGGAACGGGCGTCGCTTCCTACAACCGGCTGGTGACCCTGGAGGAACAGGTCGAGGCCGCCTGGGGCCAGGTGGAGAACGTCTATCAACGGCGCGCCGATCTCGTGCCGAACCTCGTGGAAACGGTCAAGGGAGCCCGCGATTTCGAGAAGGAAACCCTGACCGCCGTCGTCGAGGCCCGGGCCAGGGTCGGCCGGATCCAGATCGAAGGGGCGCCCGACGCCCGGAGTCTCGCCCAGTTCCAGGAGGCCCAGGATTCCCTCTCCGGCGCCCTGTCGCGGCTGCTCGTCGTGGTCGAAAAGTATCCCGAACTGAAGGCGACGGACGCCTTCCGCGATCTCCAGGTGCAACTGGAAGGAACGGAGAACCGGATCGCCGTGGAACGCAAACGCTACAACGACGCCGCCCAGGCCTTCAACGCCCTGCGCCGCCGGTTCCCCACGGTTCTTCTTGCCAACCTCTTCGGATTCGCCGAGAAACCGTATTTCAAGGCCGTGGAAGGTGCGGAAAAGCCGCCGGAGGTGAAGTTCTGACCGGCCGGCGCGGGCCGGCGACGCCTCGAAGCCCAACGGGCCCAGGATCGTGATGAATCCCGATCGCTACCTCTCCGAATCGGACCGACGGGCCGTCACCGAGGCCGTTCGTCGGGCCGAGAGAATCACCTCGGGCGAGATCGTCGTCTACGTCGTCGGCGCCTGCGACGAATACCGGGAAGGCTACTGGCGGGCCGCCACCGTCGGCGCCATCTTCTTCGCGGGCCTTGCGGCGATCATCCAACACCGTCTGGTCCTGTGGATCGATTCGCCGGCCCTGTGGATGGTCCTGCCGCCGACCGCCGGGGCCGCAGTCGGGTTTGTTTCCTGCCTGATTTCACGGGCGATCCTGAGGTTCTTTCTCGCGGCACCGGTCGTGGAGAAACGGGTGCAGGACCGCGCGCGGAAGGCCTTCCTGGAAGAGGAGGTTTTCGACACGCGGGATCGCACCGGGATCCTTCTCTTCGCCGCCCTCTTCGAACGAAGGGTCGTCGTCCTGGGCGACACCGCCGTCCACCGGGCCGTGCCACGCGAAAGCTGGGAAGCGATCGTGCGTGCCGCGACGGACGCCGTCCGAGGGGGACGTCTCGGAGACGGACTCGTACAGGCCGTGGAAAGCTGCGCTCGCCTGCTCAAGACGCACGGCCTCGCTGTCCGTCCCGACGACCGCGACGAAATCTCCAACGAACCCCGGGTGCGGGAAACATGAGGCCGCGATCTCTGGTTCTTCCCGGCTTGCTCGTCGCCCTGGCGACCCTCTGTTGCGCCCCGCCGGTTCACTCCCTCGAGGTGCCCTATCTCTCCGGACGAGTCGTCGATCTCGCCCGCCTGCTTCCGCCCGAGGCGGCGGCAAGAATCGAGGAAAAACTCGCCCGCCTCGAGGAAGAGACCGGCGCACAGATGGCGGTTCTCACGATCGACAGTCTCGAAGGGGAATCCCTGGAGGATTACTCCCTGCGTGTCGCCGAAACCTGGCAACTCGGCCGCAAGGGGCACGACGACGGGATTCTCCTGTTGATCGTAAAGAACGATCGGAAGATCCGCATCGAGGTCGGCTACGGGCTGGAAGGCGCCGTGCCCGACGTACTGGCCCGAAGGGTCATCGACAACGCCTTGACCCCCGCTTTCCGCCGGGGCGATTTCGCGGGCGGCATCGAACGGGCGGTGGAAATCCTCGGCGGCCTGATCCGCGGCGACGAAGAGACGCGGGAATCCCTGCAGCGGTCGTCCGAGCCTCCGTGGACCGAGAAGATCATTCCCTCGATCATGCTCATGTTCTTCAGCCTGGTCTTCCTCCCGCCGGTGCTCTTCACGCGGGGCGCCATGCCGTGGATCGCCTATCTCTTCCTGAGCCTCTTCATCTACGCGATGGCCTCGACCCTCCTCGGACCCGTCGGCGGCCTGATCTTCATGTTCGGCTGGTTGATCCTGGTCCCGATCCTGCGCACCCTGGCGCACAAGACCGATTTCGGGAAGGCGGTCCAGCGACGCCATCCCGCCTGGACGACGTGGAGCAGTTCCTCCGGCGGGGGCTGGAGCGGCGGCGGCGGGTTCAGCGGCGGGGGCGGCAGCTTCGGAGGAGGCGGCGCCTCCGGCGGCTGGTGAACCGCCCGACCCGGGGCCCGCACCCCACATGGCGCGGACTGCGGACCGGGCACCTCCATCCGGGACTCGCGGAAACGATCATCGCGGGAAACGCAAGACGACGTGATCGATCCGGTCCCATTCCAGGACCCTCTCCCGGCGAACGATATCCTCGCGGTCCGGTTCCGGATGGCATTCCCACCGGCCGCCGAGGAGCCGCACCCGGAGACGTTGCCGACGGGGACTCGTCAGTTCCACGACTCCGGTCGCATCCTCGCGCGTCGCGATCCAGCCGGCCGCCAGATGCAACCCGGCAAACGCGAGACGGGGCCACCCGCGGGAAGATCCCCCCTCGAGCGGATCGATCTCCACGGTCCCGCGCCAGTCCTGCACCTGCGTTTCCGCCACGGCATGCGTCACAAGCGCCGGGGTTGTCAGGAAATGGCTCTTCGCACTCCCGCTGCTTTCGTACCACTGCACCGCCTCTTCGTCGTACAACCCGCACCGGCGGGCCAGGTCGAGATCCTCCGACAACGCCGCCGCATCGCGCATCCGGGCGGAGGCCAACGCCAGTTTGCCCACCGTCCAGGCGATGCAACGACCCTCCCGCACTCCGGCGACGATCTCGTACCGCCGACGCCAGCTCTCCACCACCCGGGGATCGTCCGCCCGATGCGGCATCGGCAGGAAGGCGATCGGATTGAGTTGGACGGGGTGTTTCACCGATCCGGCCGGACGGTCGTCCCCCGCATACACACCGTAGATTTCTCCCCGCGCGCAGCGGTCCAGGGCGAAGCCCGCGTCCAGGATCTTTCCCCATTCCCTGCGCAACGATGGGTCGGCGCCGAGTTCGCCCGCCCATCGAGCGGCCAGCCGCAGGACGTACTCGGCCGCGATGAGCAGGTCGAACGGGTTTTCGCAATCCGGGGGCGCCGCTTCGTCCTGGCTCGTCGTCGGACGGAAACGCGTGCCCCATCGTCCGGTCCGTGCCTCGGGCGAAAGCATCGCGCGGAAGGTTTCCGCGAGATCACGCACGACCCCGTAGGCCGTCCCGACGAAGCCCGGGTCCATGCGGTCGCAGTAGAGATGAAGCATGCGCGCCACGAACGCCTGGTTGTGATGTTCGTAGTAGCAGCGGTTCGGCGGGCCATCGGCGTGAAACGTTTCGTCCCAGGTCAGGATCGGGGCCGTCCACGGGTAGTACGCGGTCTTCAACCCCAGAAGACGGCGTCCGTAGGATCGCGCCCCTTCCAGATGCATCGGCCACCAGCGGGCCATCGCCTCCGCGCGGCGTCTTCGTCCGAAGAGAACGGCGTTCTCGTACAGGTACGCGAAATCCTGCGGGAAATAGGAGGGCCAGGCCGCGCGCGCCAGCCCGCAGACCAGGGGGGGAGGATCCCCGGTCCTCGGGGAAACGCTCGAACTCAGCCCGTACAACGTGCGCAGCGCGTGAACCGCCGGTTCGAACCCGTCCGGCCCCGGATCGATCCAGCCCTGGCCCCATTCCTCCGCCCAGGCGGCCCGATGCCGTTCGAGCTGGGCTTTCCAGCCCGCTCCGAGCAACCGATCGGCGTCCCGCTGCGCTTGCGCCGGCGGATCGGAAACGGTCGGCGAACCATGGGCCACAAGAACGATTCGTACGGGCCGGTTTCTTTCCAGGAGGAAACCGAATCCGTCCGGGATCCTTTTCCCGGGGGAAACGTCCGTCAGCAGGGCGACCCCGGCGACCACCCGGTCCGTCTCGATCCGCCAGCCCGTCCCCCGCTCCGACGCGAAAGAAGGGGCGTCCGTTCGGAAACGACCGCCGTAGTGGTATCCCGTCTCCCGAACCGGGACGAACCGCACCTCGCACGGCAGCGGCGGCCCCTCCCGCAACGTCAGCCGCTGAACCATCCCCGGAACCGGCCCGGCCGCATCTTCCGACTGGAACGGGAAGAACTGCTCGATCCGGAGAACGGCGCGCCCCCCGGGTTCGTCCCAGGCGATCTCCGTTTCCAGGACTCCCTCGGCAAGCCGGAGATGCTGCCGGTATCGGGCGACCCGTTGCGCACCGGACCGGGTCGGCTCGAGCCGGCCGAACCGGTGCAGCAGACGGCCGATCGGCAGCACGTAGTCCATTCCGAAAGGACCGCCGGTGATGTGCCACGGCGTCAGGAGCGCCGTCATCCCGATCATGCCCGGCGCATCCGCCGCCTCTTCGTTTCCCATGCTCCCGAGGAAATCGAAGCAGGCCCCGGCCCGTCCGTTTCCGAGGAAGAGACAGGCCGTCCGTTCCAGGCCCCCCAGGGAATCGATCCCCCGGCGCACGTCCCCCCGTTCGACCGCTGTCCGCCACGCATCCATGCCCGGCGACCCTACCGGTCACGCGCCCTCCGGCTCAAGGCGCGCCGTTGGCTTTCGATGACCCTGCTCGACAGCCGCCGGCAAGACACCGGCCGAGGATGTTCCTGCGGCGGTTTTCGGAACGGGTACGATCCGGCATGGACGGAGATCCGGCGCCCGGGCCGCACCGGATGAATACACACCGTGCCGCCTTTTCACCCGTGCGGACGATTCGCTACGGACGGCTCCAGAGTTTGCCCACGTACATGTGCGGGTCCTGGTCGTTGGCCGGGTTGGCGGTCACCCGTTCACGCTGCTGAGGATCGGATCCGAGCCGGTGCACGAAGATCTCGTAGTCGCAGGTGTCGTGGTTGTGGCATCCCGTGCTGGCGCCGTAGGTCAGCCATTTCCCGTCGGTGGATACGCGCGGGAAGTACTCGTGACCCCAGTCTTCGTCCGCATGACTCACCTCCGGCTGGTACGAACTGCGCGTCGCCCGATCGGACAGCCGCATCCTGTAGATGTCCGGTTTGGTCGGTGCGACGTGCTTGTCGCCGCAGACATGGTAGACCCAGTCGCCGGTCGGCGAGGTGACCGGCTCGCAGCCGCCGCCGAAAAAGTAGATTTTGCCGGGATCGGTCAAGTCCAGGATGACGGCGGCGTGGTGGCTGCGGAACGCGCCGTTGCTTCCGGTGTATCCCCTGCGATAGCGGTCGGAGTGCGCCACCAGCCACCGGCCGTCGCGGCTGATCCCGCCCGGGTTGAGTTCCATGTCGGCCACGTGCTCGAAGCGGCTCTTGCGGAACATCAGCGAGGCGTCGCCCGTCTCGGGATCGACCAGGTAATGATCGTCGCCCCGGCGCACCACCATGCCGCTGCCGTCCCACATCCAGAACTCGGGCTGGCCGTCATCGATCTTCCTGTCCTCGGAACCGTCCCACCGCATCACGCGCGTGGGCGCATTGATCGCCGAGTCCGGGCTGCCGGCATAGGAGATCCAGCGGCCGTCCGGAGACCATTGAGGCAGACGCGCGCCGCTGTGTGTCAGCCGCCTTACGCCGCTGCCGTCGGCCTTCGCAAGATAAATCTCGTGCCTGCCGTCCTCCCGGTTGCTGGCCCACACGATCCAGCCGTCCGCGGGCGCGGCGGCCGCCGACGCGGCTGCGAGAAGACCGAGGATCGGGAGGATGGCGCGGTTCGTCGTATTGAAGATGGAATGGTCGAACATGCGTCGAACCTAGACATATCCGACCCCGATGTCAGCCCCCCGCCGGGAAATCCCCGGGAAGGAATCCCGGCTTCGGAAGGGTCGCAATCCCCCCGGTCCGCGGAGCGCAGGATTACGAAGCGGGTGCAATCTCCCCGTGGAGGCTCTCGCCGCATGATGAGGACGATTATTGTCGTCATCGAATCGGCAATCCGGTAGTGAGGGGCCCCGCACCGACGCAATCACGCCGGCGGCGGGTGCCGGAAAGGATCCGGAGGATATCGATGGCGATCTCGAGAAGAATGTTCCTGGGCGCGTTGGGCGGGTTCGCGGCCGGTTACGCCGCCCCGCACGTCTTCGGCGGTCCCGCACAGGACCGTTCCCGCCCCGGGTTCCGCACCCTGGCCTACAACGTCCTCCAGTGCACGGGCTGGCCCCCGGACGCCCCCGGGGCCGTCGCCGGGCGGGCGGAGGGAAACATGGTCTCCCGCTACGTTTCCGCCCTGGGCACCCACGCCCCGGATATCATCACCTTCTCCGAATCGCCCCCGGAATCGTTCTCCAGGGCCGTGGCGGCCGGCCTGGGCATGAAATGCGTCTATTTCCCCAGCGGGGAGAATTGGCCCGGAACCCTGATGAGCCGCTGCGAAATCCTGGGCTACAGGAATTGTCCCGTCGCCGCGGGCGAACGACCGCCCCGACTCTTCACCCGGCACTGGGGAATGGCCGAAATCCGGGTTCCCGGCGGCGAGAAAATCCTTCTTCACAGCGCGCACCTGCATCCCGCGGAATCCAACGAGATCCGCATGCTCGAGATCGTCGAGATGCTTCGGACCATCGGGCCCCAGATCGCCGCGGGCCGTTCGGTGCTGCTGCAGGGCGACCTGAATCTCCTCCCGGATTCCCCCGAGTACCGGGCGTTCCTGAAGGCGGGCTTCGTCGATTCCTTCCGCAAGGCCGGTTCGGGATCCGGTTTCACCATCCCCGCCGACGCCCCGTATTCGCAACTCGACTACATCTTCGCAGCCGGACCGCTCGCGAAACGGATCCGCCGGTTCCGCGTCCTGAACGAGGGGCCTTTCGCAAAGGACGACGACCCCGCCTCGTTCTCGTTGAGCGATCATCTGCCGGTGATGGCCGACTTCGCCTGAGACGATCGGCTCGGCGGCATGGACGCCTGCGCCCGGTGCAGCCGGGACGGGATCACGCCGACAAACCGCGTCGTTCCTCTCAGGCGAACAGACGGATCCCGGCCCCGCCGTTCGGGGCCGCCACCACCGACGGATCGACCGTCCGCCCGAACCACTGCGACAGGACGCCGACATAGAGATCCCGGTAATCGACCGTGAACCGGAGATCGCCGTTGGCGTCAAGGTTCTCCAGCGAAGGGTAAGGGCCCATGACCGGCGCGCGGAACCGTGGCCCCAGAAGGATCACCGGGCCGGCCGTTCCGTGGTCCGTGCCGCCGCTGCCGTTTTCCGCGACACGCCGGCCGAACTCCGAGAAGCAGAAGATCAGCGTCCGGTCGAGTTTGCCCATGGCTTCCAGCTCGTCCAGGAACATCGCCAGCGCCGGGGCCAGGTCGTTCATCAGCCGCTCGTGCGTGCCCTTCTCTCCCGCATGCGTGTCGAACCCGCCCATCTGGACGTGGTAAACGAACGTCGGCGCGCCGCCCCGGATCAGCCGCGCCACGGAACCCAGGTCCCGGCCGATCCGCGAAGACGCCCGTTCCGAGGCCCCGGCGGCGCGTCCGCGTTCCGCGATCGCCGCCACGGCGTCCGACGCCGCGAGGCCCGACCGCGCCATCTGCAGCACTTCCCACTCCTTGCGGCTGCGGGGACGGAGTTTCTCGTGCACGGCGCGAAACCGTCCCATCGCATCCTCCCCCCGCTTCCGGCCGACCCAGCCGAAGTTTTCCGGCGAGGTCATCACCGATTCCAACGGCTTGCGCCCGAGGAACATCTGCGGAAGCTCTTCGCCGAGGGCGATCGCGGCGATCGGGTCGGCCCCGCGAACGGTCGCATCGAGAAAGCGGCCGATCCATCCGGTCCGCAACCGCCCCCCGGAGCCGCCGGCCGTCTGCCAGATTTCCATCGAACGGAAATGCGACCGGTTCGGATCGGGGTATCCCACCCCGGGGATCACCGTCATCCGCCCCTGGACCAGCCGCGAACGCAATGCCTGGAACGCCGGGTGCATCCCCAACTGCCGCGAGATCGCGAGCGATCCCTGCGAATCGATCCGCAGGTTTTTCCGAATCCGCGCATACGCCGGGTCTCCCAGCGGGGCCACCGTGCACAGCCCGTCGTTTCCTCCCGTGAGCTGAACGAACACCAGGCGCCGCACACCGTCCGCGCCGCCCGCGTCGCTCCGCGCCCATGCCTTCCACGCGGGCCAGCCGAGAACCGAAACCCCGAGAACCCATCCGCCCCGCTGCAGAAAGCGCCGCCGGTCGATCCCCTCCCCGATCCGGCCCCGAGCCGGAATCGATCGGGACGATGATGAACGGGTCCCTTGCCGGATCGTGCCTGTGCGGATGGTCGTTTCCCCGTTCATCATCGTCCTCGCCGTCTTCAGCAAACCTGGTACGCCGGACTCGCCAGGATCAGCGCCAGCGCCGCCCGTACCCCCGATTCCCCCGCTCCGGCCGCCAGCACCTCTTGAACCTCTTCCCGCAACCCGCCCGGAAGCTCTTCCCCGAACAGCAGGTCCCCGATCCGGGCCGCCGCCCGGTCCGGGGCCGCTCCGATCAACCCCAGGCGCGCCGGATCCACCGAGGCCCCCTCCCGCAAACGCCGCCGGTCCCGGCCCCGGGCCCTCCTGCCCGCGACCAACAGGGTCAATCCGTTGTACCGCGCGAACAGGGCCGAGGCATCCACCCACCGCAGCCCGCCGTCCCACCCCTTCACGCTCGGGGCGTGGAAAAGGGATTGCCCCATGGAACGGGTCGCCTTGACCAGAACGGGCGGCGGCACCTCGGCGTCGAGCGCCCGTACCGCCCCGACGACCAGTTCCACGGGGCCTCGGACCCGGGCATGGCGCGATTCCGGTGCGTAGAACGCCCGCGACCGCAGCAAAACCCCCAACGCGTCCCCCAGGTCGTACCCGCTGGTTCGCAGGCGCCCCGCCAACGCCCGCACCAGGGCCGGGTCGGGATCGTCGGCCACGAAAAACCCCACGAGTTTCCCCGCCAACCGCTCGGCGGTCGCCGGCTGTTCGAGCAGGATCTCGAGGATGTCGTCGCCGTCGAAATCCCCTTTCCTCCCCAGGAACTCCTTCTTCCCGTCGTCGTGCAACCGGCGCGCGATGAAGAACTCGTCGCCGCGAAAGGTCCATCCCGTGAACGCCCTCGCCGCCTCGTGAACGTCGTTCTCCGAGTAGTGACCGATGCCGACCGTGAAGAGTTCCATCAGTTCCCGCGCGAAATTCTCGTTCGGCTTCCCCTTCCGGTTTCTGCGGCCGTCCAGGTACACGAGCATCGCCGGATCCCGGGCGATCCCCCGCAGCAGGTCCCCGAAGGACCCGAAGGCGTGTTTCCGGAGAAGCTCGTTCTGCAGGTAGAGAAGACGCGGGTTCTTCACCTTCTGCGCGGAGGTCGGGAAGAGATGGCTGTGAAAGAAGAGGACCATCTTCTCCCGCAACGGATCCCTCCCTTCGATCATCCGTTGCAACCACCACGCCTGCAACTCGGTCACGCGCCGCCTCGCGGTCTGCATGCGGACGCGACGTTCTTCCCTCGTCAGGTTCCGCGCCCGTTCCGGCGGGAGCGGCTCCTCATCCACCCACGAGGGCGGCGGGATCTCCCGGCCGGGAAGCCGTCCCTGCAACACCGTCGCCATGGCCAGCGTGTAGGGCACGCCGAGGAGCTTTTCGAGATCGCCGGGACGATGTCCGAATCCCGCCCGCCGCAGCAGATGCGCCGCGCGCGCCCGGTCCCACGGCCCGTCGCGCACCGGCTCGTAGGGAACCAGCGGGCCCACGTTCGGAATCGGCAAAGGTCGGTTCATCGCGGATCCTTCCCACCCGTCGGGAACAACGTCGCACAGGAGCGGAATATTGTCTCCGAAATCCCGAACGAACGCCGCCGGGCCCCCGGCGCAAGAAAGAAAAAAGGGGACAGGTCCCTTTTTTATTCCTTGCCGAAAGAAAAGGGTGCGGGCTGGATCCACCGCGAGTAGGCCCGCGGCCCGCCGAGCGTCCCCCGAGTCCCTTCCCCGGGGAACCCGACGCCGAGCGCGTACAACAGCCCGTTCATCTCGCCGACGAGCCGGGTGTGCAGAATCCGGTTCCGCGGGTTCGGATGCACGAGGATCACCACCCGCCGGTCCGGGGTCGCGTACCGGATGAACTCCCCGAGCGTGTCGCGCTCGATCGGAAGATCCTTCCCCAGCCGCGCCAGCATGCGGTGCGTGGCCCGGTAGGTGCCGCCCCGCGGGCCCACGACCTTCTTCCCACGCAACGTGATGTCCCGGTCGTCGTACGCAAGGACGACCAGGCGATGGTCCGCGTCGGATCGAAGCCAGGCGATCAGCTTGTCCCCGTGCCGCGCCTCGTTGGAATAGGCGTAGTCGGCGTCCAGAAAGACGATTCGGTCGACGACGCCGGGAATGCGGTCGACCGCGTTGAGGTAGCCGAAGAGAAAACTCCCGCCGCCGCTGTGCGCCGCCAGGGTCACCCGGACCTCTTCGCCGGGGGACGACGGCGCCGCCAGGGTCTCGATCATCCGGCGGATCCGGGCGTCGGCGTCCTCGCGATCGCGACGCCAGGCGGGCCAGCTCAACGGTTCCGGCTGGACGCAGATCAACACCACGTTTTCCCGCCCGTCCATTTCCCGGAATCGCCGGACCTGCGCCGCGACGTGCTGGATGTCGAAATGCCAGTCCCGATCTTCCGCCGGCGCGCATCCGAGGGTCTGTTCCGCCGTGTTGCCGTTGGGCGTGGCATAGACGATCCGCCGCGTCGGCCGCGTCTCGTCGATCGCCCCCGGCGCCACGACGATCGCCCGGACGCCGTCGTCGAGGCGGATCTCCCGGATGCGTTCCCCGAACCAGGGAGATGCCTCGTATCCCCTCGAAAAGACGTTTTCAGCCGACACGGCGCCTCCCGGGGCCATCGACGGTCCGCATGCCGCCGACAGGAAACAAGCTGCGATTCTCCAGCGGCGTCGCATCACGAACCCACCCCCTCCTGCCTATTCCCGACCTCCTCCATCCGATCATCGCCTGGAACGGGTTCCCATCAGTAGATCTGCAGTCCGGTATTCACCCGCAGCGGGGCCGGGCTCAGCGTCATGACGCCGTCCCGAAGCGGCACCTCAACCTCGAACGTGCCGGATCCGCGGATGCCGCCGGTCATGTAGAACGTCTTGTCCCCGGGATTGCGCGTACAGGTCACGCGCACGGAATTCGTCGTCGCCTCGAAATCGAAGAGGGCACCCCGGTAGCTGATGTTCCGCGCCCCGATCGCCGTGATCCCGTGGCCGGTGGGAACATGCGGTTCCATCCGCAGGCCGCGCGGGGAAACATCGATGCCGAAAAAGCCGTTGAAGAACGCGGCGCCCAGCACCGAGGTCTCGGGAAACTCGGACCAGACCCACCCGACCGCTCCCGGCCCCAGCGCCCCGCCCTGGATGCTTTCCCCGTAGAACCCCGAGTTGCCGGACAGCCGGTCCGGATCGGCGTACCGGCGCAGGATCCAAGTCAGCCGTTCCCAGGCGCTGTCCGCGTCGAATGCGCGCGCCCGGGCCACGACGTCGAACCCGGATTCGTAGAGATCGCATCCGCCGTTCTGCAACTGCAGATCCCACCGGTACGGGAACGAGGGGGATGCCGGATCCCCGCCCACGGCCGCCTGCCACCAGGATTCGTTGCGGAGGGTGCTCGTGCGCGGCGCAAAGACCCAGCGGCCGTACACGTCTTCCGCCCAGGTCGCCGCCCACCAGCCGATCGTCCCCACCGGATCCGACATCCGCAACCGATACATTCCCGCCGGTTGCACGGGGAAATGCAGCGTGTTGAAGGAATTGTCGACGACGTTCGAGAAGACCCCTTCGGCCACCACCTCCCCGTCCGCCGCCCGGATCAGCGACAGCCGGAACCCCGAATCCGTGGTCGTCCAGGTCGGGTTGTGCGCGGAAACGGCCGTGAAAGGCTCCGCCGCCAGAAAATCCTGTTTCAGCACCCCGGTCAACCGCAACGGCACATGCTCCTCGTTGCGCGGATCGACGTTGTAAAATCCGCCGCCCCCCTCGTAGGTGATCCGGATCCTCTTCACCGGCGAGGCGTCCCCGTGCCGGCATTCCCCTTCATCGAGCCAGTCGAACACCGCCCGCACCCGGTCCGCACGGCCTTCCGCCAGCCCGGCCGCGATCGCCATCGTGTTCACGAACGTGTACCCGAAGTCGTGATCGTTCCCGTCGACGTCCACGCAGCCGATGTAGCGGGATCGCCCTTCCCGATCGAGCCCCGTCCGCCAGTACGTTTCGTTGAACCGGTCCCGCGCGGCCTCGAGCAGCGCGTGATACGCGTCCGCGCGGTCCCCGTTGCCCATCCATTCCTCCAAGTCGGCCATCGCCCGCAACGACTGCACGTAGTTGATGTCCGTCAGGGCGTCGTGATAGCCGAACGGAAGGATGTCGTAGTAGTTGCTGCCGACGTCGAGACGATGCCGCCCGCCGTGATCCGCCGTGCCCGTGTTGATGCCGAGCACGAGTTGATGCTCGGTTTCTCCCAGCAACGTCTGCTGCTGGTAGTCCATCAGCCGGCGCGCCCGGTCCAGGAGGGATCCCGCCGCGATCCCGTCGGTGACCGATTGCCCGCCCGCGTACTCGTCCCGCGAAAGGGTCCACCAGCCGATCGTCCCGACCGGGTCCGAGATCTCCAGGTAATACTCTCCCGCCGGCTGCTCGGGAACGTCCAGGAAGAGCGGCAGGTTGTCGGAAACGTTCGTGAAGGTCCGCTGCGCGATCGGCGAGCCTCCAATCCGATCGTAGAGGGCGACCGTGCATCCCGAATCCGTCGTCCCCCATGTCGGCGTGTGCGGCGCAACGCGGTTGAAAGGCGCCGTCGCGGTGAAGGTCTGCCCGAGGGTGCTCCCCGGTCCGAGTTGCGCAGGCATGTCCCAGGAACTCACCGTCTTTTCGGTACCGCCGTCGGCGTACCCGATCGTCATGAGGCGGTCGGTGTCGCCGGACAACAGGAAGGCGAGATCCCCCGTCCACATCACGTAGCGCCACAGCGCCGTGATGAAGATCGCGTTCGTGTTGAAATGGCGCGTGTCGCGCCCGTCGGGAAACGGCCATCCGCGGTCGCTCCCCCACGTGTAGGCGTAGAGGCGATGCCCGTACCCGTCGTCGCCCAGCACCCACGAGAGGAGTTGACCGGCGGCGGTCTCCCGGAAGGGCGTGTCCATAAAGCAACCCGCCGTCATCGCCCAGTCCGTCCAGATCCCCCCGGAATGACCCCGGCTGCCCCACCAGAACGTCATGTGATGAAAGAACTCGGTGAGGAGATCCCCGGCGTCGTGCGTGACCGATGGATCGCTCAGGGCCGCCACCTGCCGGGGCGGCACGACATAGAACTCCGGCAACGGCCGGTTCCCCTCCAGAACCGCCGCGTACGTTTTCGGACGCACCTGCAGGATGATCTCGCACTGCGCGGTTCGCGTCCCCTCGTGCAGCAGGGTCAGCCGGTCGCTCTGCGGTTCGAAGGATTCCAACGGGATCGAGCCGGTGACGACGACGTCGTTCGTGCGGCGTCCCCGGCAGTAGGTCCCGGGCCAGGAGACGTCCCTCGGATCCCCGCCCTCCGGGGGACCGGCCGTCCGCTTGAACATCTCCACGCACCGGAAATTCCCGTTCTCGATGCTGTAGAAACTCTCGAACGGCATGTCCACGTCGAGATCGGGTCGGACGTTGCGCCCGGTGGCCCGCTGGTAGAAACCGGCGTCGACATGCACCAGGTCCCATTCGTGGGTCACCTCCCGGCTTCCGGCGAACCGCAGGACGCACGAAAGGGTGTCGTCCGAGAACGTCAGGATCATCTCCGCCCCCTCGGGCAGGTTGGTGATCCGCAGTCCGTCGCCCGTCGTCGAGACGTCCGCCGACGGGGACGTCATGAGCGTACCGTCAAGCCGAAACGCGAAATGCCCCCCGGAGGCGATCGTGTTCGATCCGTACGCGCCGTTTCCCGAGGCGTCCAACCGGAGATCGACGATCAGCCCCCCGTCGCCCGCAACGCGGAAATACCCGTTGGAATACGCGAAGGGTCCCGTCGCCGAGCAGAGACGACCGGCGGGCAGCAACAAGAACGCAGCGAGAAGTGCTGCACCTGTACCGCATCGAGACCGCTCCATGCGCGAAGCGTATCCGCCTTCGGACGGCCGTGCAACCGGCGCGGGACCATCCCCCCCGATGCGTATGATCGGCAGGTACGCGTGCAACGGGATATCCAATCGCCGTTATTGCCCCCCGGAAACAGGCGTTGGAATGCGAATCCCGAGCCGAAGGCGACACCGTAAAGCCGCCGGGAGTGCGAGCCGGAAGCCTCTGAGGAGACCCAACACGATCCCGGGCCGCAGCGACGCAGCACTTCGGCCGGGCCCCGAGACGTAACCGTCGCGCCGCCCACCCGGGAAAATCGGGTCTTTTCGACCCCGGCAGTGTTCCGATTTCCCGACCCGGATTCTCCAGATCACCCGGCGCCCGGGCCGGGATGCGAAACCGACGCGTTCGCAAGCGAAAGGTCGAAGAGCGCCGACCAGCGGGCCGGGTCGAGAAAACGGTTGTCGCCGGTACGGAGGCTCGTGATGCGGGCGGTCCGTTCGCCGGGAAAGATGCACAGGGTCGCCGTGCATTCGCGGGCGACACCGGTCATCACCACCAGTTTCGCCACGCGCCGGGCCAGTATGGGCAGGGCGCGATCGGCCTTGAAGGAATCCTTCCCGAAGAGCGCACCGCCGCCGATCGGAACCCGGGGGCCGTAGGCGTCGGCCACGAGTTTCTTGCCGCTCAGGCCGTTGTCGCCTTCGGGGCCGCCGACCTCGAAGTTCCCGGCGCCGTTGACGTGGAAGTCGTCGGGAACGGACGGGTCGAGCCCCGGGAGCGCCTGCCCGGCCGCACGCAATTCGGAGGCCAGGAGTTCGCGTACGGCGCGGTGCGTTTCGACCTCCGGGCCGTCGGTCTTCTGCTGGAGCGAGGCGGAGAACGCCTGAACCCGGTACCGTTCCTCGTCCAGTTCCTCGAGGACGAGCGCGAGTTTTCCGTCGGGACCGAGTTGAAGATCGGGACGTTCGGTTCGCAGGCCGGGCAGGCGCCCGGCGATACGGTGCACGAGCCAGTGTTCGGGGGGGAGATAGTCGGTGCCGGGGATGTCGACGGCGTAACCGGTCACAATCGATTGATCATCCGAAACCTCGCGGAACTGCGCTTCGCCCTCGTTGAGCGGGCCGAGCCAGAGATCGGTGCGGATCTTCAGCTCCGCCGGGTCCGGGGGCCATTCCGTCCCGTAGCCGGCGGCGGCGTACACGTCCCGTACGATGCCGCGGACGTCGATCGACCGCGCCCCGCGGCACGCGATGCGGCCCGTGACCAGGACGGTGCTGCGGTGCACGGCGACTTCCACGCCGCACAGGGCGCGCGGTTCGCGCCGCACGCCTTCCGCGACGAGCCGGTCCGCAATGGTGTCGCAGAGCTTGTCCGGGTGTCCGGGGAGAACGGCTTCCGCGGGATACAGGCGGGTAATCATCGGTAAACTCCTTTCCGTCGGGTTCATGGTTCACAGGCCAGGGTTTCCCGGATTCCCCCCCTCAGAGCCGGAGCGTCCGCATGGTCGGCCATGTTCCCGGTTTCATCTTCTTCATGCGCACCGTGGCCCGCTTCCGGTCCCGGTCTTCTTCAGAGCCCGGAATCCCCGGGCATGTCTTTCGAACGCAGTTCGATCCAGTAGTCGGCGACCGCGATGAGGTCCTCGCGCGTCGAGAGCCCGGGGGTCAGGGCCACTCCGAGCTTTGCTTCCCCAAGAGTCCTGGCATGGGTTCCCGCCGGCTCGCCGACGTAGCCGTCGGTGAGGATCACGGCGCGACGGACCCGGTTCGCGGCCATGTGTTCGGCGACGCACCCGATCGTCGTCCCTCCCGTCGTGTGACAGACGCCGCGAAGCAGTTCGCGGAAAGTCACGTCATACACTTCCGTCGAGAAGAGATGGACACGCGGATGCACGATTCCGCGGCAATCGAGCACCGCCCCGTAAAGCGCTCCCTTGAGGTCTCCCATGCTGCCGCTGACATCCACGTAGACGTGCACGCGTTCGCCGCCCTTGCGGAGCCGCCGGTCGGGCACGGTGCCGTGGAAGAGAAGAGGGGGCCGTCCCAGGGCGCGCAGGACGAGGGACCGCCGGTCGAACGCCGGCACGGGAGTCGCCACCGGCACCGGCGCCTCTCTCCATTCCAGGCGCAACCCGTCCGCGCTGCGCCGGTCGCCGACCTTCATGATCAACGACCGCAGTAGGGCGCGGTTGGACGGGCGCCGAATCGTCTTCACATGTTCCTCCCGCAGGATATCGGCGAGGGAACGGCCGGCGACGGGATCGGGCGGTTGCGGCCAGGTTTCGACGGTCCGGCGGACGGCTTCGAAGAGGACGGGCGAAGGCCCCGGAAGATCCTCGACATCCCCGTCCGCGGTTTCCTCACCGTGGCTTCCGAGCAGGACGGGGAGTGCGAGATCCTCCGGCAAAATCCGCCGCAGCGCGTCGTAGATCTCCTTGTAACCGGCCCCGCGCTTCGAGTAGAGGGCCCGATAGACCTCCACGGCGGCTTCTGGCAGGCTCCGCCGCATTCGCGGCGTGATTCTCAGGGTCCCCTCGGGACGCCAACCGGGCGGCGGGCGCAGGAGACATTCCGGGAATTGATCGTAGGCGTACAAATCGGTGAAAAGGGAAATGTGTTCCTCGCTGGGGAACATCCGGCAGAGCATTGCATTGATCACGGCGTCCAGCACGAGGTTGTCCACGGGGGTTACGGCCCGGAAGAAACGCGTATGGCCCAGGATCACGTGATGCAACTCGTGCATCACCAGCATGAGCAGTCGTTCGGAAGACGACGCGTGGCGCGCGACGAAATCGGGGTTGATCCGCAGGCGGGGCGGATCCGTGCAATCGACGGCCGCACTGGCGACCTCGGTCGTTTCCACGATGTCGAGGAGCCGCAGCAGGGCGTGAAGCGCGTACGTCCCCGAGGGAAAACAGTCGAGGATCCGTTCGGAGAGGGAACGCCTCGCCCCGCCGGAAACGACCGAGGTGGAACGGGGAAGTTGCGACGGATGCTGGACGTTCGTGTTCATGACGGGCTCCATCCGGGCGGCAGGAGGAGCACGACCGAGCGACGCCGCGCGAGGATCGCCAGGTTGGGCTCCTTGTCGCGCAGGTAAACGGCGTCTGAGGATTTCGCCAGCACGGGGAGCACCTTGCGCGGACTGTAAACCCGCCGGTCGCCTGCCATGTGGGACGTCACCACGGGGGCGGCGGGCGGGAGACGCAGTTTCGCGGCCTCGGCATTGAGGATCTCCCGAAGCGCCTCCTCCTCCGTCCCGCGCGCGAACTTGCCCTTGGGAACCAGCAGGCGGAGCAGCCCGGCCGGGGAAAGGTCCGTGACACTCTTCTGGAGTAAGAAACGGACGCCTACCCCGTAGATGCGATTCGGCGGGTGCTTGTGCGAAATGACGGTTTGAGGAAACGGCCACATGTTACTGGATCCATGCCCGGATCAGGCCGGGGAGATCGCAACGTCGGGCGGCGTTCATGACGACGACCTCCCGGCGACGCTTCGAACGCGTCGCCATGCCTGGAGTGTGTTCCGCACATCGTCTTCGGTCGCTAACTCGTTCGCCCCGAACAGACCGACCAGCAGGTTCGTCACGAGTTCCGTTTCCGGATCGTCCTTCTTCAAGGCGGCGAGCGTGCTCACGATGAATTTCCAGACGTCGTGACGCGTGCCGGATGCGCGGACCTTTTCCCGCAGCTCCTGTGGCGAAGCCGCCACGGCATACAACTCGGCGCATTGCTCGGCCACCGCCGCGATCAGGTTGCCGGCCGCCCCCGTCTCGAAGAGCGCGGCCGCCAGGGCGTGGCGGCCTCCGACCGGCAGCGTCGCGAGTGCATCGGCGACGATGCCGGAGAAATCGGCCGGCGCAAGGCTCCGGATCCGCGATGCGAACAGAACCCGCTTGACCGGATCCCGTTCGGTGAGCACGAACTGCAGGGGATCGTCCGGCCCGGACGCGGTTGCGCGCCACGCCTCGCGATGGGCGGCGAGGAGTTTGACGCCGTCGACCGTCTCGCCGTACGCGGGGTGCGGCATCGAGTGTCGCAGGGCGAGGTAGGCTGACTCTCCCGCGTCCGCGCCGGGTTGCTGCACGAGACGGACGGCGTGGACGGCGACGATATTGCGGTGGATCATGCCCGCACGACGCGGGCTGCAATCCGCACCGGCGTCGCGCAGCAGGATGGTGACCATTCTCACGTACGCCGCCAGCCGTTTCGACATCTCGTTTCGAACCGGATCGAGCAGGGCCCGGGCGGCCCCCAGGACGTCACGGAGCAGGGCGGCTGCAGCGGGGTCGACCTCGTCGTCGACCGTCAGGATCAGCCGTTCCTGCTGTCGCTTGCTGAACTCCGTCCAGTTCGGGATCTCCACGATGAACGCGAATCGGTCCGCCAGGGCGGGATCCAGCGGGATCGATCCTCGATACCCGCCCGGACTCTCCTCTTCCTCGTCGTCCCGGTAGGGCGGGTTCATCGCGGACCACCGGTAAATGAGACGCTCGAGCAGAATCCCCTGCACCCGTCGTTCGTGGATGATCGGGAAAAGTTTGTTCTGCAGATCGACCCGGCAGCGGGAGATCTCGTCGAGGAACACGGCCTGGGCATCCCAGATCGAGGCCGGCGTGCGAACGTATTCGAGGGCGCCGTCGGCGCCGGGCAGAGGGTATCCGACGAGATCGTCGAAATTGAGCAGGCTGGCGTTGTAATGGCGCGACTCGCGCCCGAGCGCGGCGGCG
>CAYNBQ010000061.1:0-23788 GCA_964395275.1 uncultured Verrucomicrobiota bacterium
CGAGGAGGTCTACAGGACGACGGGGTTGACGATCGACCCGTACTTCTCCGGCTCGAAGATCCTCTGGTTCAAGCAGGAGCGCCCCCGCGTGTACGAGTCCGCGCACAAGTTCCTGCTGGTGCACGACTTCGTGGCTGCCAAGCTGACCGGCAGGTTCGTGACCGACTACAGCAACGCCTCGCGCACGATGCTGTTCGACGTGCGCCGGCGGAAGTGGGCCGACGGGGTCATCTACACGCTCGAGGTCGCCGACGATCTGGTCGGGGGCGGCTGGCGGGACGCAGGGGATGCGGCGGAGGTCGTTTCTGTAACCGAGCTCGACGAGGAGATCCGGGAGATCACCGTGCGCATTCCGCAAAATCCGGGTCGGGCCACCTACGTTCGGTTGAGAGTCGACGGATCGTAGGGTTCGCGCCCGGGGCGGAGCCGCGAGGGGCGCGCGGCTCGCGGGGGGCAGCGCCCGAGGGCCCGGGATCGTGGTTGGATATGGCCGCCGAAATGCAGTAGGGTGTCGCAACGTCGGTTCGCAAATGGAGGACTTGACACCCATGAAGCACTTGATGTTCGCAGGCCTCGTCGTTGCGCTCGGGATCCTGACCGGTTGTTCTTCGATGCATGTCGAGGTCGATCACGCCCCCGATTTCGATTTCTCGGCCCTGAAGACCTTCGCCATGGTTCCGCCCCCGACGAAGGCCCCGGCCGAGATGCCCGGCTACAGCCCGATGACCGCCAAGAGAGTCCAGGAAGCGATCGCCGCGGATCTGGAGGCCAAGGGCTTTCGCAGGGTGGAGAACAAGGAAGAGGCGGATTTCCTCGTCGGCTTCAGCGTGGACGGACAGCATCGAACGGACGTTTTCAGCGTGGGCGGCGGCTACGGCTACGGATACTGGGGAGGCGGCACGGGATCGGTGGTGACGCAGCACTACGTGCAGGGCACCCTGGTCATCGACGTGGCCGATCGGAAGACCGGGCAGATCGTCTGGCACGGCTGGGGGACCAAACCGCTCTTTCCGAGCGAGGCCGGCAGCGGCGATCCCGGTCCCGCCGTCCAGGAGATCCTGAAGGGTTTCCCTCCCGCTCCCGCGAAGAAGTAGCGGCGGACCGCGGATCCGCGGAGTTTTCCCGGGCATGGACCGGCGGCGGGTCGGATTGATCGGTGCGGGAACGCGCGGCGTCGTGCTGATGCGCGACATGCTGTCGCACGGCGGTTTCGAGATCGCGGCGGCGGCGGATCCCGACCCGGAACGGCGGGAATCGCTGCGCCGGGCGGTGCCCGGGGACTACCCGGTTTCGGCGAACTGGGAAGAGCTTCTCGACAACCCGGAGGTGGATCTCGTCGTCATCGCCTCGCCGGACTTCGCGCATGAGGAACAGGCGGTCGCGGCGTTCGAGTCGGGCCGGGACGTCTTTCTCGAGAAACCGATCGCGATCACGGTCGACGGGGGTCGTCGCGTGCTGCGGGCGCGGGACCGCGCGGGTCGGATGCTGTTGATCGGGTTCGTTCTCCGGTATGCGCCGATTTTCCGGCGGGCCCGGAAACTCGTGGAAGAGGGGGCGATCGGTCGGCCGACGACGGCGTGGGTCCTGCATTCGGTGGCCAGCGGGGGCCCCTGGTATTTCCACGACTGGCACTCGACCTTTGCGAACACCGGCGGTCTTCTTCTGCAGAAGGGGAGCCACGACTTCGACCTGATCAACTGGTTCGCCGGCTCGACGCCGCGAAGCGTGTACGCGCTGGGTTCGCGGGAGTTCTTCGGCGGGGACCGTCCCGACGAGCTGCGCTGCGCCGAATGTCCGGAGGCGGCCGGGTGTTCCGAGTTCATGGACGATCCGCGCGCCCTCTGCGCGTTCCGGAACGAGATCGACGTGTTGGACGATCATCTGGTGCTGATCGAATACGACAACGGCTTCAAGGCCTCGTACCAGGAGTGTCACTACGCGCCGGAAGACAACCGCGAGTACATCTTCATCGGAACCGGGGGGAAGTTGACGGTCGACATGCTGCACGACCGGATCCTGTTGCGCCGCAGGGGCTCGCGCGGCGATCCCGAGATCCTCGGGGGGCACGGCGCGGGCGATTGCGGGCACGGCGGGGGCGATGCGGGGATCATCGCCGAGCTGGCGGATTGCCTGCGCACGGGACGGGCGCCCTCTGCCGGGGGCGAGGCGGGTCTGGAAGCCGTCCGGTTGGGACTGGCGGCCCACGAATCGATTCGGACGGGCCGCCCCGTGCCGCTGACGCCCGCGTCCTGAATCCCGCCTCGCGGGATGCCTGCGCAATCCCGGGCGGGTTCCCTCGATCGGAAACGGGGAAAAGGGGCCTCCCCGGTCTTTCCCCGGTTCCCGTCCGCACGGCGGACCAATCTCAAGTCTTGGTGCGGCTCGGGTCTTTGTGCTTTCATGCCGGGAGACGATAACGGTGGAACCCCGATTCAGCCCATGGCCAGTCCTTCCGTCAACTCCACGACCGTTCAGCGGGCGGGGTGTACGCTGCGGGCCTTCGCGGTCGGTTGTCTGCTCTGCGCGTTCATCGGGGTGCTCGGTCCCTACAACGTCATCATCCGCCGCGGATCGTATCTCTTCCTGGATTTCGCCGCTCCCGGGGTTTTCGGGCTGCTCTTCTTCCTCGTTCTTCTGAATTCCCTGCTGAAGTTCGTACGGCGCTCCTGGGCGCTCGATCCCGCCGAGATCCTCGTCGTCACGATCATGATGCTGATGGCCGGCAGCGTGGTGACGATGGGATACATGCTCCAGATCTTCTCGTTCATGTCGGCCGGGCGTTTCTTCGCGGACGCATCCAACGAGTATGCGAAGTACATCCTGGCGCACACGCCCTCATGGATGCTGGTCAACGACGACCGCGCGATCGGCTGGTTCTACAAGGGGATTCCGGAGGGGCAGGGCATCCCCTGGGCGGCGTGGGCGAAACCCTTTCTCGGATGGTTGCCGCTGATCCTCTCGGTCTACCTGGTGATGATCTGCCTGATGGTCATCGTCCGGCGCCAGTGGGCCGAGCACGAACGGCTCGTCTATCCCCAGGCCCAGCTCCCGCTGGCCATGGCGGGGGATCCGGACGATCGGCACGCCTTCCCGGCCCTCTACCGCAGCGCGCTCTTCTGGATCGGGTTCGCCGTTCCGTTCACGATCAGCGCCCTGAACGGATTGCACGGCTACATCCAGAGCGTGCCGAACGTCCGCCTGAGCACCTCGATCCCGATGTTCCGCGGGGCCTCGTATCTCTCGTTCCGCCTGAGTTTTCCCTGGGTCGGATTCTCCTATCTTCTGAATCTCGACGTGGGGCTGAGCCTCTGGTTTTTCGCCTTGGTGGCCTTCGTCCAGCAGGGGATCTTCAAGATCCGCGGCATCAAGTCCGACGAGTTTCTCGGCATCTACGGCGCCAACACCACCCCGATCATCGCCCACCAGGGCATGGGCGCCTTCCTGGTGTTCGTGGCGGTGATTCTCTGGATGGGGCGCCGCCATCTCGGCGACGTGTTGCGCAAGGCGATTCGAAACGATCCCGCCGTGGACGATTCCGACGAGATGATGTCCTACCGCGGAGCGGTCATCGGAACCCTCGCCGGATCGCTGGTCTTCTGGATCTGGATGACCCTGGCCGGGTTGCCCTTCTGGCTGGGGCCGGCGTTCATCGTTCTGGCGATGGTGATCTTTTTCGGGCTGACCCGGATCGTGGTCCAGGGCGGCTTCCCTTCGATCCGACCGCCGTCGATCGCGCAACCGATGCTGCTTTCCGGGCTCGGATCCGGCGCCTTCGGTCCCTCGGGGATCGTGGCCCTCTGCTACACCTACGCATGGGCGGCGGACATCCGCACCTTCCCCATGGTTCCCGCGGCGCACGCGGGCAAGATGAGCGAACGCATCGGCCGGAAACGCGGGCTGTTCGCGGCGATGTGGCTCGGGATCCTGGTGACCCTGCTGGTGTCGTTCTTCGCCACCCTGAAGTTCGCCCACGAGAAGGGGGGGCTCGGGGCCAAGGACTGGTTCTTCGGTCCGGCGCAGAAATGGGCGTTCGATTTCGGGGTCACGAAGATCCGGGACCTGGAGAAGACGGCCTCGGTCGACGGACGTTCCGTCGGCGGGGCCGTGATTTCCGCGGACTTCGTCGAGAACGGCGAGGCGGTCCGGCTCACGGTGCGCGGGACGATCGGGGAGTTCGCGATCGGCGGGTCGGGGCTCCGCCTGGAAACGATGACGGTTCGCGGCGCCGGCGGCGAATCGATCGTGGATTTCTCGGAACTGCCGGCGGACGCCGCCTGCGACGTCGGAGAATCCCTGATTTGCGGCGCGACGAAGCTGGGCGTCGAGACCTTCGGCGGGGACCGCGAGCCGGGGGAAAAGGCCGTCCGGGTCGTGGAGGAAACAGGCCCCGGCGGATCGCGAAAGGCGCTGGCGCTGCGCTCCTGCGCGGTGACGCTGTCCTTCGATCCGCCGGTCCGGGAGATCGAGGTCCGCGTGCGCCGGGGGACGGGGGGGATCGTCGTCGGTGCGAACGGCGAACGGCTGGAATCGCCCCGGTTTCTTCCCGAGCCGGCCGTCTTCGAGGAGGGCAGGATCGATACGACCCGGCCTTACCTGGGGGGCTACCTGCACAAGGCGGTCGGCGCCCTCGTGATGGGGATCCTGATCTTTCTGCGGAACCGGTTTTACTGGTGGCCGATCCATCCGATCGGCTACGTGGTCGGGGGCATCTGGATGATCCAGCAGGTATGGATCAGCATTTTCGTGACATGGGTCATCAAGGCGCTGGTGCTCAAGCTCGGCGGGGCGCGGGCCTATCACCGGCTGGTTCCTCTCTTCCTCGGAGTGATCGTCGGGCAGTTCGCCGCGGCGCTGATGTGGGTCGGCATCGATACCGTGTTCGGCAAGGTGGACAATGCGATCTTCTGGTTCTGAACGACGCCTCGCGCCGGCGGGACGCGCCCTGTTCGGCGCCGGGGCGGCGGCGGTTGCGTTTCTTCTTGGGGGCGCGACCGCGTCGCCGGCCTCCGCCGGCGGCGGGCGGGAGCCGGAATCCGCCGCCGTGGACGCCGTGATCGAACACGCGCGCCGGCTGAGTTCCTTCGGCAGCCGTGTCCCGGGTTATCCCGGGGAAGCCCGGGCGCGCGAATTCGCGAGGCGGATCCTCGAGGAGGCCGGATACGCGGGGGCGGTGAGGGAGGAACCGTTCCGCTGCGCGGTGCCGGTGGACGAGGGGGCGACGATCGAGGTCGACGGGGAGATCCTCGAACTGGCCTGCCTCTGGCCGAACCTGGTCCGGACGCCGACGGTGGCCCCCTCGGGATTGAAAGGACCCCTGATCGCCGCCGGGCGGGGCGAGTGGCGGGATTACGACGGACGGGATCCCCGGGGCGCCGTCGTGCTGCTGGATTTCAACTCGGGCCGCAACTGGTTGAAGGCGGCCGAACTCGGCGCGGCCGCCGTCGTCTTCCTCGAACCGGAGACGACGGATCGCCGCCAGGCCCGCGAGAAGATCGTCGACGTGCCGGTCGATCTGCCGCGTTACTACGCGAGGTCGGAGACCGCGCGGCGTCTGTTGGAACGGGCAGGGCGTGGGGACGGCGTGGAGGCGACGATACGGGCCCGGATGACCTGGCGGGAGGTCGAGACGTCGAACCTGGTCCTGGAGATCCCGGGGACGGATCCGGAACTCTCCGGGCAGCGGATCGTGGTCTCGTCGTATCTCGATTCGATGTCGGTGGCGCCCTCGATCGCGCCGGGGGCCTCCGAGAGCCTGGGGCCGGCGGCGATCCTCGAACTCGCCCGCCAATGGCGCCGGCGGCCGCCCCGTCGGACGGTGCTGCTGTTGCTGACCAGCGGGCATCACCTCGCGTTGAGCGGCATCGACGCCTGGGTGCAGCGGCATGCGCGCAAGGAAAAGCCCTTTTCCGAACGGATGAGCGATCCGATCGATTTCACGTCCTTTCTCGGGCTGGACATCAGCACCGGCGGCCGGCGGATGGCCGTGGCGGGGGCGGCTTGGGGACGCCCGAGCCTCCTGGACGACGTCAGCCGGGTGAACCAGTTCATGAGCCATGAGGCCGAGCGGATGGAAACCCTGTCGGCGCGGCTGGTCGGGTCGGGACGCATGTCGGGGAAGGTGCTCAACGCCGTGCGGCCCGCCAGCGGGCACGACGGGTTCTCGGTGCTCGGAGACCGGACGGCCTTCGACAGCGCTCTCGTTCTCTGCGCCGGGGGCAGGGCCGTCTGCCTGACCACGGCCTCGGACGACCGGCGCTGGGTCGACACGCCGCTGGATCTGCCGGAGCGGTGGAACGAGGAAGATCTTCGCGTGCTGATCGGCGATCTGTTGCGCCTGGTGCCGGCGTTGATCGACGACCCCGAGTACGGGTACGAGGGTCCGTTGGAGATCCGCGACTCGCTCTTCGGTCTCCGGGTACGATCGGTCACCTTCGATCCCTCGCGCAGCTATATCCCCGACGAGCCGGTTTCGGGGGCGGTGACGGTGGTGCGGCGATGCCCGGCGGACCTGTGCGGAGTGAGGAACCATCTCTACGCGATCGCGGACGACGACGGCTGGACGGCGTTTTCCTCGCTCGAACATTCCTGGATCGCGGAGAGTTACGCGTTGGATCCGCAGACGGGACGGATCACGGCCGCGCTGGACCGGGGCGTGAACGGCGAGGAAAAGTTCCCGCGGTCGTACGACTTCTTTTCCCGGGAGGTGAGCCGCAGTTACGTCCTGTTCGCCTGCCGGCCGGTGGACGTCTTCGGACTGGTCGATCCGCAGTTCCTGCGGCCTTTCGACCGGTTGGTGGTGGTCGGCCGCGGCGAGGCGATCCCGCAGCAGTTCGGCTATTCGTTCAACAACGAGCTGGCGGCGGCGTTCCAGGTTCCCGGTCGGGAGGACCGCCTGGATTGCGCCGTGATCTTCCTGCCGCCGGAGCGGCCCTTCAAACTCGTCCTGCCCCAGAACCCGGTGCGCATGGGCATGTTGCTGTTGAACGGTTCGCCGGATCTGCTCGAGGGATCGGGCTTCCGCGCCGCGGAGATCTCGAGGATCGAGCGAACCGACATGCGCGCCGCCGAAGACGTCTGGTGGCTCGACGAGTCGCGCATTCGCAAACAGCACGGCTCGGGGATCCGCAGCGCGCACATCGATCGAACCCACGAGGAAGCCCGCGTTCACCTCGACCGGGCCCGGGAAGCGCTGGGCCGGGCGCAGTACGCGACCGGCATCGTCGAGGCCCGCCGCGCCCTCGGCCTGGAGAGCCGGATCTACGGCGTGGTACAGCAGATTTCCAACGACGTCGTCAAGGGAATCATCCTGTACATGGCCCTGCTGATTCCCTTCGCCTACGCCGGGGAACGCCTCCTGTTCGGATTCAGCGACATCAACCGGCGGATCATTGCGGTGTCGGGGATCTTCCTGGCGATCTTCCTGTTGCTTCGTTTCCTGCCGCACCCGGCCTTCGAACTGAGCAACGCCCCCTACATCATCCTGCTGGCCTTCGTGACCCTGGCGCTGAGCCTGCTGGTGATGACGATCATCATCAGCCGGTTCAACAGCGAGATGCGGACGATCCGTTCCACGGTGGTCGGGGTGCACGGCGCCGACGTGGGACGGGTGAGCGCCAGCGTGGCGGCCTTTTCGCTGGGAATCGCCAATATGAAGAGGCGCCGGGTCCGCACCTTCCTGACGAGCACGACGGTGGTGCTGCTGACCTTTGCGCTGATGTCGTTCACCTCCGTGAAACTCTTCCTGCGGTACAACGAGATCCCGAGGCCCAACACGCCCGGCTACCCTGGCATCCTGGTCCGCAGCACCGTCTGGCGCGAGCTGCGCCCGGTGATGCTGGACCATCTGCGGGACGAGTACCGCGGACGCGCCGATGTGGCGCCGAGGGCATGGTGGGTGTTGCGGGACATGGCGCAGGAGATCGGCGTTCCGATCTGGTCCGGGGAGGCCGAGACCGAGGCCCAGGGGATCGTCGGGGTGACGGCGCAGGAGGCGGCGGTTTCGGGGGTGGACCGTTGCCTCTCGGCGGGACGCTGGATCGCCCCGGGCCGGGACGACGAGTGCGTCATCTCGGATTTCCACGCCCGCCGGCTGGGGATTTCCGCGAAGGATCTCGGGACGTCGACGATCCGCTGTCTCGGACGGGAACTGCGGGTCGTGGGCATCCTGGATCACCAGAAACTGGAGACGTTCCGGGATCTGGACAACGAGGAACTGACGCCGCTGGACATGCGTCCCCAGGCGGCGGAGTTCTTCCAGAACCAGACGGAGTTCGAGGGGCAGATCGGCGTGGGACGCAAGAAACACATCGACGCACGGGTGACCCTCTGGCTGCCCTTCGACGTCGTGATGACCGGCGGCGGATCGCTGCGCTCGATCGCGATCCGGTTCCGGGACGGTTCGGACCCCCTGTCCGAGGCGAAGAAGGCGCTGGCGCGTTATGCGCTGACGCTCTTCGCCGGCAACGAGGAGCGGGTGGTGGCCTACAGTTCCGTGGGAGGCACCGGGTTCGGCGGGATGGGGGGGCTCGCCGTACCGATCGCCCTGGCGGGACTGATCATTCTGAACACCATGCTGGGTTCGGTGCACGAGCGGCAGCGGGAAATCGGCACCTACGGGGCGGTCGGCCTGGCCCCGGTGCACATCGGGTCCCTCTTCGTGGCGGAATCGTTCGTCTACGCCGTGCTCGGCGCGATCCTCGGCTACCTGATCGGCCAGGGGCTGGCCCGCGCCGGCGCGTATTTCCCGGCGATCCGCGCCTTGAACCTGAACTATTCGTCGACGGCCGTGGTGGTCACCACGCTCATTGCGATGGGGGTCGTGCTGATCTCCACGATCTATCCGGCCCGGCAGGCGAGCCGGCTTTCCGTGCCGGACGTGCGCCGGCGCTGGGTGCTTCCGGAACCGGAAGGCAACCGGTGGGAATTTCTCTTCCCCTTCACGGTGGCCGAGGACGACGTCGTGGGGCTGTTCAGTTTCCTGCGCGACTATTTCTCGGCCTACACCGAGGCCTCGGTCGGCAGTTTCTACACCGAGGGCGCCGATCTCGCCCAGCGGAGGAAGGGGGGCGAACGGGAGATCACGCTCTCCATGCGGGCCTGGATCGCGCCGTTCGACCTGGGGGTGAGCCAGGACGTCGTGCTGAGGGCGGTTCCGCGGGGCCAGTTCGATCTGTTCAACATCCGCATGGAACTCGAGCGGCGCAGCGGAGAGTTCCGCGCGTGGAAGATGGTGAACCAGCGCTTCATCCGGATCCTGCGCAAGCAGTTCCTGATCTGGCGCACCGTTCGCCCCGATGTCCAGGAACAATACCGGGCGGCGGGCGAACGGATCCTGGGAGGCGAGGTCGATGACCTGGCGTGAACGGCGCGAGCGCACCCAGGCGGAGCGGTGGGGATACGCCGACATCCACGTCGACGAGGAGATGGCCCGCCAGCCCCTGGAAGACGGCTTCAGCATCCGGACGGTGCTGGCGGCCTTCTTCCTCGGGTTCGTCATGCTTCCCGGATCGATCTACATGGGCCTGGTCGGCGGGCAGTCGATCGGTCCCGCCGCCACGTGGACGACGATCATCCTCTTCACCGAGGTCGCCCGCCGTTCGCTGAAGACGCTCCGGCGCCAGGAGATCTTCGTGATCTTCTGGATCGCCGGCAGCCTGATTTCGGTGCTCGGACATGTGATGCTTTTCGGCCTGCCCTTCGCGAACCTGATCTGGGCGCAGTTCCTGGTGCAATCGCCGACGGTCGAAGGCTTCGGCCTGACACGAGCCTTTCCCGACTGGCTCGTTCCCGGCCCCGATTCCGAGGCGATTCTCACGCGCACCCTCTGGCACCGCGATTTCTACAAGCCGATCGCCTTCGTGATCTTCGCCTACGTGGTGGGGCGGGCCAACATGTTCGGCCTCGGCTACGCGTTGTACGGCCTGACGGCGCGGGTGGAAAAGCTTCCCTTCCCGCTGGCGCCGATCGCCGCCGAGGGCGTGACCGCCCTGGCGGAGAGCGATGCGCCGCAGGAATCCTGGCGCTGGCGCGTCTTCAGCACGGGCGCGGTGATCGGCCTGGTGTTCGGCGCGTTCTACATCGGGATCCCGTCGATCACCGGGATTCTGATGCCCAAACCGCTGGTCCTGCTGCCGATCCCGTGGCTGGACGCCACCGCGCGGACCGAGGCGTTCCTGCCGGCGACGGCCATCGGGTTGAGCACGAATCTCGGGCTGGTCTTCGCGGGATTCGTCCTTCCCTTCTGGGCGGTCGTCGGCACCTTTGCGGCGGCCATGGCCACCCTGATTCTCAACCCGATCCTCTATCACCAGGGGCTGATGACAAACTGGCGCCCGGGGATGGACGTCATTCAGACGATTTTCGCCAACCAGCTCGATTTCTGGTTGAGCGTCTCGATCGGTACGGCCGGCGCCGTGCTGGTGCTGGGGATCTACGAAGTCGTCGTCAAGATCCGGCAGCGCCGGCGGGAACGTCGCACCGCCGTCGAACGATCGCCGGGAGACCTGTCCCCCCGGGAACCGATCCTCGGGGCGATGATGCTCGGTCTGGGGCTTTTCCTGGTCTCTTCGTTCGCAAGCCTGGCCTTCTGCAAGATCTTCATTCCCGGGTTTCCGCTCTGGATCCTGGTGATCTACACCTTCGTACTGGTTCCGGTGCTGGCCTACGTCGAGGCGCGGATGTACGGCCTGGCCGGGCAGCCCGTTTCGGTCCCGTACCTGCGCGAGGCCCTCTTCATCTGGGGCGCGAGCATCTCGAACTACAGCGGCGTGGGAATCTGGTTCGCGCCGCTGGCGACCACCCGGTACGGCCTGATCGTCCAGCGGTTCAAGGAAGTGGAGCTTACCCGAACGAAGTTCTCCAGCATCGTGAAGAGCGAATTCGTCGTGATGCCGATCCTGCTTGCATCCAGTTTCCTTTTCTGGGCGTTGATCTGGCGCATGGGGAACGTCCCTTCGCCCCTCTATCCGTACGCGCAGCGGATGTGGGAACTGCAGGCCCTGACCCAGTCGCTCTGGTGGAGCTCGACGGTTTCGGGATCGGCGCCGTATCTGCTTCAGGCGATTCGCCCGCCGATGATCGCCGGGGGGTTCGTCTTCGGCGTGGCGGCCTATGCGATCCTCAACGTGCTGGGGCTGCCGATCATCATGATCTACGGGTTGATCCGCGGACTGGGCGGGATCCCCCATCTGATCTTTCCCGAGATGCTCGGGGCCCTGCTCGGCCGGTACTATTTCCGGAAGAAATTCGGTCCGGAAAACTGGTACCGGTGGACGCCCGTGCTGGGAGCGGGGTTCGCGTGCGGCATGGGCCTGGTCGGAATGGCCTGCGTGGCCGTCGCGCTGGTCGCCAATTCCGTTTCCCCTCTGCTGTACTAGTCCGGCCGGCGGGGAGAAGGGAGTTGTCTTGAGTTCGAGGCGGATCAACAAGCGGCTCGCGTGGGAGGGGATCCTCTGCGAGATCCCGGAGGAATGGTCTCCCGCCGTTCTGTCGGGGGAACGCCGCAAGGGGTTTCTCCGGGTGACGGACCTGCAGGCGATCCGGATGGAGATCCGCTGGGAACCCTTCCGGGGGAAATGGGATCCGGACTTCGTCACCCGCAAGTACGTCCGCCTGCTGGAAAAGGCCGCCCGGCGCAAGCGGATCCGCATCCGCATCGGGGAGGAGACGATCGGCGACGCCGGCGACGCCGTGCTGATCGTGGAGGAGCCCGCGGCGGTTTCCTATCACCGGCTGATGCGCATGGAAGAGGGCCGGGTGGTCTTCGCACGGGTGGAAACCCTGCCGAAACGGGACCGGAAGCTGGCCCGCCGCGTCCTGGCCGGGATCCGGAGCGCGAAGCGGGGCGATCGGGAACTCTGGGAGGTCTTCGGCCTGCGATTCGCCCTTCGACTCGGATGGACGCGCCGCGACCAGACGCTCTCGACGGGGGTTTTGCGGATGGATTTCGCCGACGAAAGAAATCGTCGCCGCCTGGTTCTGGAACAGCAGAGCCTCGGCGCGCGGATCATGAAGGACCGGGGCCCGGAAGGGTTTCTCGACGCCGTCGTGCGTTCCGCCGAGATCGGACGCGCGGGACCGCCGGAAGACTTCTCCTGGATGGGCCACGAGGTGCATGCCGTCCGGGGATCGGGCCGGTCCCCCGTGCGAACCCGCGGGCGGTGGTACACGCGCCGGTTCCGCCGGGTCTTCCGGCTTCGCCGCAGCGCCGTGGCGGCGACCTGGTTCTGCCCCGATTCGGACAAGGTGTTCGCATTGACCGGGTACGGATGGGAAGATCCGGCCGGGATGCTGGAGGAAGCGGGCGTCATCTGCCACGAGACGGGCGGGGAGGAACGACGTTGATCGGTTTGCGGCGAAGAAAACCGAAACTGCAGCGGGAGGACTTTCTCCGGTCCATTCCCGTTCAGAACCCGATCTACGCCTTCGAACGGAACGAGGAAACCGGGATCTACCGCATCCGGATCCCCCGCCGCCGGGGGATCTGGGCGGATCTGCTGGCCCGGTGGACGAGGCTGCCCGACCACCGCACGATCGAGCTCGACGAGGTCGGCAGCCGGGTGATCGAGTGGTGCGACGGAAAGACGCCCGTGCGCAAGATCATCCATCGCATCGCGGCCGAGTATCAGCTGGATATCCGCGCGGCCGAGGTCTCTTTCGTCAAGTACCTCGACATGCTCACCCGCCGCGGCATCGTCGGACTGGCCGTGCCCCTGCCGAAGGGGCGCGGGGGGAGCAAACGATGAACGATTCCGCCCGCGACCGCAAACGCCGGGAACATCAGCGCCGGGTCGTGATGACCAGCGACGTCTGCAAGGTCTATCGGATGGGGACCCAGGAGGTCCATGCGCTGCGCGGCGTGAATCTGGAGATCTTCGCGGGCGAATACATCTCGATCATGGGACCGTCCGGGTCCGGCAAGAGCACCCTGTTCAACATGATCGGCGGGCTCGATCAGCCGACGAGCGGATCGGTGTTCATCGACGCCGTCGACGTGGCGCAACTCGACGCCTACGAACTGGCCTGGCTGCGTTGCCGGAAGATCGGGTACATCTTCCAGACCTTCAATCTGATTCCCGTGATGACGGCCCTGGAAAACGTGATGCTGCCGATGATCTTCGCCGGGACCGGCGCCGACGTCGCGTTGCGCGAAACGGTCGCGCTGCTCGACGCGGTCGGCCTGGCGGGGCGATACCATCACAAGCCGTCCCAGCTCTCGGGCGGTCAGCAGCAGCGCGTCGCGGTCGCCCGGGCCCTGGCGAATCATCCGAGCATCGTCCTGGCGGACGAACCGACCGGCAATCTCGATCTGCACACCGGCCGCGAGATCATCGAGTTGCTGCGCACGATCAACCGCGAACAGGGGGTCACGGTCATCTCCGCGACGCACGATCTGAAGATGCTTGACGTAAGCGACCGGATCATCTGGATCCGCGACGGGCGGATCGACAAGATCGAGTCGCGCGCGCGGGTGCAGGTCAGCGTCGGCAGTCTCAACGAATAGCCGCCGGAGGCCCGTCCGGCCCGCCCGGGAGACGGCGCGGACCGGTCATTCCTCGTCGGCGGCGGAAACGACCTTCCATTCCTTCGGCCACCGCTCGTAGGCCACGATCCGGTCGATCGGCACGCGGTCGTGGGGCCGGTAATCGTAGGCCGGGTAGCCGAGCGTCATCAACTCGACCACGCGGACCGGATCCGGGATCTCCAGGATCCGCTTGACCTCCGACTCGTTGAACGAACCGATCCAGCAGGTGCCGAGTCCCTCCCGCACGGCCTGCAGCGCGATATGCTCGAGGGCGATGGCGACGTCGATGGCGTAGGCGGGTTGACCGCAGCGCATCACGTAGTCCGGCTGCGTTCCGCAGCCGACGATGACCACCGGGGCCTGGCCGACGAACTTCTGCATCGAGGCGGCCTCGGCCAGCGCGGCCCGGAGTTTCGGATCGGTGACGACGAGGAAGCGCCACTGTTGCAGATTCCGGGCGCTGGGCGCCTGCCGGGCCGCTTCCAGAATGCGCGACAGTTTTTCCTCTTCCACCGGGCGATCTTCGTAGGCGCGAACCGAACAGCGTTTGATGATTTCTTCCAGTACAGGCATCGTACGCATGCTCCCCCCTGGGCTTGAATCCCGGCGGAGGATAATCCGGAATCCCCGGATGCGTCCAGACTCCCGAACCGCAACGGGTCGCGGCCGGGCCGGAGGTTTCCATGGAAAAGGCCACGAAAGAGATCGTGCTGGATGTCGAGGGCATGACCTGCGCCTCGTGCGTGCGGCGCGTGGAGAAGGCCCTGGAATCGATGCCCGGCGTGGAGGAGGCGACGGTGAACCTCATGGCCCGCCGGGCGCGCGTGAGTCTCGATCCCGCCGGGGCGGCGTCGCCCGGCGCCCTGGTCGGGGCCGTGGATCGCATCGGGTACGAAGCGCGGCTTCACCGGGCCCGGATCGATCCCGCGGCGAAGCGCCGGACCCGCGGATCGGTCCGAGACGACGGTTCGCCGCGGGGGCGGTCTTGTCGATCCTGACGATGCTGGTGAGCATGATCGGGGAAGGCCGCATGCCCGAGGAATGGCGCCGGTGGATTGCATTCGGCCTTTCGCTGCCGGTGATGCTCTACGTCGGCGGTCCGTTCTACCGGTCCGCCTGGAGGGGACTGCTGCATCGCTCCGCCGGGATGGATCTGCTGGTGGTTCTCGGCGCTTCCTCCGCCTTTCTCTACAGCGTTGCGGCGACGATCCGCCCCGATCTCGGGCCGGTCTACTACGACGGGGCGGCGATGATCCTCACCCTGATCACCCTGGGACGATTCCTCGAGATCGGCGCTCGCAGAAGGGCGGCGGACGAGCTGGAAGGGATCGTCTCTCTGCTGCCGCGCGAAGCGATCCTCCTGCGGGGGGAACAGCCCGTGCGCGTGCCCGTCGATGCGGTTCTGCCCGACGACCGGCTGCTGGTGCCCCCGGGCGAACGGATCCCGGCGGACGGACGGATCGAACGGGGACGCACCGAGATCGACGAGTCGCTGATGACGGGCGAGAGCATCCCGGCGGCCAAGGCGCCGGGCGATCCGGTGATCGGCGGGACGGTGAACGGCGGGGGCTCGATCGTCGTGCGGGTCACCGGGGTGGGGGAACAGACGCTTCTGGCCCGGATCGCGGAAACGGTCCGCAGGGCCCAGGAAACCAAGCCGCCGCTTCAGCGCGTGGTCGACCGGGTGGCGGCGGTGTTCGTTCCGGTGATCATCCTGATCGCCGCGGCCACGTTTCTGGGATGGATGACGGCGGGCGCCGGACTGGCCGTCGCGCTCGTCCGATCGGTCTCGGTGCTCGTGGTGGCCTGTCCTTGCGCCCTGGGCCTCGCGACGCCCGCGGCGATCAGCGTGGCGACGGGTGTCGCGGCACGCCACGGGATTGTGGTTCGGGATGCGCCGGCGCTGGAAGCGGTCGCCCGGATCGACCGCATGGTCTTCGACAAGACCGGCACGATAACGCGCGGGAAACCGAAGGTCGTGCAGGTCGGTACGGTCGGGGAAGGGGACGCGGCGGACTGGATTCTCCTGGCGGGGGAGGCGGAGGCGCATTCGTCGCATCCTCTGGCCGCCGCGATCGTCGAGGAGGTGGAACGGCGCGGAATCCGGCTCTCCCCCCTGCAGGAAGGGGTTCGGGAGTTTCCCGGGTGCGGAGTCGAGGCCGAGATCCGCGGGCGCCGGGTCCGCGTGGGCGAATGGGAATGGGTTTCCGCGCCCGCGGGTGCGCCGGCGGAATGCTCCGATGAGGTGCGCCGCATGGAAGCGGAAGGGCGCAGCGTGGTGGGCGTCGCCGTGGACGGGAGGCTTCGCGGATGGTTCGGCCTGATGGACGAACCGCGTCCGGAGGCCGCGGACGTCGTGAGCCGCCTCCGGCGGCTCGGCGTGGAACTTTCCCTGTTGAGCGGGGATTCGGCGCCGACGGTCCGGGCCGTCGCGGAAAGGGTCGGCATTCATGATTGGGCGGGGCGGGTCGCCCCTTGGGACAAGGCGGATCGCATCGGCGCCCTGCAGGAAAAGGGACATCGGGTGGGAATGGTCGGCGACGGGATCAACGATGCGGCGGCGCTGGCCCGCGCGGACGTGGGCATCGCCATGGCGCGCGGCGCGGCGGGGGCGGTCGACCAGGCGGCCCTGACCCTCGCGGGCGACGCCCTGACGCCCCTGCCGGAGGCCGTAATCATCGCGCGGGCCTGTCTGCGCACGATCCGGCAGAACCTGGCGTGGGCCTTCGGATACAACGCCATTCTCGTTCCCGTGGCCGCTGCGGGGTATCTGAATCCGATGCTCGCGGCCGCGGTCATGGCGAGCAGTTCCCTGGTCGTGGTCGGCAACGCCCTGCGGCTGCGTTCCGCGGGCGAACGTCGAGGCGGGGCCGATCCGGCGGTCGGTGTTTGATGCGAAGGCCCGGGGGTGCCATGCTCCGACCGGGAGAAGATCATGGGTAAGTGGATCGCAGTGATCGTGGTGATTCTGGTCGTGTTCGTCGGCTACCGTTTCGCCCGGTACGGAACGCGGCGCGCGGAGCTGGCCGAAGCGGCCGATCGCCTTCTGGCGGATGTCGGGACCGACACGGCGCAGGCCGTCTCCGCGGCCTTCGTGCGCAAGGCCGGGGAACTCGGTTTCGCGGTGGATCCGGCCGAGGTGGAAGTGATCGTTCGGCCGTACGAAGGCAAGGGGACGATTCAGCGCATGCTCGACGGCGTCGTGCAGCAGATGGTCCGGGAAGAAGTCCGGATCCGGGCCCCGGTGCGTTTCGTCATCCTCGGTCCCTGGAAGAAGGCGGGACGGATCGACGTCTTCGACGTGCGTACGACCCAGGTGCGCGGGATCACCTCGGTGGATCGCAACCCGGAACTCGCCCGCGAACTGGGCATGGAACCGGCGGCCTCTCCCCGGCCGCAGTCGTCGGTGGCTCCTGAAACCTCGTCGCCCCGACGTCCTCCGAAGGGGATGTACGGCGGGATCAAGGAACGGGCGCGCCGCGCCATCGCCCCGGTCGGGGAATGATTCGCCGGCCCTTCGTTCCGGAAAGGCTCTCCGGTCGAAGGGAAGAGACGTTGCGGCATGCGACCTGCTCCATTCGCGGAGCGCCGGGGGTTCGTTGCGCCTCCCGCGGAGGAAGATTCTCATGCGTCGTCGCATCTTGTCCTGGATCGGATCGGTTTCGCTGTTGTCGATGGTTCTCGGCTTCTCTTCGGAGGCCCCGGGCGTGGACGAGTTTTCCCTGTCGGTCCCGAACGGGATCCCGACGCTCGAATGGCGGGGAGAAGCGGGAACGACCTATCTGGTGGAATCGGTGGTGACGGGGTTTGTCCGTCCGACGGTCGATTTCACGTATTCGGGAAAGGACTACGCCCTGGCGTCCGGACCGGCCTGGTCCGTGAAGGCGCGCATCCCGGGCGAAGACGCCCTGATGAGCTGGTCCGACGCGGGATATCCGGCCTCGGGGGACCGGCGCCGGTTCTACCGCGTGGCGGGCGCCGCCTCCCCCTCGGCGGACGCGCCGGAGATGGAATTCATCCCGGGCGGCGGCTTCGTGATGGGCGACCGATGGGGACTCGACGACGCCTGGGATTCGAACTGGGACGAACCGCCGCACCGCGTTCGCGTGAGCGCCTTCTGGATGTCGCGCACGGAGGTTACGAACGACCAGTTCGTGCGCTGGCTCAACACCGCGGATTCCGAAGGGACCATCGAGGTGACGAACGACGGCGAGGTCCGCAACACGGCGGGGATTCTGCTCTGCCGGGTGAGTCCCAACGAATCCCGCAGCCGCATCCGGTTCGAGACGGGCGCCGCGCCGCGGTTCTCCGTGGCGGCGGGCTACGGCCGTCATCCCGCCGTCTTCGTGACCTCTCTGGGCGCGGCGGCCTTCTGTTCCCGGTACGGCATGCGCCTGCCGACCGAAGCGGAATGGGAGCGCGCCGCCAGGGGTCGCCTGATCGACCACCACTATCCCTGGCCCAGCTATGGTCCCGACTATTCCGACTATATTTCCAAGACCAACGCAAATTACTACGTCATCGGCGAGCCCCACGACACGCGCGAGGTCGGCAGTTACACCCCGAACGACTACGGCCTCTATGACATGGCCGGCAACGTTTCGGAATGGTGTTCCGACTGGTTTCAGTCCACCTACTACGCTTCCTATCCGCCGGACGGCTGGCCGGCCGATCCGACCGGACCGCTCTACACCGGGGAGCGCGTCATCCGGGGCGGCGATTTCAATCTCTGGGATTCCCAGTTGCGGTGCTGCGTCCGGCAGAAGGCCGACCAGCTTTCCCTCGGCGCGAGCATCGGTTTCCGCTGCGCGATGGATCCCTGATTCCGGACCCGGCGGAGCGCAAAAAGGGGCGGACCGGAGACCCCGGCCCGCCCCGCTGCGATCCTCCCGGAACGATTCCCTAGGACTTCTTCTTCGCGGTCTTCTTCGTCGATTTCTTGGAGGCCTTCTTGGACGTCTTGCTCGAAGCCTTCTTCGATGTCTTCTTGGTGGCCTTCTTCTTCGCCGTCTTCGGGGGAGCCGCACCGGCCGATTCCACGGTGAAAAGGCCGCGATCGACCTTCTTGATGCGTGGATCCTTGTAGACCAGGATGCGCACGACACGGTCGAAAGCCTTGCTCTTCGTTGCGTAACCGGCCTTGAGGATGGCGTCGGCGAGGTCGCCCACGCGCATCGGCTTTTCATTCTTGGCAAGGACTCCCACCGCGATTTCACCCAGAGGAGCCTTCTTCCCCTTGCGGGCGGCCCGTCGCGGGCCCGCGACGGCCGCCTTGCGCCCGGCGGCCTTTTTCCGCGCAGCGCGCGCCGCGGCCGGTTTCGAGGCGCCCGACGTCAATGCCGCGATCTTGGCGTCGACGGCGGCGAGTTTTTCTTGCAGTTTTTCGCGTTCGGCTTCCAGGGATTCGATGGCCCGCTTTGCGGAAAGCAACCGTTCGAGTTGCCCCACGTCGAGCGAGGCCAGCAGGTCCGCCGTCTTGATGGATGTTTTCGCCATTCGTTCACTACTCCTTTCGGATCGGTTCCCCTTTCGTCGCGGAAAGGGTTGTTCCCGGAATCATGGCCGGTGCGCCGGTCTCTCCCGGCACGGCGCCCCGTTTCCAATGAACCTTCCTTTGTAGTCGAGACAACGACAAAGCAAAGCTAGCTTGCCGACAGAGGGAAGTCAAAGAGGGATTTCACAATTCTTGCGGCGAAATTCCGGGCGCGTTGTCATGTCGGACGGGAACCGCCCGGAACCAAGACGCCGCATCGCAAACGGCGTTTTCCGTTCCGGTGCGTTCCGGTTCCGTCGCGGGGAAGTCGGAAACGGCGCGGGCGGGTCCCTCGGGCGGGCGAAATGATTTCCTGATTCCTCCGGGCGGCGGGGCGGTTTCTCGATTTCTTCAGAGGCCGGATTCGTAGAGGGCGACCTCGCGATCTCCGTCGGCCAGAAGGATTTCGAGGAGCCCGTTCTCCATGGAACGGATGCTTCGCACGCGGTACCCGTGGATCGCGTCGCCTTCCCGGAGCGTGAATTGCCGCTCCGTATCGGGGTCGCGAAGAATGACGTAGATCCGCGGGCCGAGTTCCAGGCGGCCGACGACCGTGAGTTTCGCCGGATCGAACGGCGGCGCCGATACGGTCGGCGGGGGCGGGGCGACCAGAGCCAGCGCGGATTCGAGCCGCTGTCGCTGCCGCTCCTCCTCCGCGAGTTCGTCCGCCAGTCCGCGGAGTTTTCCCCCATCGTCGGGTTCCCCGGGGGAATCGGCACGCGCGGTTCGGATCTCTTCGCGGAGCAGGGCGATCCGCCGGCGCTGGAACCGCACCGCCTCCTCGAGCAGATCGACCAGACGATCCCGGTTCGCGGATCGCTCCCCGGCGGGAGACGTCGCTGCCGCAGACGAGGGACGACGGTAGCGCTCCGGCATCGATCCCAGGGAAACGGAGATCGTCCTTCGGACTCCGTCGCGTTCGATTTCAAAACGTGCCGGCGCTCCGGGGCGGAGGGCCGCCACCGCCTGCTGAAGCGCGGCGGGACCGTCGACGGGGATCCCGTTGAAGGTTCGTACGACGTCGCCGGGCCGCAGTTGCGCCCGCCACGCGGGCGATTCGGGGAAAACCCTTATGATCCGCGCCCCCGGGAGAAGGGTTTCGCCCTCGACGCCCGCCGGGCCGATGGCTACGCCGAGCCAGGCCGGCGGAGCCGCCGCTCCGGCGGCGCAAAGCCGATACCAGGCCAGACCGAGAAGAATCACGAGCCGGATGCGCATTGTCGGGTCCTCCGGTTCCGTCGCCGCGGAACCTCTTGCCGTCGGGCCGGAATCCGTCCCTATAATGCGCCCTGCTTCGCGAAAACCGAAACCCGGAGGTGCTCCATCAGCGCTCCTTCCCGCAAGATCCTGGTTACTTCCGCCCTGCCCTACGCCAACGGGCCGATCCACATCGGGCATCTCGTCGAGTACATCCAGACCGATATCTGGGCCCGGTACCAGAGGCTCCGGGGCCACGACTGCACCTACGTCTGCGCCGACGACGCCCACGGAACCCCCATCATGATCAGCGCCCGCCGCGCGGGCGTTTCCCCGGAAGAACTCATCGAGAGGATGCACTCCGAACATCTCCGCGATTTCTCCGGGTTCGGAATCGTCTTCGACGAATATTACACGACGCATTCCCCGGAGAACCGGGATCTGGCGACGGAGATCTTTCTCCGGCTGCGCGAGCGCGGCAGCATCGTCGAAAAGGAGATCGAACAGGCCTATTGCGAAGACGATCGGATGTTCCTGCCGGACCGTTTCATCCGGGGCTCCTGTCCCCGGTGCAACGCGCCCGACCAGTATGGGGATTCCTGCGAGGTCTGTTCCGCCACCTACGACCCTCGGGACCTGAAGGATCCCCGGTGCGCCCTCTGCGGAACCCCGCCGGTCTGGAAGACCTCCAAACACTATTTCGTGCGTCTGGCGGATTTCACCGAGGACCTGCGCCGCTGGCTGGCCGAGGGACGGACGCAGGAGGCGGTCACCCGGAAACTCGAGGAGTGGTTCCGCGACGGCCTCCGGGACTGGGACATTACGCGCGACGGTCCCTATTTCGGGTTCCTCATTCCCGGAGAAAAGGACAAGTATTTCTACGTGTGGCTGGACGCCCCCATCGGGTACATGGCGGCCACGCGGAGGTGGTGCGACCGCACCGGCCGGGACTTCGACGGGTACTGGCGACGGGACGGCGTCGAGATCTACCACTTCATCGGGAAGGACATCGTCTATTTCCATCTCCTCTTCTGGCCGGCGATGCTGATGGGCGCGGGCTTCCAGACGCCGCGCCGCGTCTTCGTCCACGGGTTCCTTACGGTCGACGGCGAGAAGATGTCGAAATCGCGCGGCACCTTCGTGCGCGCCCGGACGTACCTGGAACATCTCGATCCCCAGTACCTGCGCTACTACTACGCCTGCAAGCTCGGTTCCGGGGTGGACGACATCGATCTGAAACTGGAAGACTTCGTCGAACGGGTGAACAGCGACCTGATCGGGAAGATCGTCAACCTGGCCTCCAGAGCGGCCGGCACCCTGGCCCGCAAGCTCGATCATCGGCTCGGGCGCCCTTCGGACCGGGGCGCGAAACTGCTCGACGACGTGGCCGCCCGCGCAGAGAAGATCGCGTCGTGGTACGAGGGCCGGGAATACGGGCGCGTCGTGCGGGAGATCGCCGCCGCGGCGGACGATGCGAACCGGTTCTTCAACGACGCCGCGCCTTGGGAGACGGTAAAGAAGGATCCGGAAGCGGCCCGGGAGACCGTGACGGCCGCGCTCGACGCCTTCCGGATGCTGGTTCTCTACCTCAAGCCGATCCTGCCGAAGCTGGCGGCCGACGCCGAAGAACTGCTCGCGATCCCGCCGCTGGAATGGGGGGATCTGAACCGGCGCCTGGAGAATCACGCCATCCGGCCCTACCGGCATCTGATGCGCAGGATGGAATGGGAGGACGTGAAGAAGATGATCGATGCAAGCCGTGAAGAGGCCGCGGAAGCGGAGACGGAAGCGGAGGAAACCCGGGAGGTCGTGAGTATCGAGGAGTTCGGACGGATCGACCTGCGCGTGGCGCGGGTCCTGGAGGCCGAACCGATCGAGGGGGCGAAGAAACTCCTTCGTCTCGAACTGGACGTCGGGTCGGAGCGCAGGCAGGTGGTGGCCGGAATCCGGGCGGCGTACGATCCGGCCGATCTGAAGGGGCGCCTCGTGGTTCTCGTGGCGAACCTGAAACCGGCGCGTCTGCGGGGTGTGGAATCGCAGGGAATGATCCTTGCCGCGGTGGGGGCGGACGGTTCGATCCGCCTGGTGGCGCCGGAGGAGGGGGCGCGGCCGGGGGACCGGGTCCGTTAGTCCCGGAATTCCTGAAGGTCGGAGACCGGGATTCGGAAACGGCGGAAGGGGCGAGTTTGCAGCGGGAGCGCGTTTCCCGGTGTTTTCGGAGAGCGACGCACTGCGGCGGGGGGCCGGGGACGGAACCCGGCGCAGGGAGAGAGGAAACGGCCGGGAAATCCGGGGAAACGGGCGTTTTCCGTTCTTTTCGGTGATTTTTGGCACGTTTTTTCGGCTTTTTCGGCGAACTTCCGGCATTTTCCGGGGGTCTCGAGGCGTCGGTCCGGACATCCCGGGACGATGGGGCGGAAAGGGTGATCTTCCAGCGGAACTTACGGTACTGCAGCGGGTTACGCTCCACCTTCCCGGCGGGCCGGCGGGAGGATGAGGGGCGGGCATCCCGATGATCCGGAAAGGCGGAACACGCGTGTTTTCAACGGGTTGCATCGATCGGAGCCGAACCTTGAGGGAAAACCGCGTTCGGGACCGCAAGAAGGCGGTCGGGACGCTTGACACGGTGCGGGGCTCCGACGTATTTTGGGATCGTACCAACCGGGAAAACCGGTTGTGATCCTTGGGCACCGCAGGGCGGGGAAGCCGGCGGTTGATCGGTGGAGAAACCGTCGCCGGGGATTTCTCGCCTTTTTCGGCGGGTGCTCTTGACAGGACGAAGAGCGGGCGTATGATTGACGTTCGCGATGGAGAAGGAGCGGGGAACCGCTCCCCCGGCCGGCGTGGGCGGGCCGGGAACGGTCGATCTTTGAGAACTGAAGCGTGCGATACGCCGACTGACGATCGGCGTGACCCCCGGAATGAATGAAGGCTGCGGTCCTTCGGGGCCGGAGCTGGATCTTTATTTCGGAGAGTTTGATCCTGGCTCAGAACGAACGCTGGCGGCGTGGATTAGGCATGCAAGTCGAACGGTCCTCCCCATGTTGGTAACAACGCGGTGGAGGATAGTGGCGAAAGGGTGAGTAACGCGTGGACAACCTGCCCCCGAGTTGGGGATAACTCCGAGAAATCGGGGCTAATACCGAATGTGGCGTCCGGTCGCATGGCCGGAGCGCTAAAGGTGGGGATCCCTTCGGGGACCTGCCGCTCGAGGAGGGGTCCGCGTCCTATCAGCTTGTTGGTGGGGTAATGGCCCACCAAGGCGAAGACGGGTAGCTGGTCTGAGAGGATGGTCAGCCACACTGGGACTGAGACACTGCCCAGACTCCTACGGGAGGCTGCAGTCGAGAATCATTCACAATGCGCGAAAGCGTGATGATGCGACGCCGCGTGGAGGATGAAGGCCCTAGGGTTGTAAACTCCTGTCACAGGTGAGCAAAGGGTCCGGCGTGAACAGCGCCGGGTCACTGAGTTAGACCTGAGAGGAAGCCACGGCTAACTCCGTGCCAGCAGCCGCGGTAATACGGAGGTGGCGA
>CAYNBQ010000062.1:0-3052 GCA_964395275.1 uncultured Verrucomicrobiota bacterium
TTCGCTGATCCCGTTCCCGCGGGCCGAATCATCCAGTTCCACCCAGTCGTCAACCAGGAGCGACCAGGATTCGAATCCGGCCGGACCTTCCGTCGAATCCCAGTATTTCAGGTAGACCTGGTTGATTCCCAAAGTCCCGGGCGCATGCCAAACGACCCAGGGTCTGCCCTGGGAATCGGTCGCGATATCGGGACGCTCGCCGAACGTGGGCGGAGCCAGCACCGGGGGCGCCTCGCTGATGAACAGCGAAAAGTCCACGGCGGGAAGTTCGGGGATCCGCTCCCCGTAGACACGCACCCGGTAGACGCCGGGGTCCGCTCCCCGAATATCGACCACCTCGACGTTGTCCACGTCGTTGTCTCCGCGCAGCGCCGGCAATGCCGGATCCGCTGCCGGATTGTTCTGGCGCGGCATCACGTACGGACGGAAGATCTCTCCATCGGGACCTTCCACATCGATATCAAGATCGTTTACCAACGCGATGCTCGCGTTCGGATCTCCCGCCTCATCGGTCCAGCAGATCGTCACCCGATAGTCCGTGTTGGACGGCAATGTGAAGGTGTAATATTTCTCCTGGCCGTTTCGCACGGAACTCTGGTACATCGTCGGGGCCTCGGCCGAGTTGCTTTCCATCACGCGCACGGCCCGCAGACAATCGACCAAACCCCATCCGTGCAGGTAGTCGGGACCTTTTCGGCCCAGATCCTTCGCCGTATGAATCAACAATCCGCGAAAAAAGTCTCCGCGCGGAACAAGTCCGAAATCGGCCCTGAGATCGAAGGCGTCGAACGCTTCGTTCAGCAGCACGATCATCCCCGAAACGGCCGCAGCCGAAAACGACGTGCTGCTGACCGGACTCTGAGGGTCGTTGGGATTCGCAGCGTCGATCTTGTCCGTGTAGAGCCCTCCCGGATAGGCGGCAACGATCTGCGTTCCGTTGGCCACGACGTCGGGCTTGATTCTCGCGTCGTTGGCCGGTCCCGACGACGAAAAGTCCGCGATTTCGTTTTCGTCGTCGGTCGCGCCGACGATCAGCAGGTTTTTCGCAAGAGATCCCCCTCCAATGGTCCGATAGAATTCGCCGTCGGCGCCGCGAATCCCGAGGTTCTCGTTCCCGCTGGATGCCGGCACCTGCCGCTCGTTGCCCGCCGACTTGACTGCCAGGAACGATTCGTCCCGCAGGTCGAACATCATCTGATCCCATTGCTCCGCTTCCCCCGTGTACGGGCCGAACAGAGGAAGCGTCCCCTCGTTCAAGTCAACCGCCCAGGAATGGTTCGCGACCACCAGACCGAGAGAGACGCGAGCGGAGACTTGCTCGGCCCAGATGTCCTCCTGGGCGTCCACGCCGTACGAATAAAGGCGGCATTCCGGCGCCATGCCTTCGGCCAGCGGGTTGGGCGAGGCCGCCGCTGCGAGCACCCCCGCCACCTCGGTGGCATGGGCGCTGATTCCTTCGTCACAGACGCCCTGGTATGCATCCTGCACGAGCACTCGGTCGCCGAAGGCCGGATGGGACGGGTCAACTTCGAACCCGGGGTAGCCGCTTGGATTTACCAGGGGATTGTCGCAATCCAGCGGATCGGTGATTCCCAGATCCACCTCCCAGATGCCGGCTCCGAACCCGTATCCCCGAAAAGAATACGGCGGTCGATGAACGATCTGCACGTTTGAACGAACCTGCACGCCGAAGCTCATCGGTTCGGCCGGCGGCGGAATCGGCGCCACGTGGTGAACCAGGGGCGATTCCGCAATCCTCCGGGCATCTTCCAAAGACGCCCGAATCCGCATGCGCTTATTAAAAAGGTAAGCCGGTGTCAGGGTTTCGACACCGGCGTCCTCCAACACGGCAAGAGCCTCTTCCCTCGTCACGTCCGGAAAGAATCCGACGTTCAGGACGTATCCTTCCCCGTCCCGCGCGTGTTCCAGCGCGGCGGAATCCCTCAGCGCCAGCGCGGGCGCCATCTTGTCCTCCGGAACGAGTTCGGCCACGCCGCGCACGAAAGGCATGGAAAGAATCTTCTCGATCGATCGCCGGTCGCCCCGGACGTAGTAGGCAAGGTCGGTCGCGTACCGTTCCAGGGTCGCCCCCGCCCTGCGGATCGCGTCCCGTTGCTCCGCCGTCGGCACGTCGTCGAACCGGACCAGCACCAGTCCCTCGCCCGCCAGGTCCGCCGGCATCCGGCGCCGGGGGCGGATCAGCCGGGAATTCAGGCGGATCACGGACTCCCGCTCTTCCTCCGACATCGAGGCGAGGATCCGCCGGTTGGCCTCCTCGTTGTAGAAGACCGCCCGGATCCGCGCCGGGTCCCCCGACCGCGAGATCTCCCGGGCCGACTCCGCCTCTTCGTCCACCGGTCCGACGGACTCGCCTTCCGCCGCCGTGAGAATGGAACGAACCCGGTACGATCCGTCCGCCGATCTCTCGTACACCACCGCGAAGTTGTCCTGCAACGCGGCGAGCATCTCTTCCGGACTCGCGGCCGTCGCCTGGATCGACACCCTCGCCTCCGGATCCGCCGCGCCGTCGATCCGCGCCCCCGAAACCGCAGCGATCTCGCGCAGAAGATCTCCCAGCGGAACATCCGTCGCCGCCACCCGCAGGCCCCCGTCGGCGTCCCTGGTCACCACCGCTTTCGAACGGAAACGCCAGCCGCCGTCTTCGGTCCGCTCCGCCCGGAGTCCCACCGCTTCGCCGAGCGCCTTCAGGGCCGCCGTCTCGTCCAGCGGTTCGCATCGAAACGAGACGGGATTCTTCCACGAACGATCGTAGTCGAACGGGACCTCGAGTTCCCGCGCCAGACACGCCAGGAGTTGCGCGACGGGCACCTTCTCGGCTTGAATGCTGACGACGCCCTCGTGCGCCGTCACCCTCAGACGGGGTCCGCGGTCCCGGGACGGCGACGCGGTGAACGCAACGACGCACAGAAGGATGAAGATCAGGGCAAACAACCCCGATCGGCGGGGGAAAACAGAAAGGCCCCGTCTCGTCATGGAACGACTCCTTCGAGATGACGACTCATGACATGATGATTCGGACACAGACCTCCGG
>CAYNBQ010000062.1:3152-23619 GCA_964395275.1 uncultured Verrucomicrobiota bacterium
GGGCCCGGCGCCCAGGTCCGCCGCGCCCTGACCCCCGCCCCTCCGGGCCTCCGGTTCGTCGTTCAACCCCGGCCCCTGGGCACCGGCGACGCGGCGCGCCGGGCCGTGGAAGCCCTACCCTCCCTGCCGCCGAAAACCCCCGTCCTCGTCGCCGCCGGCGACAAGGTTCTCGCCCCTTCCGTTCCCGTCCGTCTGCTGCGGTTCTTCGCCGAAACCGGGGCGGATCTCCTGCTTGCCGTCGGCGACCGGAATCTCTTCCCGGAAGCCGGAATCCTCCTTCGAACCCCGGACGGCCGTCCCCGAAGGATTCTCGAGGTGCCTGACCTGCGTTTCGAACGGTTTCTCTTCGCCGCATGGGAAGCCGCCCGGGGGACCGCGGCTCTGCCCGCCGATCGCCTCTCGAGGATCGCCGCCCGCTTCGAACGCCGCCCCGCGAAACGGCGGATCTGGATCGAACGCTACCGCCGCATCGAGGAAGCCGCCGGAAACGATCCCCTCCGCCTCGGGAAACTCGTCCGCGAGGCGACCCCGTCGGCCCGCGACCCGCGCGTGGAAAGGGCCACCGAGGCGAACCTCTCGGTCTACGTCTTCCGCGCGGCCGCACTGCGCCGCGTCGTCGGGGAACTCGCCCCCGCCAACGCCCAGGGCGAGTTCTACCTCACCGACTCGGTGGAACACCTCGCCGCCACGGGGGCGAACGTCCAGACGTTTTTCGTCGACTCCCCCGACGGGGTCATGGCGTTCAACACGCCGGAAGAGCTTCGCGCCGTTCGAACCGCGGTCCGGCGGCGTCGGTCGAGATCCTTCCGCATCGCCGCCGCCGACGCGCCGGAACCCGCCCTCCGCCCGGAAGCCTGGATGCGCCGCCTCGAGCAGGCTCCCCCTGCCGACCAAAGCGCGGCCGCGGACGCCCTCCGGCTCCATGCGGACCGGTTCGGCGCCGGCCGGCGCGTCGCGATCGTCCGCAGCCCGGGCCGCGTCAACCTCATGGGACGCCACATCGACCACCAGGGCGGGATCGTGAACCCGGCCGCCGTCGATCGCGCCGCGTGGCTCGTCTTCCGCCCGCGCAACGACGGGCGCATCCGTCTCCATCATGTCGACTCCCGGCGGCATGCGGCCATGGACGTCCGACTCGACGAATCGGTCATCCCCCTCGGGCCCGGAACCTGGAGGGAAGCCGTCGATTCGCCCGCGTTGCCGCCCGCCGCGCAGGATCCCCGGGAATCGTGGCACCGCTACCTTCTCGGAGCGTTCGCCAGGATCCGAACCGCTTTCCCCGACCGTGAGCTGCGCGGGTTCGACGGCGCGATCTCCTCGGATCTTCCCCAGGGCTACGGCGTCTCGTCCAGTTCCTCGCTGACGATCGCCGCGACCCTCGCCCTGGTCCTGACCAACGGGATCGAGTGTCCGAAACGCGACCTCGTGCGGCTCGCCGGCGAGGCCGAGTGGTACGCGGGCACCCGGGGCGGGTTCGCCGACCAGGCCGCCATCCTCCTCGCCCGGCCCGGTCGGATCCTGTCGGTCTTCGAGAACGGGCGTTCCGCCGGGTCTTCCCCGCCGATGCCGCAGGACACGGAACTCCTCCTGATCCTCTCCGAGACCCCGGCCGTCAAGAGCGCCGGGGCCCGCGCCGCGTTCAACAGCCGCGTGGCCGCCTACGGGCTCGCCTGCGCCTGGCTGGAGGCCGACGGCGCGCGATCCCGGAAACGCCGGCCGCGACGACTCGCCGATTTCCTCCCCGAAAACGAACCGGAAGCGACCGCCGACCTGCTCGAACGACTCGCGCGTATGCCCGCCGTCGTCTCCGACGCCTTTCTCCGGCGTATGGAACCCCTCGTTCCCCACCGTTTCCGCCGCCCGATCGCAACGATCCGGGCGGCCAGGGAATTTTCTTCCCTCCCCCTGCGGGGCGTCGCGCTCTTCGGGTTTTCCGAGATGGTTCGGTCCGCACGATTCCGCGAACTCATCGCGTCGGGCCGCATCGAAACGGCGGGGCGCCTCATGTTCCGTTCCCACGACGGCGACCGCGTCTCCCGGTGGAGAGGCGGCCGTCGGCGGCCCTGGACGCCGTCGATCCGCCCCTCGGATCTTCTCCGGGCGGCCGACCGATGCCGCCGATCGTCCGATCCCGCCGGGGTGCTGGCCCGCATGACCGGCGCCTACGCCTGCAGCACCCCGGCCATCGACCGGATCGTCGACGCCCTCGCCCGGGTCGACGGCGTTCTCGGCGCGCAGATCTGCGGCGCCGGGCTCGGAGGCGCCGTGCTGGCCTGGGTCCGGTCCGCCGCCGTCGCCGCAGCGCGGAACGCAGCGCGAAACGCCGGCGCCCGGGACGTGCTTGCCGTGCGCCCCTCCGCCGCGGCGGATCTTCTCGCCCCGGATCCTCCCCGCTCCCGGTAGTCGCCCCCGGTTCCTGCGGACGGTTCCGCACTTGAATCTTCCGCGCAGGCTCCGGATCTGGCATAACCGCTCCGGAACGGGGGAAGAAGAACCCTCGCACGGATGGGAACGGCCGGACGTGAACACGACCCTACGCGTGGCCCTGGCCCAGATCGCGCCGCGACTGGGCGATCTCGAGGCCAACATCGAACTCCACGAACGAAAGATCGCCGAGGCGCGCGCCGAGGGCGCCTCCCTGGTCGTCTTCCCGGAACTCAGCCTGACCGGCTACCTGCTCAAGGACATGGTCCCCGCCGTGGCCCTGCCTCACGGGGCCGAAGAACTCGACCGTTTCGCCGAACTTTCCCGCGATATCGGCATCGTCCTGGGACTCGTCTACGAATCGCGGGACCATCGGTTCTACAACGCCGCCGCATGGTTCGAGAACGGCCGGCTTCTCCACATCCATCGGAAGGTCTATCTACCCACCTACGGTCTGTTCGACGAACAACGCTACTTCGCCCGCGGCGCCCGGCTCCGGGCCTTCGAAACCGGGGCCGGCCCGAGGACCGCCATCCTCATCTGCGAAGACCTCTGGCACCTTTCGACCGCCTACATCGTGACCCAGGACGGCGCCTCGCTCCTGCTCGTGCCGTCGAGCAGCCCGGGACGGGGTCTCGGTCCCGCAAACAAACTCGCCAGCCAGAACCGCTGGGAAAAGCTGAACCGTTCCTGCGCCACGAACTTTTCCACCGCCGTCATCTACTGCAATCGCGTCGGATACGAGGACGGCCTGAATTTCTGGGGCGGTTCGGAGGTCGTCCTGCCCACCGGCGAAACCGCCATGAAGGCGCCCCTCTTCGAGGAATGCCTCCTGGTCGGCGACGTCCCCCTGAATTCCGTGCGAAGGGCGCGCATGATGTCGCCCGTCCTGCGCGACGAGAATCTCAACCTCACCATCGCGGAGCTGCAGAGAATTGAACGCGAACGATTCGCCCGCTGACCCGCTCGTGATCCATTGCGAGCTGGCGACCCGGCTGCTGGTCGAGTTCATCCGGGAAGAGACGACCAAGGTCGGGTTCCGGCGACTCGTACTCGGTCTGTCCGGCGGGATCGATTCCTCCCTGGCCGCCATGCTCGCCTCGCGGGCCATGGGCGGGGAGAACGTGCTGGGCGTCATCATGCCCTACCGGACCAGTTCGCCCGAAAGCCGGCGGCACGCCGAAGAGGCGGCCCGGGTTGCGGGGATCCGCACCGAGATCGTCGAGATCTCGCCGATGGTCGACGCCTATTTCGAACGATACGCCCCCGACGCGGAGAACGTCCGCCGGGGCAACAAGATGGCCCGCGAACGGATGTCCATCCTCTACGATCTCTCCGCCCGGGACGGGGCCCTCGTGGTCGGCACGTCGAACAAGACCGAGCTGCTCCTCGGCTACGGGACCCTTCACGGCGACATGGCCTCGGCCCTCAACCCGGTCGGCGACCTCTACAAGACCCAGGTCCGCCGGCTCGCCGCCCATCTCGGCGTGCCGCGGGAGATCATCGAGAAGCGGCCTTCGGCCGATCTCTGGGTCGGGCAGACCGACGAGGAGGAACTCGGTTTCAGCTACGAAGACGTCGACCAGCTTCTCTACCGCATGGTGGACCTGCGCTGGTCGCCCCGGGAACTCGTCGACGCCGGGTTCGACGAGACCTTCGTCCGCCGCGTGGAAACCATGGTGCGCAACAACCAGTACAAGCGGAGCCTGCCGCTCATCGCGAAACTCTCCGACCGCACGATCAACCGCGACTTCCGCTACGCGCGCGACTGGGGTCGTTGATCTCCCCTCTACGGAACCCCGCCCATGAACCGATCGCAACCCCAATCGGACCGGCTCTGGCAGGAGGCCGTCCGCCTGCTGCCCGGAGGCGTCAATTCCCCCGTGCGGGCATTCGCCTCCGTCGGCGGAACCCCCTTCTTCGTCGAGTCCGCCCGCGGATCCCGGATTCGCAGCGTCGACGGCCGGGAGTTCATCGATTACGTCGGTTCCTGGGGACCGATGATCCTCGGCCACGCGCATCCGGCGGTCGTCGCCGCCGTGCGGGAGGCCGCCGCACGCGGGACCAGTTTCGGCATTCCGAATCCGATGGAGATCGAACTCGCCCGCAGGATCGTGGACGCCTTCGACTCCGTCGAGAAGGTCCGGTTCGTCAATTCCGGCACCGAGGCGACGATGTCCGCCATCCGACTCGCCCGGGGCGCGACCGGCCGCGACCGGATCGTCAAGTTTTCCGGCTGCTATCACGGGCACGCCGACGAACTCCTGGTCCGCGCCGGATCCGGCGCCGCTACCCTCGGCGTCCCCGACAGCGCCGGGGTCCCCGCCTCCGTCGCCGGATCGACGATTTCCCTGCCGTACAACGATCCCGAAAGCGTTCGGGAAACCTTCGAACGGCTCGAAGACGCCATTGCCTGCGTCATCGTCGAACCCGTGGTCGGAAATTCCGGCGTGATCCTTCCCGAACCGGGATACCTCGAGTTTCTCCGGGAGATCACCCGGGAACACGGCGCCCTGCTGATTTTCGACGAGGTCATGACCGGCTTCCGCGTCGCCCGCGGGGGAGCCCAGGAACGTTTCGGCGTCGCGCCGGACCTGACCTGTCTCGGCAAGATCATCGGCGGCGGACTCCCCGTCGGCGCCTACGGCGGCCGATCGGACCTGCTCGATCTGGTGGCCCCCGCCGGACCCGTCTACCAGGCCGGAACGCTCTCCGGGAACCCGCTGGCCATGGCGGCAGGCGTCGCCGCCCTGGACGAACTCGCGCGGCCGGGAACCTACGAGAGACTCGAAGAGAGCGCCGGCCGACTGGAAGCGGGCCTCCTCGGGGCGGCCTCGGAGGCGGGAATCCCGGCCTGCGTCCAGCGCTGCGGATCGATGCTCACCCTCTTCTTCCGCCCCGGTCCCGTGCGGCGCTACGAGGACGCGGCCGGATCGGATCGGGAGCGGTTCCGGCGCTTCTTCCACGCCATGCTCGACCGGGGGATCTACCTGCCGCCCTCGCCCTTCGAAGCCTGGTTCGTATCGACGGCCCACTCGGACGGGGAGATCGAGACGACGATCGCCGCCGCGCGCGAGGCCTTCCGCGAGCTGTCCTGACGGCCGTCCGGGGCGAACGCGCCTCAGGGCGAAAGGAGATCCCCCTCCACCAGATACAGGAACCGGGGATCGTCCTGCAGAGAGTCGAAATCCTCGTCCTCCACCGCATACCCGCGAAAGACGGCGTTTTCGCGGATCGCCCGGGCCAGCGTTCCCAGGGCGAGGTCCGGCCTTCCGTCGACCGCCTGGTAACAGGCCAGGTTGTAATACGCCAGCCCGAGGGAGGGATCGAGATCCAGCGCGCGGCGAAGCGTCGACATCGCCCGATCCATGGAGTCGCAGCGCCGGTAGACGTAGGCGAGATCGATGTGAACCGCCGTGAGATCCGGGCGACGATTCAACACGCCTTCGAAGATCCGCCGGGCTTCTTCCATGTCCCCCATCCCGCGACGGATCAGTCCCTCCAGATAGTCCGCAAAGAGTTCGTCCTCCCCCCGGTCGCGCAGGCGCGACAACTCGCGCAGGGCCTCTTCGTGCAACCCCAGCATCAGGTACCCTTCGGCCCGCTCCCGGATGGCCGCCAGTTCTTCGTCGTCCCTGGGCTCGGGAAAGAGCATCGCGATTCTCCCGCCGTGCAGACCTTTCTCGCCCGGACATGATACCACACCGCCGAAGCGAATCTGTCCCCGTCCCGGGTTTTCCGCTACCCTGCCCGCGCCATGCAGAATCCCTCCACGACCGATCGGCGGAAGACGGAAGTCGCCGTCGCCCTCGACATCCCCGAGCCCGGCCCCGCCCTGGCCCTGGCCGACCGGCTCCGGGGCGTCGTGCCCTGGGTGAAGGTCGGACCCGTCCTCTTTCTCAACGGCGGCGCCGATATCGTGAGACGGCTCGCGTCTTCCGAGTTCCGCGTCTTTCTCGATCTGAAGTTCCACGATATCCCCCGTGTCGTCGGGGAAGCCGCGGCCCTCGCCGCCGGGATGGGCGCCTCGCTGATCACCGTCCACGCCGCCGGCGGCCCCGCCATGATCCGCGCGGCCGTCGAAGGCGCGCGTCGAGGGGAACGACGGGCCCGCGTCGTCGCGGTCACCGTGCTGACGAGTCTGTCGCCGGACGACGTTCGGAGCCTCGGGATGGGAGACGCCCCGGAAGAGGCCGCGGTCCGGCTGGGAGCCTCGGCGATCGAATGGGGCGCCGACGGCCTCGTTCTCTCGGCGCGGGAACTGCCCGCCATGAGAAAGACCCTGGGAACGGAACCCTACCTCGTCACGCCCGGCATCCGGGCCCGGCCGGATCCTCACGACGACCAGTCCCGGGTTCTGGACGCCGCCTCCGCCGCCCGGCTCGGTTCGGATCTGCTGGTGGTGGGTCGGCCGATTCTCCGGGCCGCCGACCCGGTCGCCGCGGCCGCGGAACTCGTGCGGATCGCCGACGCCGCCCGTTGACCGGAAAGAAACCGGCTTCGCGAACCTCCCCGGCCGCCGCAAATCCATGAGACGTGCGCCTCCCGCCGCGCGGACGCGGGCGGCCTTATGCGGGCGACAAACTCTACGGAAAGGCCATCAGTCGAGCGGAGAGATCACCGCCGACGCCGCCAGCGCCAGAGCCCTTCGACGCGCTCGCGGATCACGTTCGTGTCTTCCCGGATGTCGCCGATCGAGGCCTCCATCCGGCCCAGACGATCCGACATCTCGTTCTGACGCGCCGCAACATCCTCGACCAACACCGTCAGGCTCTTGGACGCCCCCCCCTCCTGCGCCTGCATCGGGGAAATGTTGAAGATCACCAGCATCAGGACGGCCCCGGCCATTCCTCCCAAGATCGCGCTCCATGCCTCTCGCTTCATTCCCAAGGTCTCCTTACTGTCCGAACAGAATACGCCCCTCCGGCTTGCAAACCCATCCCCGTGAGGAGCACGGAACGTGCCATCAATCCGGAACGCAACCGGTCGCAGCCCGGGAGGCATCCGGGCGCCGGTTCCATCCGCAACGGATCCCCGCGCCGCGCGAAATCGCCCGGCGCGCGCCCCGCGAACTCCCCCTCTACCTGCTGCTCGGGGTCTGGACGGGATTCGTCGCGCTGCTCTACACCATGAGCGTCAACGGCGCCGAATCCCTCTTCGGCGCCGAATCCCTCTTCAACCGGTGGCGCGTGCCGGATACCGCCAAGGCCGTCGCGGGCGGTCTGTTCGTCGGCGTCCTCGGGTACCTCGGCATCGTCTATTTTGGCGGGGGCCACGTCTTCGGCGTCGGATACGGCGCCGTCGAGGAGGTTCTGCACGCCGGCCGCAATCTTTCCGGCGCACTGGAGGGCACCCACGCCGTTCACTGGCTGCTCGGCCTGGCCGCCCTCAAGATCCTCGCCACCTCCGTCACCCTCGGCGCCGGCGGATCCGGCGGGATCTTCGCGCCCGGCCTCTTCATCGGCGCCATGGCCGGCAGCGCCTTCGGCATCGTGGCCAACCGTCTGCTGCCGGGAATGACGTCGCCGCCCGGCGCCTACGCCCTCGTCGGAATGGCCTCCGTCTTCGCCGGGGCGGCGCACGCACCCATCACCTCCATCCTGATCCTCTTCGAGATGACCGACGACTACCAGATCATCCTCCCCCTCATGTTGTCGGTCGTCGTCAGCTACCTGATCTCCGTCCGCCTCCTTCCCGATTCGATCTACTCGGTGCGCCTTCGCCATCTCGGCGGCTACGCCCCGCCCCGGCCGGAACCCAGCGTCCTGGACCTCGTTCTCGTCTCCGACGCCATGCAGTCGGAGGTCGCCGCCGTCCGCGTGGACGAATCCATCGCCGAAGCCGCCAGGATCTTCGAGGACGCCCCCGTGCGGAGCGTCCCCGTCGTCGACGGCGACGGCCGCGTGTTCGGGATCGTGAATGCCTACGACGTCGCCAACGCCCTGCTGGAACCCGGAAGCGCGGACCGCACCGTCGTCGAAATCGCCTCGGAAGCGCCCGTGATCTGCACGCCCGACCAGAAACTTTCCGACGTGCTGCGCAGCGCTTCCGCCCGCAACGCCGACCAGATCCCCGTGGTGGCGTCGACCGACACCGGGGAACTGGTCGGGATCCTGCGGCAGGAGGAAATCCTCTGGGCCTACGGCGAAATGGCCGCCGAACACCGCCGGCTCCTCTCCCCTCTCGAGGTGGACGACCGGATCGGCGCCCAGGACATCGAACAGCGCCTCTTCGAAGTCACGGACACCTGCGAGCGGCTCGCCTTCCGCCGCCTGCGGGACCTGGATCTTCCCGAACAGACCCTCGTCGCGGCCATACGGCGCGGCGACCGCATTCTCGTGCCCCGCGGAGACACCATCGTGGAACCGGGCGACGTGCTCCTTCTGCTGGCCTCCCGCGGACACGACCAGATCCTCGACGCCTGGATCGAACGCCAGGTCTCCGGGGCCTCCGCCCGGTGATCCCCGGCCGCGGTCGCGGACCGCGTTGCGCCATCTGCGGGGTTGAGAGTCGCGCGGGAAAACGGGTAAATCCTCTTTGCGTCCGAACACGGCGATTTCGCAACGAGCCAGGAGAAAGAACCAAAATGTCACGTCCACCTTCCGCCGAACGGAACCGTCCCGGATTCGCCGTCGCCGCCCTGCTCCTCGTCGTTCTCCTCCCGGCGGCGGTCCGGGCTCAGGAAAGCGGCCCGGCCGATATCACCGCCAACCCGATCGTGATCAACCGGCTGCGCATCACCCGGTATTCCCCGACCCTGCTGCGGATCGAATACGATCCGGACGGCGAATTCTGCGATCGGCCCACGCCCGTCGTCCCCGACCGTCCCGATCCCGAGGGCGTCTGGCGCATCTACCGCCGCAACGGAACGACGGCTCTGGTCTCCCTGCCCTGGGATCTACGCGTCTTCGCCGACGACCGTCCGCCGGACGGCGAATCCCTTTCCGTGCGCTGGTCGAACGGCCGCAAGGCCTTCCGATGGACGCCGGACCGGCGCGACCGCGGCAACCTCGGCGGAACGGTCCTCAGCCTCGATCGCGTCGGCGCCGAAAACCTTCCCGAACTGCCCCCCGGCCTGATCAGCCGCGAGGGGTACTGGCTGATCGACGACAGCCGTTCTCCGACCCTGGATCCCGTCACCGGATTCCCGGTCGAACGGAAAGAAGGCGTCAAGGACATCTATATCTGCTACTACGGGCGGGACTACCCGGCCGCGTTGCGCGAGGCGGTCCGCCTTCTCGGTCCCCCCGCCCTGCCCCCGCGCTGGGCCTTCGGCGCGTGGTACTCGCGCTACTGGCCCTACACCCAGGACGAGGAGGCCGCCATCGTCCGGGAATTCCGGTCCCGCGGGATACCTCTGGACGTGCTCGTCATCGACGTCGACTGGCACCTCCACGGCTGGGAGGGCTACGACTGGAACCCGGAACTCTTCCCCGACCCGTCCGGGTTCCTCCGCTGGGTGCACGAACAGGGCTGCCGCGTCGTCCTGAACAACCACCCCGGGAAACTCCCCCCGGAGGACAGCCACTACGAGGCGGCCCGGAAAATCATGGGTCTCGATCCCGTACCCCCGGGGGAAAACCCCGAGCCCCTTTCCTTCAATCTCGCGATCCCCTCCCACGCGGAGGCCTTCTTCGAGGTCCTCCACCGCCCCCTCCAGGAACAGGGGATCGATTTCTGGTGGATCGACGGACAGGCCGCCGAAATGCCCGGCATGAGCGGTCTGCTCTGGAGCAACCACGTCTACTACGAATGGACCCGCAAGGCGCGCAACGGCCGCGGTCTGATCCTCAGCCGATGCGGAGGGCTCGGTTCCCACCGCTACCCCGTCCTCTTCTCCGGGGACACCCATTCGGAATGGGCCGTGCTCGATTACGAGATCGGATTCACGAGCACCGCCGGCAACGTCCTCTGCGGCTACTGGTCCCACGACATCGGCGGGTTCCTCGGCCGGCGGATCGATCCGGAACGCTACACCCGCTGGGTGCAGTTCGGCGCCTTCAGCCCCGTCTTCCGTCTCCACAGCGACCACGGAATCCGCGAACCCTGGGAATACGGACCGCGGGTCGAAGGGATCACCCGCGATTTCCTGCGGCTGCGCTACCGGCTGCTGCCCTACATCTATTCGGTCGCCCGGGAATCCTTCGACACCGGCCTGCCGCTCTGCCGGCCGATGTATCTCGCCTACCCCGAACGCGATCCCGAGGCCTACGACGTCCCCGGACAGTACCTCTTCGGCCCGGAACTGCTCGTCGCGCCGATCGCCGCTCCCGGGGACGACGACGGCCTGGGCTCGAAGATCGTCTGGATCCCTCCCGGCATCTGGCACGATTACTGGACGGATGAAATCGTCCGCGGACCCGCCCGTCGCCTGGTCCGCATGCCCCTGGAACGCATCCCTATCTACGTCCGCGGCGGTTCGATCGTCCCGCTGCAGCCCGAAACCGACCGGATCGACGACGCCCCGCCCGACCCCGTCACCCTCGAGATCTATGCGACCGCCGACGGAGGGTTCACCCTCTACGAAGACGAAGGGGACAGCCCGGCCTACCGGAGCGGCGTTTTCGCCCGGACGCCGTTGGACATCCACCGCGACGCGTCGAAGGACGAACACCGGATCCGGATCGGTCCCGCCGAAGGCGAGTACCCCGGACGGCCCGAACGACGGAACTGGATCCTGCGCGTGCACGGCCGCGCCGAACCCGCCGAGGTTCGTCTCAACGGCGAGCCGCTCGAACGCGGTCCCGACGCCGCATGGCAATACGATCCCGACCGCGGCATCGTGACCGTCCGCCTGCCGGCGCGCCCCGTCGGCGAGGAAACGATCGTCACCCTCCGCGGACGGAGCGATCCGCAACGATTCCTCGCCGCCTCCCCGCTCCTCTCCCTGGCACGCCGCATCGACGACGAAGCCATGCGGGGAGGCCGGATCCCGCAGAAGATCCTCGATCAGGCCCCGGATCTCCGGCGAACCGCGAAACGGTTCCTCACGGCGGACGGCCTTCCCCCCTCGGAAGAACCGGGGATCCTGGCTTCCGCCGTCGCGGCGATCGAAGCGGCCGCGTCGGAAAGCCCCGAGCCCTCCCGATGGATCGCCGTCGCCCGGGACATCGCGGTCGCGGCGTCGGTCCGTTACGCATCCGCCCCCGGGACCGTCGTCCTTACGGCCGCCGTCGGCGGCCCGCCGCGCTGCGCGGGGGGCGCCTGGACCGCGGAGTGGATTCCTCCCGAGGGATGGCGCGTCGATCCCTCCCCGCCCGAGCAGAACGGGGCCTGCGCGCAAACGCGCGTCGAAATCCGGAGAGACGAGCCCCTGCAGCCGGGCGCTTATCCCTTCGAAATCCGCTGGACGTGGAAAGGGCCCGGCGACGGCGTCACGGTTTCCAGGACCGTCGTCCTGCCCGTCGTCACGCCGCGGACCTGGCGGATCGCAGGACCGTTTCCGGATCCGGCGGGGGATTCCCTCAACCGGCCCGTGGGACCGGAAGCCGGGGCCGAAGGCGTCCGGGAAGGCCCCGGCGAACCCGTGGACTGGATCGACTGGCCGGAGGAAAAGGCACCGCTGGCCGTCGCGGCCGAACCGGCCGAGATCAACCTTCTCCATGCCTTCGGAAGCCGGACGAACGTGGTCGGGTTCGCCGAGACCTGGATCCATGCCGACAGGGAAACGCCGGTTCGATTCTCGATCGGCAGCGACGACGGCATCGTCCTGGTCCTGAACGGGCGCGAGATCTTCCGCTTGGACGAGGAACGGGCGGCCGAACCCGGACAGGACAGCGTCCAGGCGGTTTTGCGTCCCGGATGGAACCATCTCCGGGTGAAACTCTCGCAGAAACTCGGGGAGTGGAAGTTCTACCTCGAGATGACCCGTCCGGACGGCGCCCCTCTCCAGGGGATCCGCACCGCCTCCTCGCCTCCGGGCGAAGCCGAACATCGCGGACCATGAGCCCGGCCCCCCGATGAACGATCCCGGCCTCTCCAGCACCGCCGTCCGAACCCGGGCCCTGACCCGCCGGTACGGGACCCGGCTCGCGGTCGATTCGCTCACCCTGGAGATCCCCCGGGGCGAACTCTTCGTCTTCCTCGGCCCCAACGGAGCCGGCAAGACCACCACGATCCGCATGCTCACCTGCCAGCTCACGCCCACTTCGGGCCGCGCCGAAATCCTCGGGATGCCGATCGACGGCGACGCCCTGCGGATCAAGAGACGGATCGGCTATCTCCCCGAGGAACCCGTTCTCTACGAACGGCTCACCGGCCGCGAGTTCCTCCAGTTCATCGCGGACATCCACGGGCTGGACCGCTCCGCCGCGCACCGCCGCATGAACGACCTGCTCGACCGCCTGGCCATGAGCCGCGACGCCGACCTGCTCGTCGAGAGCTACTCCCTGGGCATGCGCAAGAAGATCGCCCTGGTCTCCACACTGCTTCACGAACCGGACATCCTCTTCTGGGACGAACCCACCGGCAGCCTCGATCCCCGCAGCGCCCGCGCCCTCAAGGATCTCATGCGGGAACAGTGCGACCGCGGGGGCGTGGTCTTCATGACCACCCACGTGCTCGAAATCGCCGAACGTCTCGCCGACCGGATCGGGATCATCTCCAACGGGCGCCTCGTGGCGGCCGGCGCCCCCGGGGAGTTGCGACGTTCCGGACAGAATCTCGAGGACGTCTTCCTGGAGGTCACCGCCGAGGCTCCGCATGAGGACCCGGCGAACGCATCGGGAAAACCCGGGGAGGAGACGCCTTGACACCCGCGGCCCGGATCCCGCGCGGCCCGCAGCCGACCGTCTCCGGACAGGCGGCCGTTCTGCTTCGGATCCGGATCCGCACCATCGGCAACATGCTCTGCGGTTCCTCGACGGCCCGGCCCCGGACCTGGGTTCCGATCTTCGGAATCGCCGGATTCGCCGCCTGGATGGCCTGGCAGATCCACTGGCTGCTGCGGTTCCTGCTCGGGTTCGGCGACAGCGGCGCGGCCGCCGCGCGGCAGATGGTCGAATCGATGTTGCTCGGCCTTTTCGTGCTGCAGGCACTCTTCGCCATCCAGGCCGTCGTCTCCCATCTCTTCGAAGCGAAGGATCTCCCGCTGCTCACCTCCCTGCCCCTGCGCGACGAGGCGATCTACCTCGCCAAGCTCGCCGACGCCTTCTTTCTCGGCAACGCGATCGTCCCGATCACCGCCGCCGCCCTGCTCGGATCCGTCGCCGCAACGATTCCGGGCGGATGGGCGTTCTATCTTCCATGGCTCCTGATGATCTTCGCCTTCCTCCTCATTCCGCTCGCCCTGGGAAGCGTCGTCGCCCTGCTGGCGGTCCTCTTCATCCCGTGGGCGCGGCTCCGCGACGTCTTCCTCGGAATCGGCAGCATCGCCCTGGCCGTCGCCATCTTCGGCATGAACATCGTCGGCGCCCGCGTTCGCGATGAGAGCTGGCGGGACCGCTGGCTGAACGATCTCGACGAGACCCCGGCATCCGCCGCGCCGGCCTGGGCCCTTCACCGGCTTCTCGCGGGGGCCATGATCCCCGCACCCGACCCCCGGAAGACCGCGCGGGCCGCCGTTCCCCTGGCCGCGGCCGCCGCCCTGGCCGCGGCCGTCGGCCTGGCGGCCACCCGCGCCCTCTACCGGCGCGGCCGGAGCCGCTTCGAGGAAACCCCCGCACCCCGGCCGGAAGCCCGAACGCGGGCGGCGCGCCGATGGGTTCGATCGACCGGATCCCGCCTTCCCCACGTCCTGCGCGGGATCATCCGCAAGGAGGGTCTCCTGCTCCTCCGCGAACCTCACGCGTGGTCTCACCTGATCATCCCCGTCCTGGCGGCCCTGAGCATCTTTCCCGTTCTTTCCGGAATCCGGGAACGGGCCCTCCGCCCGGAAGAGGCCCGGATGGTCCTCCTGATGATCTCCATCCTCGCCGCCGGACTCGCCGGGGCCCTCTCCTTCGGCAGCCTGGCCATGATGTCCGTCGGACGCGAACGGGCCTGGTGGGCCGTCGCCGCCGCGGGAATCTCTCCCTCCGGTTACCTCCTCGCAAAGACCCTGGTCTACCTCCTGCCGGCCCTTGCGTACGCGGCCCTCATCCTGGTCCTCTTCGCCGCCGTCATCCCGCTCCGGGGAGGGGATCTCCTGTCGGCGGCTTCGTGGACGATCCCCCTCGTCTGCGCCGAAATCTTCGTCGCCATGGGCTTCGCCGCCCGCTACCCGGAATTCCGCGAACGCTCCGCCCGACGAAGCATTCGTCCCCTTGCTGCCGTCCTCGGATCCTACCTCATGCTCGGACTGGCCGGTTTGACCTCCTTTCTCGCCGTTCTCCCCGGGCTGGCCGCCTCCGGCAATACCCTGCTCGGCCACTCGTTCACTCCCCTCGGCGCCTTCACCGCCTCCGTCGGAGGCGCCGTTTTCCTCCTGGGAGGCGCCGCCGCTTCCGGCTGGATCGCCGCGCTGGGCGGAATACGCAGACTCATGGCGACTCCGATCGACCCGGGAGAGCCTCCAGCATGAAACCGAACCCCGCCGAAAAGAATTTTCCGGACCTTTCCACGGTCATGAAGCGGATCCCGTGGGGATCCCAGACCAACGCCAAGCGCGTCCCCGAATCCCTGCTGGACATTTCGCCCGCCTTCTTCGAGTCGGGCAAGGGAACTCGCCTCTTCGACCCCTCCGGCCGGGAATGGCTCGACTTCCGCGCCTCGCTCGGGCCGATCCTCCTCGGCTACCGCGAGCCCGCGATCGACGAGGCCGTCGTCCGCCAGATCCGGGATCACGGCGTCGTCTTCTCGCTGTCGTCCCCCCTGGAATACGAGGTGGCCGAACGAATCGCGGCCCTCGTTCCGGGCGCCGAACGCGTGCGTTTCCTGAAGACCGGCGGGGAAGCCAACCTCGCCGCCGTCCGCCTGGCCAGGGCCTTCACCGGTCGGTCGAAAATCGTCTGGACGACATACCACGGCTGGGGCGACGTCTTTCACACCGTCGCCCCCCGGCCGCCGGGAATCCCCGCCGGAATCTACGCCGATTCGATCCACATCCCCTACGGCGACGCTGACGCCCTGGAACGCCTCTTCGATCAGGCCGGCCCCGAGATCGCGGCCGTGCTCACCGTCGCCTGCGACTGGGGCGACGACACCGACGGCGCCTTCGCCCGCAGGGCCAGGGAACTGACCGAACGGCACGGCGCCCTCCTGATCCTCGACGAGGTCCTGACCGGTTTCCGGCTCGCCCCCGGCGGGGCCCAGGAATACTTCGATCTCCGCGCGGACCTGGCCGTCTTCGGCAAGGCCGTCGCCAACGGCTACGCCCTCTCCGTGCTCGCCGGCCGCTCCGACGTGATGGGAATGCTCGACCGCGGGGTGATCGTCACCGCCACCCACGCCGGCGAATGCGTCGGGTTGGCCGCGGCGGCGGCCACGCTGGACTTCATCGGGCGCGAACCGGTACTGGAGACGATCTTCCGGCGCGGCGAACGCCTGATGAACGGGTTGCGCGAACGGATCCGCAAACACGGGATCGACGCCGACGTCGTCGGCCTGCCTCCTTACTGCAGCCTGCGATTCCGCAACGATCCCGGACGCTGCTGGGACATTCTGCACCGGACCCTTCTGGAATCCGGGATCTTCGCGATGGGATACTGGATCCTCATGTACCGCCACACCGACGCCGAGATCGACCGCTGCCTCGACGCCGTCGACACCGCCCTGGGCCGCATGGCCACGGCGGAGGATCCCCGGTAGCCCCCCGGGAACGCGAAACCCTCCCGGCGTCGCGGCCGCTTCCTCCCCCTCAGATCTCCCGTTCCCATTCCGTCCAGCGGCGGACGATCCGGAAGCCGTTGGCGGCGTAGAATCCCCGGGCGTTCGCCTCGCCGCACCAGAGATCCACGATCCGTGTCCCGAACTCTTCTCTCTCCCTGCGGAGCGCCTCCTGGATCACCACCGAACCCAGCCCCAGCCGGCGTCTCTCCGGATGCGTCCACATCGGCCCGAGATACGCGATCCGCGCCGCGGGATCCCGCGCCATGACCACGTAGGACTCGACCCGTCCCTCCCGGTGCAGGATCGTCACGTCGCCCGGGCCGTGGATCGCTTCCCCCGGCAACGACAGGAAGGTCGTCTCGAGGAAGGGAAAGGGGATCCGCTCCACCTTGCTGCGGCAGTCCAGCCACCAGTAGAAGGACGCCGAGGCGGCCGCCTCCAGCAGCATCGGCGCGGTCGTTTCGGAACAGGGTTCGATTCGACATCCCTCCCCCCGGAGTTCCCGGAGGCGAACCTCCGTCCGCTCGGGCATCCGGTGGGTCTCCAGGTAGAGCCGGCAGGTGCAGGAGCGCCCCGTTCGCCGGAATCCCTCGGCCGCGAAGAAAGCCTCGGCCTCCGCCCATCCCTCCTGCACGCCGTTGAAAAAAGAGAACGGACTGGCCGGGTTCGGATGATTCGTCACCCGCAAACGGCCGAAGGAACGTCCGAAGGAGAGGACCCGTTCCAGCAGGGCATGACCGATCCCCCGCCTCCGGCGGTCGGGCGCCACCATCAGCAGGCAGAGGATGCAGCCTTCGAGGGGATCCGACGGCAACACCCGATGCGTCCGCACCCCGCCCAGGGCGTAGCCGACGATCCGTCCCCCCTCCTCGGCGACGATGCTGCCGCGGGGGTCGTAGTCGGGATGCCGCAACACCCGGTCTTCGAAACGCGCGGCGTCGATCGGGTAACTGTAGAGCGGATCGAGGGAACCGAAGACCTCGTCGTAGAGATCCATCAGGCCCGGCAGGTCCGCGGAACACAGCGAACGAAAGCTCACGCGATTCGGTGCCGTCATCTTCGCACTTCCCCATGCCGGGATCCGGATCCCCCATGCCGTCGGATCGAACGCCCGCAATCGCCGCCGGCCGGCGTCCGGGTCCCGGCGCTCTGCTCAATGCGGAAACGTGTTCTGCAGGATCCGCGTCGCGGGCGTCCGCACGAGCTCCGCCGGCGTGATCAACTCGCGTTCCAGCGGCAGATCCCCGTCCGCACGGGAACGGATGAACTCCTCGTACGGTTTCCAGTCGAGATCCCGGATTCGATGCCGGGTGCCGAGCGCGACGCCCGCACCCCGTTGAAAGGCCTTGTAGACCAGCTCCGAACAGTAGATCCGGTCGTCGTCCCACTCGAACCGGTCGTCGTAGCGGCGCCCGAGGAACCCGCGGGCTTCCTCGACCACGGCCGTCGCCCGATCGTCGGACAGACCGTCGACCCGAAGATGGACGAAACGCCCTTCGCGCGCCTGGCCGAGGAAATCCTCCAGCGGGATCTCGCGAACCGGATCGACCGCCTCGACGACCTTCAGCCGGCCGTCGTCGCGCACGACGATCCCGCAATGGGTGTACGGGGAATGCGTCATCCCGCGAACGACCTCGGCCACCTCACCGCCGACGTCGATCACCAGGATGTCGCCGGTCCGCCATTCTCCCGCCGCGTCGGCCGACTCCGGATCGTCGAAGGAAACCACCCCCCGCGAGATCTGGCGCACCGCGGCCGCCGCCAGCGCCGGATCGAGATCCCGGCAGCGGGCTTCCACGCGGCGCAACATCTCCCGCGCCTCGGCCTCCCCGTCGGGAGTCGAACGCACCCGCTGGACCATCTCGTAGTTGATCCAATGGTAACCGTTGCCGCTGAGCAGCCGCCGCGGGTGGCCGTACCCGGTCGTCCGGTTCCACTCCAGGTACGCGCGGATGTAGTCGACCAGCGCATCTTCCGTCCGGCGGCAGCGGAACCCGTCCGCCCGGATCGCGTCCCGCGCCGGTCCCGCCTTCTCATGAACCCCGAGCATCTCCCGGAGCCGTTCCAGATGAAACCGCACCGAGGGAAACCACCGGCGCCCCACCGGCCCGATCCGGCCGAGGTCCGTCCCCGAGACGTTCAGCAGGTTGTCCAACTTCTCCCGCGCCATCCCCACGAGCGGCGACGCCGGATCCGTCTGCAACGCCAGCCAGGCGGCCGCAAGGATTTCCGCGTGCTCGGGAACGATCTGCGCCGCCAGGAACCGCATCACGGACGCGCCTTCCGGTTGCCGGCCGACGGGGTTCCACAGGCATTCCTGGTAATAGGCGATGTTCGGAAGCTGGATCAACGGCGACATCGCATTGCAGAAACTGCCGGCCTTCGCCCCGCCTTCGATCCCGCGGTTCACCTCGCGGCGGATGTCGTCGAAGCGCGGATTGGTGAACGGGCCGTGCGGTTCGAACTCGACGAGGTGGTACGGGAAGTATATCGCTCGATCGAGACATCCGGCTTCCGCGGCGTTGTGCAGGGAACTCCCGTTCGAAACCATGACGTACCAGGGGCCGCCCATTTTCTCCGCGAGCATGCGCAACACCGGGATGCCCGTGTTCTCGTCCAACTCCGGCGACCACGTGGTCCACTGCCAGTAGACCAGCGCCGACCTCTTCCCCTCCGGCCGCGCCCGATCCATCCGCTCCCGCAAGCCGAGCAGGAGCGCCGCGAATTCCTCCGCCGTGCTGCCCGGGTATCCGCCGGGATCGCCGTCGATCACCCAGAACGCCGCCAGGTCCGGCCAGTACCGGAAGAGTTCCTCCCGATTGTCCAGGATCTTCTTCAACTCCCCGGGATCGCCCGGGTCCACCCATCGCACCCCGCCGAGACCCCGTTCGAAGATCGGCAGCGGCGGTTCCTCTTCCGTGATCTCGTTGGCGGCGTCCCCGGGCCAGAACCGCATTCCGAAATCCCGGCGCGCCTGTTCCTCGAGCCGGACGAAGAAAGCCAGACCCTCCCGGTCGAGGTCCGTCAGCGGTGTTTCCATGATTCCGATCCCCGGCGTCGTCATCGAAACGTTGTATCCGAACGAGCCCAGCATCTCGAGATACCGACCGTGTTCCTCCTCCGACCAGCGACGGGGCGCCCACGGATGCGCGTGGGCATAGAGAAGATGCGTGTAGATCCCCCGCAGGGGAACGAGGGGCCGCCGGATCCATCGTCCGTCCGGCGGCCATCCGCGGTCCCGCGCCCAGGCCGCGTACAACATCGCGTTGAGACGCAGCAGCCCCAGACAGACACCGCGTTCCGAAGCGCCCGTGACTTCCAGAACCCGCCCTGAGGCCCCGAAATCCCGTCGGATCTCCACCACCGCCGTGTCCGGCTCGAAATCCTTCTCTTCCCCGCCCGACGCCGACAGACGTCCGACTTCCGGATCGACGGATGCCCGCACCGTGAGCGCGGGCCCCGCACCTTCGTCTTCCGCCCACGACACCCCGTGAAGATCCTCGAGGCCATCGAGAAGCTCCTTCAGGGCGTACGCCGCCATGGTCGATCCCGGAACCTCGTTGTCCACAACGACCGTTCCCCCGGCCACAGCGTCCCCGCGAGACCCGTTCACCCCTCCCGCCAGGAAAAACCCCGTCAAGACGCCGGCGATCCATCGTTGAACAGGGGATGCCCCCATCTTCTCCTTTCCTCCTTGCCCCGCGATTGCCTCGAATCGGCGGGAAACCGAGCCGACGATCGCGGCGACTTTGCCACAACCGCGCCGTGACGACACGGGCAAAACCCGCACCGAAACACCGAACCGGAGGCGAAACGCCGCCACTCTCCGGGGGACGATCCAAGCTCCGCGCGAAGGATCCCTGCCGCCAACCCGGATTCTTCATGAGGGAGAGAACCAAGGTCCTCCCGATCCGCGCGAATCGCGGTGAAGAGCCTGGTTCCGGGAGGAAAGGACCTCTCGATAAGCAGAGATGCCACGCAGAGTGCGCTCTTTCCGGATCTGATTCCCCGGGCGATCAAGGTGCCATTTTACGAGCCCGCGACATGGGTCCGGTGCTGCTCAAGAGCATGGACGAGCAGATGGGCTTGAATGGGGGGCTCCCCTCCGCCCCGGTCTGCGTGTTGCTTCAGGCGCCCCGGAACCGGCTGCTCTCGATCGCCTCGCCCCGATTGCACACATCCACGCTGCGACAGCGCCTGCTCAAGATCAAACGCCCCCTCTACCGATCCACCCGCCGGCTGATCCTCCACCTCTGCCGGCACCATCCCTGGCGGGAGACCCCGATGCTCCTAGCCC
>CAYNBQ010000063.1:0-22278 GCA_964395275.1 uncultured Verrucomicrobiota bacterium
CCAAAAAGAGCGCGAGAACATCCTCTTCTTCGAAGACGGCCCCCGCCGAATCCCGCCGGGAACCCCCCGCGTCGGAACCCTCCGCACCCGCCCCGGTCGCGGAGGCGGCGGGCCAGGATCCGCGGGAGGAAATCGAGCGGTTGAACGACCGTCTCCTGCGGTTGCAGGCCGAGTTCGAGAATTTCCGGAAACGAATGGAACGCGAACGGGAAGAGATCGTGCGTCGATCCTCCGAACGGGTCATCGAGAAGCTCCTGCCGGTTCTGGACCATTTCGAACTCGGCCTTGAATCGGCCCCGCACGACGGACCGGCCGGACCGGTGCTCGAGGGAATGCGCATGATCCTCGACCAGTTCCGTTCCGCACTGGAATCGGAGGGGCTCTCTCCGATCGACGCCCAGGGCAAACCGTTCGATCCGAACCTTCACGAGGCGGTCTCGACGGTGCAGAGCGAAGATCACGAGGACGGGACCGTCGTCCACCAGATCCGCCGCGGATACGCCCTGGGGAACCGGCTCCTTCGCCCCGCCTCGGTGGTCGTCGCGCGGAACGAACCGGCCGATCGGAAGGCGTCCGGCGACGGAGACGAACGGCAAACGAACGAATGACCCGGCTGCGGCTGCATGGCTAAGCGCGACTATTACCAGGTGCTCGAGATCGATCCGCACGCCGACGACGGCGAGATCAAGAAGGCCTATCGGCGCCTGGCCCTCAAGTACCATCCGGATCGCAATCCCGGAGACAAGGAAGCCGAAGAGCATTTCAAGGAGATCTCCGAGGCCTACGAGATCCTCTGCGATCCGCAGAAACGGGCGATGTACGACCGTTACGGTCACGCGGCGTTCGAGCGCGGAGAACCGGGCGCCGCCGCCGGGTTCGGGATCGATCTGGAAGAGGCCCTGCGGACCTTCATGGGCGCCTTCGGAGGCGGCGGGGGGCTCTTCGACCAGCTTTTCGGCGGCTTCGCCGGCGGCGGCCGAAGCGACCGGGGACGGGGTTCCGATCTGCGATACGACCTGCAGATCGAATTCGCCGAGGCGATCTTCGGCGCGGAGAAGACGATCCGCATCCCGAGAATGGAAACCTGTTCCCGTTGCGGCGGACAGGGGGCGGAACCCGGCACCTCCCGGTCCCTCTGCCCCGACTGCCGCGGCACGGGCCAGATCCACGTCACCCGCGGCTTCTTCAGCCTTTCGCAGACCTGCAGCCGTTGCGGGGGATCGGGACGAATCATCGAGACGCCCTGCCGCGAATGCCGCGGGCGCGGACGCGTCCGCAAGAAACGGGAAATCACCATTCGAATCCCGCCCGGCGTCGAGACCGGCTCGCGGATCCGGCTGCCCGGCGAAGGCGAGGGCGGCGTCCTCGGGGGACCGAACGGAGATCTGCACATTGTCATCCACGTGCTCGAACACGAGATCTTCAAACGCCACGAAGACGACCTCTACTGCGAGGTGCCGATCCAGTTCGCCGTGGCCGCCCTGGGAGGAACGATCGAGGTGCCGACCCTCGACGGCGAAGCCGAGGTCAGGATCCCCCCCGGAACCCAGAACGGCACCCTCTTCCGTCTTCGCGGCCAGGGCGTGCCGCGACTCGGCGGACGCAGCCGGGGCGATCTCCTCGTGCGCGTCCTCGTGGAGGTTCCCACGAACCTGAACTCCGAACAGAGAGAACGCCTCCAGGCCTTCGCCGAAGCGTGCGGCGACGAGGTCAACCCCATGCGCCGAAGCTTCATCGAAAAGGCCCGCAAGCTCTTCCACCAGAAGTGAACGCGACGACCCCGCAGAAACCGCCGATGCGCGGCGGGGGCCGCTTCTTCTGTCCGACCCTCGCCTCCGCCGACGATCCCCCGCTGGACCCTGCCCAGACGAAACATCTCTTCCGCGTCCTGCGGGCCGAACCCGGCGACCGGGTGATCCTCTTCGACGGACGGGGCACCGTGGCGGAAGTCGAACTCGTTCTTCCCGCGCCGCCGGCGCGCCTTCGGATCCTCCGCCGCTGGACCGAGGCGCCGCCCTCCCCCCGGGTCGTTCTCGCCGTCCCCCCGCTGCCGCCGAACCGGGCGGATCTTCTCGCCGGAAAACTCACCGAGCTGGGCGTGTGGGAGGTGATCCCCCTGCTGACGCAGCGCCGCCCGCCCGACCTCCGCGCACGGCTCAACCGGACCGTGGCCCGCTGGAGACGGTTGACCATCGAAGCGGCGAAACAGTGCGGCAACCCCTGGCTGCCCGTCCTCAAGGAACCGCGCGGCCTCGAGGAACTGCTGCGAACCCTCGGGGACGGCGTTCCGCTGCTCGCCGCCCATCCCGGACCGGGCGCGCAGCCGATCGCAGAGGCCGCGGCGGACGCGCGCAGCGGCCCCGCCGTCGCCGCGGTGGTCGGCCCCGAAGGCGATTTCACCGGGGAGGAACTCGCCATGCTCCGGGAGCGGAAGGCCCGGTTCGTGACGCTCGGCCCCCGCGTGCTGCGCGTCGAGACCGCGGCCCTCGTGCTGGCCGCGTTCCTCGCCCCGGCATAGGCGGGTCAAAACCGGGGCGTCAAGACATCAAAAAGGGGCCTGTCCCTTTTTTATTACTGGACGAGTTCGCGGAAGGTCCGGTCGGTCCGCAGCCGCCGGAAGCGGGGATCCCGGCGGGCCTGTTCCCGGATCGGTTCCCCGCCGGCGCGGATCGCCGTGGCCAGCTCCCGCAGGGAATCCTGTCTCAGCCCCTTCTGCGCCAGCAGCGCGGCCAGGTCCAGGCGCATCGCCGCATCCTTCGGCTTCAGTCCGAGGTAGGCCCGCACGCAGCGGATGACGTCGTCCAGACGCCCCTGCTCCGCGTAGAGCCGGATCAGCCCCGCCCACGCGTTCGGATCGCCGGGACGTTCCTTGACGTATTGCTCCAGGATCTCCGCGGCGGCCCCGCCCTGGCCCGTGATCGCGAACAGCCGCGCCAGGCGCACGCGCGCGTCGGGCGACAGATCCCCCCTCTTGCGCAACCGTTCCAGGATCGCCCGCATCGCCGCGCGTTCCCCGCGGACCCGGTGCGATTCGGCCAGTTTCAGGGCCATTTCGACGTCCTGCGGGTTCTTTTCGTACTCCCGCAGAAGAACCAGATGCTCGCGATACCCCTCTTCCGCCAGGCGGATGTTCCGCTGGATCTCCGGAAGACGGTCGTTGTCGGGATCCTCCCGCATGAAGGCGTCGATGACCGCGGCGGCTTCCTCATACCGGTCGCCGCGAACCAGCAGGTCCGCGAGCCGCAGGTTCGCATCCGGACTCCCGGGATAGAGCCGGACCGCCTGCCGGAAGGCCGCCTCGGCCTGGGGGATCATCCGGTGGAACATGTAGACCCCGCCGATCGCGCTGCGGAGCTTGGAATAGGTCTTCCGGGCGACGACGTCGCGGCGGAACCGGGGGTCGGAAAGGAATTTCGATTCCAGATCGTCCCAGAACCGCCGGTCGTTCTCCACGATCTCCGGCGAGAGCCGTCCCACCGGCGCGGGATGGAGCTGCAGGATGAGTCCGTGGGGCGTCAGATACGGGTACATCCACGGGATGACGTAGCTCTCCTCCACGTAGAACGCGTGACGGTCCCGGTTGTTCTCCCAGATCTGCCGGGCCAGGATGGCGTTGATCTTCATCACCCCCTGGACCCCCTGCACGCTCACACGCTCCGCCCCGCCCCCTTCCTTCTTGCCGAAGAACTCGACGTCGACCCCCTTTTCCTTCCCCGCGTCCCGCTCCCGCAGGTACTGCGTGAACGCCAGGTTGGAATCCCTCTGCGAGGGGATCCAGATCCTGTCGCCGAAGCGGTCGCGCAGCACCGACAGATACGTCCCGTCGGCCAGCGCGTTCTGGGTGATCAGGAAGACGTCGGGACGCACGCGGGGGCAGTTGATGAAGTAGAGGGGGACGAACCGTCCCGGGTCCGTGCCGCCGAAGAGGATCGCGTCGCGCTCCAGCGGCGGCGGGTAGACCTCGGGATCGCCGGAACCCATCAGTTGTCCGTAGCCGAAGTACCAGCCGAACCGGTGCCCCCGTTGTTCGCATTCCGGCCCGTGTCGATAGACGGACCACGCCGGCAGCAGCAGCAACAGCCCGCCGATCGTCCAGGCGGTCCCGGCACGCCAGCGAAACCGCCGCGCAATCCACCACAGCAGAAGCAGCAGTCCGTAGCCGATGAAGAGCGCGTAGATCCCGTGCGAGAGGATGAAATGGACCCGGTTGATGAACTGCGTCTGGATGTCCAGAGACGGGTTGAAGAGCACGACCAGGGCGATGCTCACTCCGTAGAAACAGTAGAGCAACACGCCCAGCCATTCCCGGTCCCTGGATCGCATCTTCGGCAGGAACGCAAGAATCGGCAGCGATAACGCCCACGCCCACGGAATGACGGCGACGTCGCCCTCGGGCGGCCGGTACGGAACGGTCACCCCGCGGCCCTCCCCGGCGGGCCAGGAGGGAAACTGGATGACGAGGCTGTTGAACCAGTGGCCGAGCTGACTGCGGAACCGTGCGAAATCCTGCGTCGCTTTCACGCTCTCGTACTGGCCGCGGGTGATGCTGTGGATGAACCCGCCCAGGGTCTGCGGATACGCCCAGTTGATCGGCGGATTGCAGACGGAGGAGATCGGAAGAAAGGCGTACATTCCAACCCCGAGCAGCGCGCAGGCCAGCGTGGTCACCGCCGTCTTCCAGCGGGGCAGGAACCGGGGTCCGCTGAGCAGGACGGCGATCGTGGTCGGCGTCAGGCCGAGGCCGAGCATCAGCGGGATCCGGTAGGGAAACGCGTTCGCCTGCCGGTACGCCGCAATCAGCAGGAAAACCCCCTGCAGCGCCGCCAGGCCCAGCCCGAGAAGGTCCCGGAAGAGATCCCGGTCGACGAACCAGATCGCCGCCAGAAACCCGAATCCCATCACCAGGATGGTCTGATGGTTCGTGAAGGCCAGGCCGAAGAGGAAGCCCGCGGTGTACAACAGCCCGCGACGCTCCGGGTTGTACATCCACAACGCCACCAGCAGCAGAAGGAACACCTGGAAGAAGCTGTTCAGCGTGTAGACCTCGGCGATGACCGCCTGCGACCAGAACGCCCGCGAAAAGGCGAACATCAACGCCGCGCAGACCCCCGAGACGGCGGCGAGAACCGGTTCGGTCTCGTCGGGTTCCCGCCCGCTCTTCTCGCGGATCCCCTCGAGGAGGATCGAGCCGGTCCGCGAGATCAGAAGGGCCATCAGGCCCGCGGTCAACGCGCCGAACGCCGCCGACATCAGGTTCACGCGCCACGCGATGCTGCCGAAGGGAATCAGCGTGAAAAGCCAGCTCAGGATCGTCCAGATCGGGTATCCGGGCGGATGCGGCACGCCGAGATACCGGGACGCCGTGACCAGCTCCCCCGAATCCTCCAGGGTGACGTCCGGGGCCGCCGTGTAGATGAAAACGACCAGCGAGAGAAGGGTCGCCACGGCGAAGGCCACCCAGTCCACGCGATGGAACCACCGCCTCGGTTGCGGCGGGACGACGCGCGCAGGTTGCGGATTTGCGGATTCTTCTTCCACCTCAGCGAGCCTCCGGGAATCCGCCGAAAGCGGATCGCCCGCATTTCTTCCCTCCGGCATCCCGTCGGAAAAGCGATCCCCGGGAAACGACTCTCCGTCTCCCGACGGAGGGCTTCATCCTCCCCCGCGGAGGAGAATGAAAGCGGCCACCAGCAGGTAGGCGGCGATGTCCGCCAGCAGCGGAGCGTCGCCCAGGAGCGCCATCTCGGGGCTGCCGCCGAGATCCTTCCGATAGGCGAGGTAAAGATAGCGGAAGATCCCGTAGAGAACGAAGGGAATCGTGTACTTCAGATCGTCCGTGCCGAACTTCGCCTGGGTCTCCGGCGCCAGGGTGTAGAGGGCGTAGGCCACCAGGGTGCTGGAGGTCACCACCGCGATCATCTGGTCCAGCAGCGCCGGGGAATACTCGCCCAGGGTCGGACGATGGATGTCCGCCCCCCCTTCCAGCAGGAGGACCTCGTGGCGCCGCTTGCACAGCGCCAGGAAGACCGCCAGGAGAAAGGCGCAGATCAGGAGCCACGAGGAGATCGGCACGTCGATCACCCGGGCGCCCGCCACCGTGCGAAGGACGAACCCCGCCGAAAGCGTCAGCACGTCCAGGATCACGGCGTGCTTGAGAACGACCGAGTAGAAAACCTGCAACACGAGGAACGCGACGACGATCGGAGTGAACAGCCAACCCTCCCCGCCGCCTCCGAGATCCAGGAGGACCGACAACGCCAGGGCGCCCGCCGCGAGGACCCCGGCGGCGACCAGCGCCGTGGAAACGGCGAGACGGCCCGACGCGATCGGCCGATCCTTCTTGATCGGATGCGACCGGTCGCGTTCCCGATCCAGGACGTCGTTCGCCAGGTAGGCCGCCCCCGACAGCAGGCAGAAGACCGCCACCGCCGCCAGGGCCCGAGCCACCGACACCGGGTCGGTGAACCGCAGGGAGAAGACGAGCGCCGCCAGCACGACGCCGTTCTTCAACCACTGGCGCGGACGCATCGATACGACGATCAGGCGCAGACTGCTCATTCCGGCCCCTTTCCCCCGCGCCGGGGACGGCGGCGGAAACCGTGCGAAAAGGCCAGCCGCCAGACGATCCAGAGCGCCTCGCGCACGACCTGGCCCGACATCTTGGAACTGCCGACGTAGCGGTCGACGAAGATGATCGGGATCTCCTTGATGCGGAACCCCGCCATCCAGGCCAGGTAGGTCATCTCGATCTGGAAGGCGTAGCCGTTCGAACGGATCCTGCCCAGGTCGATCGATTCGAGCACCTCCCGGCGGAAACACTTGTACCCGCTGGTCGGATCCGTGATCGGCAGCCCCGTGATCCACCGGACGTAAATCGCCGCCGCCTTGCTGAGGGCCAGGCGCCGCAGGGGCCAGTTGATGATCCGGATGCCGTCGATGTAGCGGCTGCCGATCAACAGGTCCGCCTCCCGGCTCTCCTCCAGGAAACGCGGGATGACCGCGGGATCATGGGAAAAATCCGCGTCCATCTCGAGGAACCGGTCGAACCCCCGCTCCAGGCCCCAGGCGAACCCCGTCAGGTACGCCGTTCCCAGCCCCTGTTTCCCCTCCCGCTCGATCAGATGGATCCGGGGCGCGTTCCGCGCCAGATCCCGCACGATTTCCGCGGTGCCGTCCGGCGATCCGTCGTCGACGACGAGAATCTCGCACTCCGGGCGGACGTCCAGAACCATCGGCAGGATCCTGCCGATGTTCTCCCGTTCGTTGTACGTGGGAATCACAACCAACGGCCGCATGCATCCACCCCGTTCCCGAAAGGTCCGCGGGCCTCCGCCCGGCCGGAAACGTGCGCCCGCAGGGTAGCCCGACGAATCGCGATCGTCCAGAGCGATGCGGACGGTCGCGCGCCGCCCGGACCCCGCCTACCGGGAACCGGTTCGCCGCCGGCGCCGGCCGCCCACGAATCCCGCCCCCAACCCGACCGCCAGCGCGATCCACAGTCCCGCCGCCACCGGCAGCCAGCGGCGGTACCCCCTCGGCGTGTAGCGGAACACGACGTCGTGTTCCCCCGCATCGACGACGACCGCCCGGAACGCATGGTTCGCCCGCAGGATCTCCGCGGGCCGACCGTCGACCTCCACCGACCAGTCCGGATACCAGGTGTCGCTCGTCACCAGGAAACAGCGCCGGCGCGCGTTCACCCGGGTGCGGATCGTCTCGCGCCCGTAGACGGGCGGTTCGACCTCGCCGCATCCCCCCTCCCCGGGGACCGGCGCGGGCTTCGGGGGCGCGTCTTCCAGAACGACCTCGCGCGCGGGATCGAAGGAAGGGCCCGTCATGTATTGAAGCCTGCGCTCGGCGTCGGGAATCGTTCGGAACCGGTCGACCAGGTAGGCCCGCGGCAGCGCCCCCGGGTTCCGGTAGACGCGGATCGTCCCCTGCCGGAATACCGGCTCCAGGGCGGATTCCGGGGACAGGTCCGCGTCCAGGAGCAGGTATTCCACGTTGGCCATGTCGAGAATCGGCTTGTACCGCGCCCGTTCCGCCAGGTCGCCGAAATGGCGCAGCGTCACCGCGTGATATCCCACGAACGATTCCAGGCCGACGAGGTACGGAAGATTCGGCAGGAACTCCGTGATCCCCACCATCGGAAGGATCCGGAAGAGGCCCGGCCGGCTCTTCAGGAAGGCGACGACCTCCTTCGGACCCGTGAAATAGCGGTTCTCCAGCGGGATCCGGTGCTGGAACCTCCGGCCCATCGACCCCTGGTCGACGATCAGCAGCAACGGGACGACGGCAAGGATCGCCGTCCTGCGCCGCGGCGCCCGCGGCCGGAACGCCAGGAAGACCGCCCCGCACGCCGCGGCCAGCACCAGCAGGAATTCCCCGACGTCCCTCAGGAGATATCCCAGGATCCGGTTCACGTCCTGGGCGACGACCACCGGCAGACCGGGACGATGCCAGAACTCGACCGGCGGAATCCGGAAAAAGCGGGCGAAGGCCTCGTGCCCCAGGTGGGTGATCAGCAGGAACAGCATCACGATGCCCGCAAGAATCCCCGCCGAAATCCACACGGTGCGTTGCAGCCGGGCGGGCATCCTTTCCCCGCGCCGCAGCGCCTCCCAGAGGGCGTCCGCCCCCGCCCCCGCCAGGATCGCCGTCGCCAGTTCCGTGCCGATCAGCATCCGCACCGGCACCCGGAACCGCGACAACGGCGGCAGCAGGTGGAAGAAGACCGGGAAAAGCGGTCCGTACCTCCCGAGGGCGAAGAGATAACAACCGACCGCCAGCGCCAGCAGGAAGACGACGGGAGGCCCGCGCCGTCCCCCTCCGCCGCGCAGCCCGGAGAGAAATCCGATCGAGGCAAGAAAAAGGGTTACCACGCCGAGGTATTCGGCGTGGCTGGTGAACCCGTACCGGCCGTAGACGTAGAGATCCTTCTTCCACGGTTTGGCGAAGAAATCCTTCTGGTTGAGCCATTCCCCGTAGGGACTCTTCAGGAAGAGGCTCATGATCTCCTCGGGCGGCCAGGAAAAACTCGTCGCGAACTCCCAGTCCTTGCCGGCGCCGCGGCTGCTGAACCTCGAGTACGCCGCCGTTTCCGCCAGTTGCGGGGCCACCAGCCCGAGGAAGAGCGCGCCTCCGGCGGCCAACTTCAGCGTGCGATCGAGTACCGGACGCCAGGAACGTTCCTCCCTTCCCAGCCGGACGAGGCCGTAGATCACCCACGCCCCCACGATCATCCCCGAATAGACCGTGATCTGCGGGTTCACCACCAGGAACTGCAGGGCCAGCATCGCCGCGCCGAACAGGACCCAGCGCCATCTCCCGGTCCGGAGGATCCAGATCGCGGCCAGGGCCAGCGCGGGCAGGTAGACCGTCGGCGCCAGCAGCCGGGGCTGCTGCATCAGGGTCACCAGCCGCCCGGTGAACTGGTAGGCCAGCGCCCCGACGACGGCCGGCGCCGGCCGGATGCGCAGGGAACGCATCAGCGCGTAGGCGAAGAGCGCCGCCAGCAGGTTGTGCAACGGCAGGAAGAGGTTGAACCCGATCTGCGCCGGAACGAACAGGAAGATCCAGTTGAACGGGTAGAGGCTTCCCCAGACGAACGGCAGCAGCGGGTTTCCGCAGAAGACCTCCCGCGCCCAGAGGGGCGGCGCGCCCCAGGTCTGAAAGCCGCGCCGGACATAGTCGTACAGGATGTAGTACGACGAGATCATGTCGTCGCCGAAGAGCAGATCCTTCGAGACGAGCATCGGGAAGAAATAGACGGCCCAGATCCCGATCAGCACGCCGACCGCGGCGGCATCCGCCCCGGCGGATCCCGCTCCTTCGCCCCCCGTGTCCGGCGATTTTCCGGGCGGGTCAGGACGGGAACGATCGGACCGCTTCCGCGACATATTCGACGGCCTCCCGCGTAAGTTCGGGATACATCGGCAGCGAAAGGACTTCCCGGCAGGCCCGTTCGGTCTCGGGCAGCGATCCTTCCCCCATCCCGAGTTCTTCGTAGCAGGGTTGCCGATGGATCGGTACCGGGTAATGGATCGCGGTGCCCACGCCCCGCTCGGCCAGGTGCGCGCGCAGAGCGTCCCGCCGCGGGCTCCGCACGACGTAGAGGTGAAAGACGTGACGCCCCGTCGGCGCGCGGTACGGGGTTTCGACGCCGCTGTCGGCCAGCAATTCGTCGTACCAGGCGGCGACCTGCCGGCGTTGCTCGGTCCATCGTTCCAGGTGCGGAAGTTTCACAGAAAGCACGGCCCCCTGCACGCCCTGCATCCGCGCGTTCAGACCGATCCGGTCGTGCCGGTTCTTTACGGCTTGACCGTGGTCGCGCAGGGCGCGGCAGGCGGCGGCGATTTCCGGGTCGCTCGTCGCGATCGCGCCGCCTTCGCCGCAGGATCCGAGGTTCTTCGTGGGATAGAAGCTGTAGCAGACCGTGGATCCGAGCGCCCCGAGCGGTTTCCCCCGGTACAGCGCCCCGTGGGCCTGTGCGGCATCCTGGATCACCGCGAGTCCGTGTTCCCTCGCGAACTGCGCGATCGCGTCCATCTCCGCCGGTTGTCCGTAGAGATGCACCGGAATCACCGCCCGGGTCCGGGAGGAGAGAAGCCCGGGCAACGCAGCGGGATCCATCGTGTGAGTGCGGGGATCGATGTCGGCGAAGACCGGTTTCGCTCCCGCCCACGAGATCGCCTCGGCCGTGGCGATGAAGGTCTGGGAAACGGTGATCACCTCGTCGCCGGGCCCGATCCCGTGCGCAAGGAGCGCCAGGATCAGCGCCGCGGTCCCCGATTCCACCGCGATACAGTCCTCGGCGCCGGCGGCGGCCGCGAATTCCCGTTCGAAACGTTCGACGGCCGGTCCGAGGGCGTAGCGCCCCGAATCGAGGACCGCGGTGACGGCCGCGACCAGTTCGTCGCGCAGGGAGAGAAACTGCTGCTGAAGATCGATGACGGGAACCTGCATTTTCGTCGCACCACCCTCCGGCGGGAATCCGTCGCTGTTCCCGAACCCGCCCCGCCGCGCCGGTCGGAAGGGCGGATTCTACTCCTCCGTGCGGGTCGAGTCTTCCTCAAACCGGGTCCCGGCGTCCTCCCCCGCGCGTGTCGCACCGCGCAGATCCGACCAGCGCACCGCGCCGGAACCGAGAACCCCGGCGCCGGCCAGCAGCAGCATCGACTGGGTTCCGAGCTGGGAGGTCAGCGACGCCGCCAGCGCCGTCGCCGCCGGAACCCCCTGCACTCCCAGGAAAGCGACGAAGACCGCCTGGTGGGGACCCAGGTTTCCCGGCGCCGTCGGCACCGTGAGCGCCAGCGTCACCGCCGACGTCAGCAGCATCGCCGAGGCGTACCCGCCCGGAATGCCGAAGGCGCGCAGCACGAGAAGCATCGCCGCCGAATCCGCCGCCCAGATCGACACCGTCCACGCCGTCACCGCCGGCAGCAGACCGGCCCGCCGGCGGAAGATCGCAAGCCCTTCCCGGAACCTGCGGATCACGCGCACGAACACCGCGGCCCCGCCCGATTCGAACCGACGGCCCAACCCCGTCGGAAACGAGAGAACCAACAGGACCGCAACACCGGCCAGCAGAACCAGGCTCGTGCTGCGAAGGGCCGACCCGATCCAGCCGGGGGTATCGACCAGGCGCGCGCTGACGGCCAGCAGAACGCAGAGAATCGCCCCGTCGATCAGGCGTTCGGTGACGACCGTCGACAGCAGCGTGGCGCGGCTCATGCCGGTCCGTGCGGACGCAAGCTGGATCCGGATCAATTCCCCGCCCCGCAGCGGCAAGAAACAGCTCCCGAAATAGCCGAGGACCAGCGGCGCCCAGGTCGGTTCCGGGCGGCGTCCGCAGAGGGCCCGCAAAACGGTGCGCCAGCGAAGGTTCTTGACGATCAACAGGAGAAACCGCAGGGAAATCGCCGCCAGGACCCACGGCCACCGGCATTGCGCCGCCGCGGAAACGACGTCGGCCGGCCGATCCACCCTCGAGAAGACCCAGCCGATCGAAAGCACGCTCACCACCAACCCGGCCGCAATCCCCGCCGCGGCCCGGCGGCGGGACCTTCCCGCCGGTTCCCCCGTGCGGTTCACCGTTTCCCGGCCTCCCGCCCGCTCGGCCGCCACTGCGGCGATTCGGGGCGAAACTGCAGATCGAACCAGACGCGCCAGAGATCGACGAACGCGCGCATCACCACCGTCGGCCGGCCGCCCTTCGGCCGGCCGCCCAGCCGCGGGTAGCGTTCCACGGTCACCTTCTCGATCCGCAACCCGCGCCGCGAGGCGCGGATCAGTTTCTCGGCGTTGATGAAGGCGCTGCGGCTGATCACCCGGATCCGCAGATAGGGAGCGCGGCGCACCATGCGGACCGATCCCGCGTCCTCGAGATCCTCGCCGAAGAGCTTCTTGACGAGGCCGTTGAACGCCTTCGAGACCGCCGAACGGTACCCGCCGTAGCGCTTGTCGCGCCGCACGCCGATCACGATGTCCGCGCCGTCCTCCAGCAGGGGAAGCATCCGCCGCATCTCGTGCATCCGGAATTCCCCGTCGGCGCTGACCTGGTAGACGTAGTCCTTCCCCGCGTTGACGATCAGCGAGAGCTGGTACCCGCGGAACCCGATCCGATAGGGATGATGCACCACGCGCAGGCGGCGGATCTCGCGCTGGAGACCTTCGAGGATCTCCCGCGTTCGATCCGTCGAGGCGTCGTTGACCACCAGAACCTCCCAGTCGTCGGTCAACCGGCCGAGTTCCTCGACCGCCTCGCGCACGACCGTCTCCACGGCGTCCTGCTCGTTGTAGCAGGCCATCGCCACGCAGATTCCGCGTTCCGTGCGGACCGGCGGCGGGATCGCTTCTTCGGCCCCGTGTCGAGATGCCATGGCGACGCCCTCCCGCAGGTCGTTATGCCGGATCCGGTCCCGGCCAGGCGAACAGGATCGGTTCGATCCGTTCGAGGGTCTGCGAATCGAAGAAATCCCGCCAGAGATCGGCCCGTTCGAACGGTTTGCCGACGACGTTGAAATCCTCGGCGACATGTCGGGAAAAATCGTGTTCGGGACATCCGAACCGGGCCAGGAACCGGTTCAACGTTCCGTTCGGATCGCGCAGCACCTCTTCGTAGCGGATCCAGGCGTCCCGGGGAAGATCCCGGGCCATCACATGGGTGCGCGCCGCCACGGCCAGGGCCATCCGTTCCACGTCGGATCGACCCGGTCCCAGGAACCGCGAGTACGCCTTCCGCAACCCGGGATCGGAAACGATCGCCCGTTCCGCCGCCTCGAACGCCCGTTCCCCGTACCAGGTCCGGTGGAAATCGTTGCGCACCAGGGAACAGAGGACCGCGCGGGGATCGCGGTAGATCCCAAAAATCGGGGTCTGCGGCCAGTGCGCCCGGAACCAGCGGATCTTGAAATGCAGCTTGGTGCTCTTGATCACGTGCAGGCGTCCGGGACGGGGTTCGAAGACCGAGCTGTGGTTCACGAACCAGTCCGAGGAAAGAAAATTCCGGTCCAACCGCCCCGCCGACAGCCCTCGCAGGAAGGCCTCGACCTCCGGCGCCTCCACGGATTCGTCCCAGATCTCCCACTGCGTCCGATGGACCGCGGTCCCGCTGAAAGGCTGGAAGAAGAGTTCCACGTCGGGATGCCGAGCGAGAAGTCTCGCGATCATCGAGGTCCCCGACCGGTCGAACCCGTTGACGATCACGTAGCGCCAGGATCCCCCCCGGAGCGGATCGGACGCCTCGAACCGGCCGCTCATCGATACGCCTCTCGCGCCGCGGCCGCCAGGTCCATCCGCCAGAAGGTCCGGACGATCCCGGAGCCGCCGAACCCCTCCTTGAACCGGAAGAGGCCGAGATTGGCCCGCCTGCCGCCGTCTTCGGTCGAGATCCCGAAGTTCACGAAATCCGTCCCCTCTTCCGCGGCGAATCGGATCAGGCGCAGAACCCCGAGATTGAGGGGACGCAGCGCCTGCGTCTCCGGGCGGCTGGCGAAGTAGAAGACGTGGACCACCCGGGCGCCCGCAACGAACGGAACGATGCCCGCCAGCATCTCCCCGCCCCGGAAGACGCCCAGAAGACGGATCTCCCCGGGAAAGCGTTCCCGCAGATCGAGAATCTCTTCGAGGGAATGCGTCGGCGTCGCCCCGTGCTTCTCCAGGTTCGACGCGAGAATTTCCCAGTACGTCCGGAACTCCGCTTCCCTCGTGCAGAACCGCGTCGCCAATCCCGCCGCCGACGCCTTGCGGGTGGAACGCCGGCACGACGGGGAGAAGGTGGACAGGATCGATTCCCCGTCCCGGGGATCGATCCGGCGGCAATCGAAAAAGGTGCTCAATTCCACGGACTCGATCCGGAAGCCCGCATGCCACCAGGCGTAGTCCAGCTCGTCGCAGGCCCGGCGACGGTAGATCTTCGGCGCCATGCGGAACTCGATCGCGTCGAACCCCGCGGCGCGCGCATGATCGACGACGGCCTTCACCAGGTCGATCGCCCGCGCCGCGCCGGGCGGCGCGGGGACGACCAGTCCCCCGTAGGAGGCGCCGGGGTGGGAACGCAACACCCGGCGGCCGTCGCGCACCACCGCCGCCGCAGGGAACACCGCCGCCGGCCGGCCGCCCTCCATCAGCCACAGGGAATGGTCCTCGAACCGCCCGGGGGGGTGGTACGCAAGAAAACGACGCCGATGAAAGATCGTGCCGTTGACCGATCGGTCCACCAGGTCGTCCCATTCCCCGGCGGTTTCTTCCCGATACGGTTCCACGCGGATCGTCTTCATCGTCTTCCGGCCGTCCTCCGTCGTCTCTCCCCTCCCCGCGTCGAACTCCGCGCATCGACGCCCATCAGAGCGGCACGCGGACGCCGTCGGCGGCCATCGATCGTTCGGCCGCCTCCAGGATCCGCACGACGTCCCGGCCGGCCTCCCCGCCGGTCAACGGTTCCCCGCCTTCCCGGATGCAGGCGAGAAAATGGTCGCAGACCTCCCGCAACGCCTCGTACCGGTCGAGTCTCGGCGCCCACATGTCCCCGGCGCGGTAACTGACCCGGATGGCGCGTTCGTCGCTTTCCGAAGCGACCGTCACGCCCTTGTCGTACACCTTGATCTTCTCGTCGGCCTCGGTGTCGTCGTAGACGACCATCTTCTTCGAACCGCCGATCAGGATCGTGCGCACCTTCACCGGCGCCAGCCAGTTCACGTGCACGTGCGCCAGGAACGAATCGCCGTAGAAAACGGTCAGGTACGCCAAATTCTCCGGTCGTCCCTCGATGTGACGCAGGCCGATGGCGCCGACGGCCGTCGGATCGGCGTCGATCAGGTATTGCAGGATCGACAGGTCGTGCGGCGCCAGATCCCACAGGACGTTCACGTCGCTCTGGAAGAGGCCGAGATTCACCCGGACCCCGTCGAAATAGAGCAGTTCGCCGAGTTCCCCCGCGTCGATCAACTCCCGGATCTTGCGCACGGCGGCCGTGTAGACGAAGACATGATCCACCATCAGCACGCGATCCGCCCGGCGGGCGGCCTCGATCAACTCGTCGGCCTCGGCCGTGGTTCGGGTCATCGGCTTCTCGACCAGGACATGTTTCCCCGCCGCCAGGGCCCGCATGGCCAGGGGATGGTGGGTGGACACCGGGGTTGCGATCGCCACCGCCTCGACCTGCGGATCGTCCAGCAGTTCCCCGTACTGCCCGGTCAGCCGCGCCCCGGGCACCCGTTCCCCGCATTCGGCCAGGCGATCCTCGCGGCGGTCGCAGACCGCGACCACCCGGGAGGCGGGATGTTGAGCGAAGTTCCGGACCAGGTTGGGTCCCCAGTATCCGTAGCCGACGACACCGATACCGATCATGAGCGCCTCCTCGGCGCCCTCGTTCATCGGAGGCGCCGGCGCAGGGCCAACAGTTCCCGAAACGCGCGGAAGATCACCCGGGGACTCCCCCCGGACGACACTCCGGTGCGCCTAGGATAATGGCTCACGGGGACCTCTTCCCAGTCGTAACCGCTGCGCCGCAGCCGGGCGAGCAGTTCGGCGCTGACCATCGCACCTTTCGCCTCGGGAAAGCCCGCTTCGAGCAGGGCGTCCCGCCGGATCAGCTTGAAGGCGCAATCCAGATCGCGCACCTCGATCCCGAGAACCCACCGGATCAGCCGCGTCCAGGCCGCCCCGGCCCAGCGGCGCGGAAAGGAATCGCTCCGTTCGGCCCGGAACCCGAAGACGGCCGCCGCCCCCGTGCGCCGCTGGACTTCCATCAGCCGTTCGATCTCCGTGAAATCGAACTGGCCGTCGGAATCCATCAGGAACACCCACCCCATGCGCGCCGCCCGGAACCCGTTGCCGACCGCCGCCCCGTACCCCTGGTTCTTCGAATGACGCACGATGCGGATCGACGGATCCCGGGCCGCTTCCACGTCGAGAATCGCGGCGGTCCCGTCCCGGCTCCCGTCGTCCACGACGATCACCTCGTGGGAGATCCGAAGCCGCTCCAGCTCCCGGAGAACGCCGCGCAGCGTCCGCCGGATCTCGCCCTCCTCGTTGTAGGCCGGCAACACCACGCTCAGGGAACGCACTCCGGCCCGCGGGGTCGATCCCTCGACGGCGTCCATCCCGTCCTCCGGGGCTTCAGGCGCCGGGAGAACCGCCGGCCGCGGCTTCACGGAGGGTTTCCTCCAGGACGTCCACGACCCGGCTCCACGTGAAACGATCCAGAATTGTCTCCCTGGGAGCATCATCAGGGGGTTGGGAGAGCAAGGATCGGGCCGCTTCCGCGAATTCCGCCGGGTTTTGCGTCACCGCGATCCATTTTTCCGAACCGAACGCCTCGCGCACGCTGTCCAGGTCGAAGGTCACCGCCCGCAGGTTCATCGCAAGGTATTCCAGCAGTTTCAGCGTGTAGACCAGGTCCAGCCCGAAGTTCTTTGGATAGGGAACGATCCCCACACGCGCCGCCGCCAGGTACGCCGGAATCTCCTCGTGCGGCACGAAATCCATGAAGCGAACCCGCGGATGGCGGACCTGCTTCTGCAGATGTTCGTATCCCTTGCCGCCCGCGATCACCAGCACGTCGCAATCGCCGGCGGCGGCGAGATGATCGAGAATCTCGTGGATGACCGCCTCGCCGTGATGCGGCTCGATCGTGCCGTGGTAGATCACCAGCCGTTCGGAAAGCCCCAGGCGCCGGCGCAGGTCCGCCGAGGATTCCTCGTCGTACCGGGACGGGTCGAAGGTCTCCACGTCCACCCCGTCGTAGCCGACCGTCACGCGTCCCTCCAGCGACGGTACGTTGCGGAGCAGTTCCCCGCGCATCCGCGGGGTGATCACCACCACGCGGTCGAACCAGCTCGTGGCCTTCAGCTCGTACCGAAAGAGCATGCGCACGAACCATCGCGGATACTTCGGATCCTCCCGCAGGAAGGCGGTGAGAAAATCCGTCAGGCTGATCACCGCAGGCACCCGCCGGCGCCGGCGCGCCCGCTCCACCGCCCACGCCAGCACCGCGTTGCGCACCAGGATCACGTCGAACGATTCCCGGGCGAGCAACCGGCGGAGAAACCCCCGGTAGAGAAGCGTGTACAACCCGTACCGGGCCATCCGCATCGAAACCGCCCGGTGCATCCGGAACGGGATGAACGGTTCGATCCGGACCCCGGCCGCCTCCTCCACCGGTCGCGGATCGACGTAGATCGGCGCGGCGACGACCACCTCGTGCCCCCGGGCCGCCAGCAGACGCGCGATGTTCCAGTTGCCGGCGGTGCAGCCCCCGCTCAACGGGTAGAAGGGTTCGTGCGTGCAGAAGAGGATCTTCATGCGCCGGTTCCGGCGTTCTTTCCGCTCAAATCAGTCCGCGGCGACGCAGCTCCCGCTCGGCTTCGTCGAAATGGTCGACCGCTTCCCGGTCGGCGGACCACGCCACCAGCCGGCGGATCCCCTCCTCGAAACCGGTCCGCGGCTCGAATCCCAGCAGGGTGCGGGCGGCCGTCATGTCGGCGTAACAATGTCTCACGTCGCCCTTGCGGAATTCGCCGGTGATCCGCGGTTCGATCTCCGAACCGAGTTCGCGGGCCAGGGTGCGGGCGACTTCCGCAATCTCCACGGGCCGCCCGGAACCGACGTTCACCGAGTGGTAATCCGCCCCGTCGTGGAACAACGCCCGTTCGATCGATTCGGCGACGTCCTCGATCCAGACGAAATCGCGCGTCTGGCGGCCGTCCTCGAAGACGACCGGGGGATTCCCGTTCTTGATCCGGCTCAGGAAAATCGCCGCCACCCCGTTGTACGGGTTCGAAAGGCTTTGCCGCGGGCCGTACGCGTTGAAGAATCGCAGGCCGACGGCCGGGATGTCGTACGTGCGGCCCAGATTCAGAATCATTTCTTCCTGGGTCTTCTTCGTGATCGCGTAGATCGAGTTCGCCTGCTGCGGCTTGTCTTCGGGCGTCGGCATCGGCTCCAGCGCGCCGCCGCAGGAGGGACAGCGGGGTTCCCATCCGTCCCGCTCGATCCCCTCGGCCGACCGCAGGGGCGGATCCACCGGACCGCAGTCCGCGCAGCGGTACCGGCCCTCCCCGTAGCTGCTCATCGAACCGGCGACGACGATCTTCCGCACCCGCGTGCGCCCCGCCACGATCGGTTCCATCAGCCGCGCCGTGCCGGAAAGATTCACGTCGATGTACCGCCCGACCTGGTACTGACCCTGTCCCACGCCGACCGCCGCCGCCAGATGCACGACACGATCGATCCCCGCCAACGCGGATTCGACCGCTTCGCCGTCCCGGATGTCGGCGCGAACGAACTCGGCCCCGGGATTCGCGTAATCCGGCAGTCCCCCGGGATGCACCTGCGGTTCGAGATTGTCCAGGATCCGGACCCGGTGACCCGACGTCACCAACCGGTCCACCACGAACGAACCGATGAATCCCATCCCGCCGGTTACCAGGATTCCTTCCGCGGCCATCTTCTTTCCTCCCTCCGGCACCGCCCCCCGAACCGATGCCGCGCATCGCCCCGGGATCGCGGGTTCCCTCCGGAGCGCTCCGGACTACATCGCCAGTTCCTCGAACAACGCCCGGTTCTCCTCCACCCAGTCGCAGAGTTTCCCCACCCCCTCGGACGGCGAAATCTCCGGTTCGAAGCCGAGATCGCGTTTCACCGCCGAGATGTCCGAGATGTAGACCTTCTGATCGCTCGGACGCCAGTCGGCGAAAGAGACCTCGAGCGGTCGTCCGAAGCGTTCCCCCAGCAGGTCGACCAGTTCCAGCAACGAAAGCGTGTTCGCGGGACCGCCGCCCAGGTTCCAGACGCCCGCCGGCGCCGAAGATCGGTGGAAGGCGTCGAAGGCCCGCACCAGATCCTTCACGTACAGGACGTCCCGGACCTGTTTGCCGTCGCCAAAGATCGTCACCGGGCGGCCCGTCGCCGCGGCGATCGTGAACCAGGCCAGCCACCCCTGGTCTTCCACTCCGAACTGGCGCGGCCCGTAGATGCACGACATCCGGAAGACCGCCGTGCGCAACCCGTACAACCGCGCGTAATCCTGGACGTAAACGTCCCCAAGAAGCTTCGAACACCCGTAGGGCGTGTGTTCGCACAGGTCGACGCCGAAATCCTCGGGGATCCCCCGCGGCGCACCGGGCGCGAACCGGTATCTTCGTTTCGTCGATTCCACCGGCAACGCGTTCACCCGGTCGCCGTAGACCTTGTTCGTCGAGCAGAAGATCACCGTCGGCGGGTTCGCGCACCCGCGGGCGGCCTCGAGCACCGTGAACGTTCCCCGGGCGTTCACGTCGAAATCCGTTCGCGGGTCCTCCACCGAGGTCGTCACCGCCGTCTGCGCCGCCGCGTGGACCACCAGGTCGCACCCCTCGACGGCCGCGGACACCGCCGCCGGATCGCGCACGTCGTCGATCCGCACCTCGACGTTCGACATTCCCTCCAGGAACCGGCGGTTGTAGTCGAAAACCGCCGTCTTTCCCAGCAGACGCCCCCGGGACAGATCGTCAAGTACGATCACGTCGTTCCCCGCGTCCGAGGCGTAGAATTCCGCCACGTGGCTCCCCACGAAACCGCAACCGCCCGTAACCAGGATCTTCATCGTTCCATCCGCTCCTTCATCCCGGCCCCGCCAGGAACCGTTCCAGGATCGCCGCCGCACGGCGCACCTCTCCCAGGAGAACCGATTCCTCCGCCGTGTGGGCCTGCGCCGATTCCCCCGGACCGAAGGCCACCGCCGGGATCCCGTGCTCCGAGAAGACCGAAGCGTCGCAAAACCACGGCGCCGATGCGATCTTCCCCTCGCCGCCGGCCGCGCGGATCGCCTCCGCAAGGGCCGCCACCCGGGGATGCGCCGGATCCGTGTTCAGAGCGCCCCGCACGCGCATCTCCTCCACCCGTCCGGCGCCGTCCCCGGCCGCCTCCGCCGCCGCCGCCTCGAGCCGGTCGAGACAGTCCCGCGGATCGCCCCCGGGCGGGATCCTCCAGTCGATCTCGATCTCGCAGCGGTCCGGAACGATGTTGACCTGGGTTCCCCCGCGGATCACGCCCACGTTGATCGTGGCGCCTTCCTCGAGCGAGGGAATCAGGCGGTCGCGCAACTCGTCCAGGATCCGCGTCATCGGCCAGAGCGCGCTTCGTCCCTTCTCCGGGGTGGAACCGTGCGCGGCCACCCCCTCCGTGACGATCCGGGTCCACAACACGCCGCGGTGCCGACAGACGATCTCCAGACGGGTCGGTTCCCCCACGACCGCGAAATCCGCCCGGAATCCCGCGTTCAGGAGGGCTTCCGCGCCGTCGTTGCCGCTCTCCTCCCCCATGAGCCCGGCAAAAACCACCTCCGGCCCTTCGCCCCGGACGAAGGCCGGGCCGGCGGCCAGGGTCTCGATCGCCGCGACGCACGCCGCCACCGATCCCTTCGTGTCGGCTGCGCCCCGGCCGAACATCCTCCCCTCGCGAACCACGGGGTCGAACGGCGCGATCGTCATCCCCCGAACCGTCACCGTGTCCAGATGCGGCGCCAGGACGACCCGGCCCCGGGCGGCGCGCGGGGTCAGGATCGCCAAGAGGTTCGGACGTCCCGGTTCCACCTCCCGGAGTTCGACGTCCAGGCCGGCCCGGCGCAACCGATCCGCGAGAAACCGGGCGATTTCCCCTTCGCCGCTCCCCTCGGGGTCGCAGGTCGGGTTCACGCTCGGGATCGAGATCAGTTCCGCCAGAAGCCGTTCGACCGTCTCCATGTCGTTTCCCATCTCCGGATCACGCCGTTCCCGCGGGCGACGGCGTTCCGCCCGTCGTCATGCCGCATGATTGGATCAGGCGCCCGCGCCCTCTTCGCGGAACCATTCGACGAAGCGCCGGATCCCCTCTTCGATCGGCACCTGCGGCCGGTAGCCCAGCAACCGGCCCGCCTTGGAGATGTCGGCGTAGGTGATCGGCACGTCCCCCGGCTGAACCGGCTGGACATCCCGTTCGGCCGGCATCCCGAGCGTTTCCTCGATCAGCTCGATCAGCCGCGACAGGCGGACCGGATTCGAGTCGCCGAGGTTGATGATCTCCCACGACCAGTCCCGGTCCCGAATCGCCATCAGCCCGTCGACGATGTCGTCCACGTACGTGTAGTCCCGCGCGGCGCTGCCGTCGCCGAAGACGGGGATCGGCCGTCCCGCGGCGATCAGCCGCGCGAACTTGTGGATCGCCAGGTCCGGCCGCTGCCGGGGGCCGTAGACCGTGAAAAAGCGCACGGCGGTGATCTTCATGTCGTAGAGGTGACTGTAGACATGGCAGAGCATCTCGCCGGCGATCTTCGTGGCCGCGTAGGGGGAGATCGGGTTCAGGATCGGATCCGTCTCCGAAAACGGCACCTTGCTGTTGACGCCGTACACCGAGGACGAGGATCCGAAGATGAACTTCCGCGGCCCGTGTTTCCGGCTGGATTCCAGCAGGTTCGCCGTCCCGCGGACGTTGACCTCCTCGTAGAGGATCGGTTCGGCGATCGAGGGCCGCACCCCAGCGCGGGCGGCGAGATGCACGATCTCGTCGAACCGCTCCCGGGCCAGCAGAGCGTCGATCCAGGCGCCGTCGCGGATATCGCCCTCGTGCAGGGCGAGATCGCCCGTCTTGCGGCACCGTTCGATGTTCGCGCGTTTGAGGGCCGGATCGTAGAAATCGTTGAAGTTGTCTACGACGTGCACCTCGTGACCGGCCCGCAGGAGCCGCTCGACCAGATGGGAACCGATGAATCCGGCTCCGCCCGTTACCAGGATCTTCATGGGACGGAAACCTACCAGCCCG
>CAYNBQ010000064.1:0-22225 GCA_964395275.1 uncultured Verrucomicrobiota bacterium
TCAAAACAGAACTTAACCTACGTATTTTCAAGAACTTATCGATGCTAACCATCGAGGTTTCCTACGTATTTTCAAGAACTTATCGATGCTAACCATCGAGGTTTTCAGGGGAGGGGGCGGGTGGTGTAGACGGCGCGGCCGATGGGGAGGTTCTGGTCCACGAAGATCGTCTCGAACTCGGTGATCGGGCGTCGGTTAGCGGGGTCGTCCGGGTCCTGTCGCTCGAAGAAGGGCGACGCGTCGAAGAGGGCCGAGATTTCTTCGAAATACTCCAGGTGATCCGTCGCCAGATGGATCTTTCCGCCGGGACGCAGGCAACGAAAGAGGATCTCGTCGATCCCCTCCCGCAGAAGTCGTCGTTTGTGATGCCTTTTCTTCGGCCAGGGATCCGGGAAGAGGATGCAGACGGTCCGCACGGTCGACGGCGGCACGAGGTATTCGAGAACGTAGCGCGCCTCGGCACGGATCAGCCGGACGTTGCGCAATCCCGCCCGAAGGGCCTTTCGCGCGATTTTGCGCACGCGGACGAGCTGCCGCTCGATCCCCACGAATCCCGCCGCGGGATCCTTCCGCGCCGACTCGATCAGCAGCCGTCCCTTCCCGGCGCCGACGTCGATCTCCACGGGCGGTTCCGGAACGCCGAAGATCGCCCGCCAGTCGAGCCGCCGGCACCAGTCCCCGGGTTCGATCAGGAAGGGGTCCAGGAAGGAGTCCCGGTCGGCCGGACCCGGGGAAACATCATGGGAGTCGGGATTCATTGCGGGAGGGAAGGGTGCCGGAAGCGGGGAACGGCCGACATCAAAAAGTGGTGGCGAGGGGCAGAATCGAACTGCCGACACAGGGATTTTCAGTCCCCTGCTCTACCATCTGAGCTACCTCGCCACCCGAACGAAGCGCCGACCGTATCGCCCCCGGGAGGGGCTGTCAAGGGGGCGGCGCACGGAAAAGGCCGCCGCTTCCCCGCCGGGCGGAACCGGCCCGCGCGCCTCCGCGCGGAGGGGGCTTTCACGATCCGGGAGCCGGCGCCTCTTCCCGTTCGTCGAAGACGTTCAAGCCGTTGATGTCGGCGGCGCTGAAGGTGATGTCCGGCAGATCGGAGGCCCGCACGGCCAGGACGTCTTCGATGAGGGCGCCGACGTCTTTCGCGGCTTCCCGGATGACGAGCCGGACCATGCCCACGGTGGTCGCCGAGGAGAAGATCGCCACGAGGATGGCGACGTCGATCACGGCCTGCATGAGAATGTGGTGATTGGCCCCCTGGTGGTAGAGGGCGCTGAACTCCCTCTCGCCGACCCTCGCGGCGAGGGCCCGGGTGGCGGCGAAGGACCCGGCGGCGAGGGCGCCGATCGAATCGACCGCCAGGGCCGGCTGCTGTCCCTGCGAGGCCAGGACGACCCCGCCGCGGTCCACCAGCAGAACTTCGTCGGCCTCGGAGCGGTCGAGAAACTGGGCGAGGATCCCGCGGAGCCTCGCCTCGTGGTCGGGGCCGAGGACCGGAACGTTGCGCACCTGGAGGCGTTGTCGTTCTGCCGTGTCCATGGGACCCGGTTCAGGCGGGATCGGCGGGAACCAGGGGAACCCCCGCGTTGGCTTTCTGGCGTTCGTGCTCCAGGATGAACTTGTGGAGGAGAAGCCGGGCGATCGTGTTGAGGGTCTTGAAAACCCCGTCTCCTTCCGTGGCGACGGACTCGTAGGAAGGGACCCGGACCTTCCGGTTGTTCAGGAGGTACTCGAGGTAATGCACCGGCGCGATCCGCTCGAGATCCCGCTTGTTGTACTGCAACACGTAGGGAACGTCGTCCAGGGCGATTCCGTACTGGTTGAGGTTGTCCTGCAGGTTCTGGAAGCTCTCCACGTTCTCGGCCATCTTGTCCCACTGGCTGTCGGCCACGAAGACGATGCCGTCGACGCTGCGCAGCACCAGTTTCCGGGTGGCGTTGTAGATCACCTGGCCGGGGACGGTGTAGAGCTGGAATTTCGTCCGGAATCCCTCGATCGCCATCGCGTTCAGCGGGAGGAAGTCGAAGAAGAGCGTCCGGTCGCTGGCGGTGGCCAGGGAAACCAGTTCCCCCTTCCGCTCCGGTTCGCTCTGCCCGTGGATGTACTGGAGATTCGTCGTCTTCCCGCACAGCGCCGGGCCGTAGTAGACGATCTTGAACTGAATCTCTTTCGTGGCGTAGTTGATCATCGCCATGGCCCATGTTCCTCCAGGACAAGCCTGCGCGAGCAGCTTCTCGAGGCTGCGTCCACGACGGCCTGCAAACGCTCCATGGTTTCCGCTGACAACGCTCCGGGCTCGTGCCCGACCAGGAGGAGCAGATTCCTGGACGGGAAGACCGTGAGCGACTTGGGTTCGGCAAGGATCGAGAAGGCCTGCAGACGGCCCCAGTGCACCTCCCGGGTGTATCGGGTCATCCGGCGCAACAGGAGCGGCGCGGCGGCGGCGACCTGTTCGAGGTCCAGTCCTTCCCCGGCGCGCCCGGTGATCACCAGGCCGTCCCGGCTGGCGAAGGCGACCGCCTCGCATCCCGGGAGGCGTTCGCAGGCGGCCCCGACCTCCCGCAGGCGGGGCGAGCGGTCCGCCGGAAGCCCGAGGAGGCGGCTCAGTTCGATTTCCACCGGGACGCCGCTGCCGGACGGGGAAAGCCCCGTGATCGATCGGAAAAGTTTCTTGCCGATTCCGGGGACCTGCAACAGGTCGTAGAGATCGTCGATCCCGCCGCGTTCCTCGCGGAATTCGACGATCCGACGGGCCAACGCCGGTCCGATGCCCGGCAGGTCGCAGAGATCCGATTCGGTGCAGCGATTCACGTCGAACCCGTCGACGAGACGTCCGCCCTCGACCCGCCCGATCTCGGGGACCCAGCGCGGCGGCTCGCCTTCGATTGGGGGCATCGGGGGGATTTCGCGTCGCGGCGCTTCTTCGGCGACCGGTTCCGGGGAGGGAATCGTGTCCGGCGCCTCGACCGGCGCCGGGGCGTCGTCGGCGACGGTTGCCGGTTCCGGCGGCGCTGCTTCGAGCGCTTCCGGAGGCGGCATGTCGGCCTCCGCGATCCGCGGCGGCTCCGCGACGTCCTCCTCGGAGGTCTCGCGGAAGAGTTCCGGAATCCGGACGCCGGCCAGCAGGTCGATCTGTTCCGCCGAGAGGGCGAAGACGCCCGGGGGCAACTGCGACACCACGGTGTCCAGCGGCACGGTGACGGGCTGGATCGGCTGATCCGACGCCTCCGGCAGGAGCAGATGGTCCGGCACGGCCTCGATCACACGCGGCAGCACCAGGACGATCTCGCCGCGGGCGAGCTGCGGCAGGATCCATTCGGTGCGGAGTTCCAGCATCCGGTCCGGTTCCCTCGCGGCCGCCTCGCGGTCCACGACCCCCTCCGGAATCGAATCGAGCAGCCTGGCGAGCGGCACGGCGAGCGTTTCGGGGATGTCGGCCGGATCGATCGGTTCCGGCGATTCGATCGCCGAGGGTTCCTCCGCCTCCCCTTCGTGCCCGAGCACCGGTTCGAACGAGCCGGACTCTTCGGGTTCCGCGGAGGTCCCGGCCTCGGAGGACGCCGCCTCCCGTTCCGCGTCTTCCGGCGGAATTTCCCCGGACGGGGCGCCGGAGGCGGGCCCGGGTTCTTCGGTCGCCGGTTCTTCGGTCGCCGGTTCTTCGGTCGCCGGTTCTTCGGTCGCCGGTTCTTCGGTCGCCGGTTCTTCGAGCCGATCCCGCCAGGCCGACATCGATTCCTCCCGGGCGGCGTCTTCCGTTCCGGCGGCGTCTTCCGGATTCTCGGCGAACAACGGCGGGATCTCCTCGGGCGTATCGACGCTTTCCTGATCGGCGCGCAGGTCCAGCCATTCGGGCGGGATCCGCGGGACGATTTCCTCCAGGGGAAGGCGGATCTTCTCGGCGCCGTCGGGGGGCAAGGGGTCCCGCAGGCATCCCGGCGGAAGACGATCCGCCAGGGTGCGCAGAGAGAGGGTCACCTCGCCCCGGGCGAGCTGGGAGAGGATCTCCACGCCCGGAAGCTCGATCTCACGGTCTCCGTCGTCCGAGGGGAAGCCGTCGCCCCGGCATTCCCCGGGGATCGAGGCCAGAAGCACCGACAGCGGAAGCCGGACGTCCTGCGCGTCGCGATTCCGCAGGGAGGGGGGCACGATCGGCGCCGGAACGGTCGCCTGGGACGGCCGCGGCCGATCGTTCAGGGAATCCCGTGTCGTTTCCTGCGAAAACTCTTCCTGTCGACGTCCGCCCTTTCGGGCGAAGCGTGTGAAGGGAAGCCTCATGGGGGCCGTCCTTTCCTCAACTCCGGTCCTGCCGCGGCGAACCGCGGCCTCTACCTCTCCGTCGGTTCCAGAGCACCCGACATGCCAGATCGGGTCCCCGGGGTCGTCAATGATCCGCCGAAGTCACGCGCAGCACTTCTTCCAGGGTCGTGATCCCGTTCCTGGCCTTTTCCAGACCGGCCATGCGGAGGGTTTTCATCCCGTGTTCCAGACCGATCTTTTTCAATTCGGCGGCATTCGCCTCGCGCACGATCGCATCGCGCACCGCGTCGTTGATCAACATCACCTCGATCACCGCGGCGCGTCCCATGTATCCGGTATGCTTGCACCGATCGCAGCCCGCCCCGCGGAAGAAGGTGGCGGCGGCCTCCTGATCGCTGAAGCGGAGCCGGCGGGCCAGCTCGGGAGGCACGGTGATCTCCTCCTTGCAATGGGGGCAGATGCGGCGGACCAACCGTTGGGCGCAGGCCATCGTCGTGGAGGAGGAGATCAGGAACGGCTCGATCCCCATGTCGGCCAGGCGCGTGATGGCGCCGGGCGCGTCGTTCGTGTGCAGCGTCGAGAGGACCAGGTGGCCGGTCAGGGCGGCCTTCACGGCGATGTCGGCGGTCTCGTGATCGCGGATCTCCCCGACCATGACGATATCGGGGTCCTGGCGCAGGATGGAACGCAGGCTGTTGGCGAACGTCAAGCCGATCTCACTGTTCACCTGGACCTGGTTGATCCCTTCGAGCTGGTATTCGACGGGATCTTCGGTGGTGATGATGTTCACCTCGCCCTTGTTGAGTTCCTGCAGGGCGGAATAGAGGGTGGTGGTCTTGCCGCTGCCGGTCGGGCCGGTGACCAGGATCATCCCGTGGGGCTGCTGAATCGCCCAGCGGAACTGGTCGAGGGTGTCCTCGGGCATGCCGAGGTCGTCCAACCGCGCGGAGAGGGCGCCCTTGTCGAGAACGCGCATGACGATCTTCTCGCCGTGGATCGTCGGCAGCAGGGAGACCCGCAGATCGATGTCGCGTCCCTGGATCCGGATGCGGAAGCGGCCGTCCTGGGGGATGCGTCGTTCGGCGATGTCCAGGTTCGCCATGATCTTGATCCGCGAGGAGATGGCCGCCTGAAGGTTCTTCGGAGGGGGCGTGTAGTCGTACAGGACGCCGTCGATCCGGTAGCGCAGGCGCAACGCCCGTTCGAGGCATTCGATGTGGATATCGCTCGCACGATCCTTCACCGCCTGCATCAGGATGAGGTTGACGACCTTGATGACCGGGCCTTCCTCGCCGCTTTCGACGAGCTGGTCCAGGTCGATCTGCTCGGTGGCGCCCGCGGAAAACTGGATGTCGGGGACGTCGGCCTCGCGGAGGATCTCCTCCATGTCGGTCTGGACGCTTCCGCCGTAGCTCTCCAGGGCGGCGTTCACCTCCTCCTCGGTGGTGATCAGGGGGGCGATTTCCATCCCGGAGGCCTGGCGCATGTCGTCCAGCGCCATGATGTTGAGCGGATCGACCATCGCCACGAAGAGCACGTCCCCCGCCCGGGCGTAGGGCACGGCCTTGTACTGCGAGGCCATGGCGTGGGGGATGATCTCCACGATCGCCGGATCGAGGCTCAGCAGCGAGAGGCGGATCGGCGCGATCTCCAGGCAGCGGCCGAGGCTGACGGTCATGTCCTCCGCGGTGACGTACGATTCGTCGACGAGGGTCTTGCGGAGCTGGCCGCCGCGTTCCTTCTGGATCTCCAGGGCGGCGTCGAGGTCTTCCTGCGAAAGGATCCCGTGGGAAACGAGATCCTCGGCCAGTCGTTCGCTGAGAGATTTCACCCCCCTACACCTCCGCCATCTTCGTTTCCGGCCGGGCCTGGGCGACCGAGTAGACCGCTTCGAGTTGCCGCACGATGTCCGCCGCGGGCGCGACGTAGAACTGCGGACGGCACTGCAGCGCCTTCTCGATCCGCCGGCGCCCGGAATCGTCCAGCGGATTCGACAGCGCGACCAGGGGCATCCGCCCCATCACGTCGAACAGCAGGACGACGTCGTGCAGCGCGATCTCGCGCGGCATCCGCCGGCCGATCGCCTCGTCGACCTGGAACCCGTCGACCGGCACGTAGGGAAACCCGGTCGTCCGGAAGAAAAACTGCATCAATTCGTCCCGGGAGACCGCCTGCGCCTCTTCGAGATACTGGGCGAAGGTCAGCCGCGGCTGCGGATCGGCGCCGTAGGCCTCGAACCATTCCCGGGTGGTCCGGATCCCTTCGTCGTAGACGCGCTGCATGATCAGGCCCGCATCGAGCAGGGCCCGGCCGAGGGCCTCGTCGCCGTTGCTCGTGTAGTGCCGGCGAGCGGCCGCGGCGGGGGCCTCGCGGCGGGGCCGCGTGTCGGCCTGCCGACGGAGAAGATCCAGGGCCCGTTTCGCCTCGGGATCGTCGGGCCGGCGGCGCAGGATCTCCTCGTATTCCATGATCGCCGCCGACAACTGCCCGGAGTTCTTCCGGGCGGCGGCGAGGAGCTTCGCGATCCGGATGACGTCGTCTTCCCGGCCGAGCTTGCCGTAGGCCTCCCGCAGGATCTCCAGGGATTGATAGTCGCCGGGTTGCGCCCGAACGACCTCCTCGAACATCGCCACGGTCGTGAGCAGTTCCTGCTGCGATTCCTCCGGTGCCATGCCTCCCCCTTCCTTTCCTCTCGGCGACCGCGCCTTTTCGAGCAGGTCCCATGCCATGGGTTCCGGGGGTCATCCCCCCCGAATTCCCCCGAGGAGCCCCGCCCAGATCGCGGCCCAGGGCAGCCCCCGGGCGAAGCGGAACCAGTCCCGCCGTTTCCTGCCCGAGGCCGCGGCGGCGGAGGGCGGTCGGGTCCCCGGCTCGGCCCGCAGGAGGTCTTCCAGGGATTCCTTCGCGGCCCCTTTCTCGAGGCGTTCCAGAAAGCGATCCACCTCGCCCCCGCGGTCCTCCGGACGGATCGCCTTGCGGAGGGAAACCGCCAAGGCGGCGACCTCCTCCGCTCCGGCGGCGCCGTCGTCCATCAGACCGTTCAGCGACGTCAGCCGCGGGACCCCGTCGAGCCCGAGGAGGATCGCCGACGGATCGAGTCCCTCGTGGCGCAGTCCCGCCGCGCGCAGCCGGATCAGCCCGCGCAGACAGGACCGGAAGATCTCAAGGGCCTGACCGGCGTCGATCGGCCGTCCTCCGGCGATCCTCTCGGCCAGCGTCGTGCCCTCGACGTGTTCCTCGACGCAATAGACCAGGCCGTGGGCCTCGCCGACGCCGAGGGTGCGCACCAGGTTCTCGGCCTCGACCTCGGCGAGCCGTTTTCCCCGGTCCAGGAACCGCCGCATCCGCATGGGATCGCGCGCGCGCGAAGGATCCAGGACAAAAAGGTGCAGATGTTCCCGTTTGACGGTGTTCATCGCCTCGTAGAGCACCCCGTCGCGCCGGCGGACACCGCGCCGTATGATCTGGTACGGTCCCACGTAGCGGTCCGCAAGATCCGCGGGGCTTCCGTCGGGCATCGTCTCCAGGGCCCCCGGCGCCTCCGCCGCGCACGCCGTCGAACCGGTTTCGTCGCGCAGACGCATTCCCTCGATCAGCAGGTGTTCCCAACCCATGCGGATCGTGCGGCGCCGGGCGGCGGCCCCGTCGTCGAAACTGAAGCAACCGCCGGCCCACCGCAGAATGCGGTAGAAGGCGGTTTCGCCGACGCCTTCGGGATCCTCGGCGTGCACCACTTCGCCCTCGAGAAGCGCCACCACCGCGGATCCTCCCTCGGTCTGCAGCCGAAGCAGCCCCGTCCGGCGGGTCATGCAGAGGATCTGCACCAGATCCCCCAGCGGGATTCCTTCCAGGTAGCCGTCGAACCCTCCCGTGCGGAACGAAGCCGTTCGTGCGGATGTCTTCGGCCGCGACCGGGAGGCCACGAGCGAACGGATCCGGAGAAGGCTCTCGGGCCGCGGCATTTCCTCCACGCCCGGAACCGCGACCGAGGGGGTGACGGGATCGACGAACGCCACGATCCGGCTCTCGGTCCACCGCCGGCGGATCTCGGCGATCCGCGATGCGGCGCCCGGTTCGGCCAGCGCCAGGGGCTCGACGAGCACGACGTCGGGCGCCGTCCACCGGAGTTCCTCGTCGGAGAACACCGATTCGCAATCCGGCAGCGCGATCACCCGGCAGTTCGGATCCGCGGTGAGCAGACCGCTGAGACGGTTCCGCTCCGCCGGGTCGGGGTTCACGATCAGAACGACCCGTTGCATCGTCCCGATCAGGCCCCGGCGGGAAGCCTCTCGTCCTTCGATCGGGACGCCTCGAGCAGCAGGTGCTCCCAATCGGCCGTGATCGTCCTGTGATGGCCGATCACGCCGTCCTCGAAAGCGAATGCGCCCCGATCCCATCGGTACAGTTCGAAGAAGGCCGCAGGCCCGGACTCCGACCCGTAGACCGCATGAACGATCCGGCCCTTTTCGATGAACAGCTCGCCGCGGTCGTCGTCCCGCAGGACGACGATCCGGCCGGTCCGCCGGGCCATGCAGCACATCTGGAGGATCTCGCCCAGCGGGAAATTCTCGAGCCGGCCCTGCAGCGAGACCACCGGGCTCTTTCCGTTGGGACCGATCGGACGCAAGGGCACCCTCTGCTCTTCCTCGGCGAGCTGCAGGGATTCGTTCACCGCGGCGATCAGGCGCTGGGCCTTCACCGGTTTCTGCAGGAACGCCACCGAACCTAGGCCGGACGCCTCCACCCGCGCCTCGGGGACGTCGTAGCCGGTCATGAAGATGATCTGCACCGACGGCCGTTCCCGGCGCACGATGCGCACCAGATCGAACCCGTCCATCTCGGGCATGCGGATGTCGGAGATGATCAGATCGACCGGGCGTTCCCGCACGACGCGCAGGGCCTGGTCCGCGCGGGTCACTCCGATGGCGACGTACCGACCCGTCCCCAACAGGACCGTGACGGCGTATTCGACGATGATGTCTTCATCGTCCACGACGAGAATGGTCTTCTTCTTCATGAAACCGGCAGTTTCTGCCTCCCCCCGGACCGGGCACACGCCGGATTCCGGTTTCCGGCCTCTCTCAGGGAGCAGGTTCCGTTCCGGCCGGCTTCGGTTTCGCCCGCTTTCCACTTGCCCGCGCCGATATCCGGTGCGAGCATCCCGCACCCATGAGTACCGTGACACGAGAAACGATGGAAAAGCTCGTCTCGCTCTGCAAACGGCGGGGCTTCATCTTCCAGAGTTCGGAGATCTACGGCGGCCTGAACGGCTGCTGGGACTACGGGCCGCTGGGCGTGGAACTGAAACGCCGGATCAAGGAGCACTGGTGGCGGACGATGGTCTACCGGCGCGACGACGTCGTCGGAATGGACGCCTCCATCCTCATGCACCCCGAGATCTGGCGCGCCTCCGGCCACGCGGATTCCTTCAAGGATCCGATGGTCGACTGCCGCAACTGCAAACGGCGTTTCCGCGCGGATCAGATCGAGAACCCCGGGGTCTGCCCGGAATGCGGGGGGGAACTCACCGAACCCCGCGATTTCAACCTGATGTTCCGGACCTGGGTCGGCCCCGTCCAGGACGACGCTTCCATGGTCTACCTGCGCCCCGAAACCGCCCAGGCCATCTTCGCCCAGTTCCAGACGGTCGCCACGGTCTCGCGGAAACAGATCCCCTTCGGCATCGCCCAGATGGGCAAGAGTTTCCGCAACGAGATCAACCCGCGGAACTACATCTTCCGGTCGCGCGAGTTCGAACAGATGGAGATGGAGTTCTTCGTCGCCCCGGGCGAGGGCGCCCGATGGATGGAGTACTGGGTCGAGGAACGGCTCGACTGGTACACCCGCATCGGCATCCGGCGGGAACGCCTCCGCCTGCGGGAACACGAACAGGAGGAACTCGCCCACTACGCCAGCCGGTGCGTGGACGTCGAATACGAATTCCCCTTCGGCTGGCAGGAACTGGAAGGAATCGCCGATCGCGGCGATTTCGACCTCTCCCAGCACCAGAAGCACAGCGGCAAGAATCTCGCCTGGTTCGACCAGGAGAAGAAAACCCACTACATCCCCCACGTGGTCGAGACCTCCGCCGGCGTCGACCGCACCCTGCTGACCACGCTCGCCGACGCCTACGACGAGGAAGAGGTCAAGGGCGAGAAACGCGTCGTGCTCCACCTGGCCCCGTGCATCGCTCCGGTGCAGGTCGCCGTCTTCCCGCTGCTGCGCAAACCCGAACTGAAAGAGCGCGCACGCCGGATCCTGGAGGATCTGCGGGGTCCGTTCCTCGCCATGTACGACGAGTCCGGGGCGATCGGCCGCCGGTATCGGCGCCAGGACGAGGTCGGCACCCCCTTCTGCGTAACGATCGATTTCGATACCCTCGAGGACCAGACGGTCACCGTCCGGCACCGCGATTCGATGGAACAGGAAAGGGTCGCCGAAGACCGGCTCCGGGAACGGCTGGGCGAGCTGATCGGCGCCTGAGCCGGGCGTCCCGGCGACCTTCGCGGATCCTCCGGTTGGGGGATCCGCGGCGCCGGGCTGCGGCGACCGGTAGGGAAAGGCGGCACAACCTGCGATGGACCCCGAGAATCTCCAGGACATCCTCGAATCGGTCCGCGACGGCCGGATCGATCCGGCCGAGGCCGCCCGGCGGATCCGGACCTCCGGGTTCGCCGACCTGGGGTTCGCGCGGCTCGACCTGTTGCGCGGCCGACGGCGCGGGTTTCCCGAGGTCGTCTTCTGCCAGGGGAAGGAACCCGGGCAGGTCGTCGAAATCCTCCGCGTGCTCGGCGACGAGGAGCGCACCGTTCTCGCCACCCGCGCGGATCCGGACCTTTTCGAACAGGTGCGCGCCGCGATCCCGGACGCCGAGTATTTCGAGGCGGCCCGCATCATCCGCATTCGCAGGGGAGCCGAGGCGCCGCGGACCGGTTCGGTGCTCGTGCTCTCGGCCGGCACCTCCGACATCCCCGTCGCCGAAGAAGCGGCCGTAACCGCCGAGACCCTCGGGGCCCGCACGGAACGCATCTACGACGTCGGCGTCGCCGGCATCCATCGTCTCCTGGCCCATGCCGAGGCCCTGCGCAAGGCCCGGGTGGTGGTCGTCGTCGCCGGCATGGAAGGGGCCCTGCCCAGCGTGGCCGGCGGCCTGACGGACCGGCCCGTGATCGCCGTGCCGACCTCGGTCGGCTACGGCGCGAACCTCGGCGGGATCACCCCCCTCCTGGCCATGCTCAATTCCTGCGTGCCGGGCATGCTGGTGGTGAACATCGACAACGGGTTCGGCGCCGGATACGCCGCCGCCCTGATCAACCGCCGGCCCGAGGAAACCGGAACGGACTCCTCATGAAGACCCTCTATTTCGACACCTCCGCCGGCGCGGCCGGCGACATGATCGTCGCCTCCCTGCTCGATCTCGGCGTCGATCCGGAGGGACTCCGGCGCCGGCTGGAGACGCTCCCGGGCGTCGGTTTCGATTTCCGCGTCTTCGAGGAACGTCGCCGCGGGGTCCGCGGCCTCCGGTTCGATGTGGAGGTCACCGAGGATCTCCCCGAACACCGGCATCTGGCCGAGATCCGGTCCATCGTCGCCGCGGCGGATCTTCCCGCGCCGGTCTGCGACCGGGCCCTGGCCGTCTTCCGGCGCATTGCCGAAGCGGAGGGACGCGTTCACGGGATGAACCCGGAACTCGTTCATTTCCACGAGGTCGGCGCCGTGGATTCGATCGTCGACATCGTCGGCGCCTGCCTGGCGCTGGACGAGATCGGGCCGGACCGGGTGATCGTCGCCCCGCCCCGGCTCGGGTCGGGAACGGTCGAATGCCGGCACGGCTCCTTCCCGGTCCCGTCCATGGCGACCCTGGAGATCCTCCGCGGCGTCCCCGTGCGCCAAGCCGAGGAGGAAGGCGAACGGGTCACGCCGACCGGAGCCGCGCTGCTGGCGGAGTTCGCCGACGGGTTCGGTCCCCTGCCCGCGGGACGGATCGAGAAGATCGGGTACGGGACGGGCAGCCGCGAGTTCGAACGTTCCCCCAACATCCTGCGTGCGATCCTCTGCGAAACGCAGGATTCCGCCGCCGAATCCGACGTCGTGACCGTTCTGGAAACCAACATCGACGATCTCCAACCCGAGCTGCTCGCGGGGGTATGCGACCGTCTGCTCGCCGCCGGCGCGCTGGACGCGTACGTCATCCCCGCCGGGATGAAGAAGGGCCGCAGCGGACATCTGCTCGGGGTGATCGCGCCCGTCGAACGGGCGGACGAACTGGCCGGGATCGTCCTGCGCGAGACGACCGCGTTCGGCGTGCGCCTCTACGAAGCCCGGCGGCGCAAGCTCGCCCGGGAGATCGTGCGGATCGACGGTCCCTACGGACCGGTCGACGTCAAGGTGGGCCGGATCGCCGGAGAAATCGTGAACGCGTCCCCCGAGTACGACTCCGTGCGGGAAGCCGCCCGGAGAAACGGCGTCCCCGAGAAAGAGGTCTACCGATGGGCCCAGGCGGCGCTGCCGCACGGTGGGACGTCACGCGGGCAGGAGGAGGACGGATCCAAATGACGCAACCGATCGACGACGAGTTGTTGCGGATCCTTGCGTGCCCGGTCTGCCGCACGCCGGTGGTTCTCGAAGGCGACCGGCTGGTCTGCACGAAATGCGGACGGCGTTATCCGATCCGCGACGGCATCCCGGTCATGCTCCCCGAGGAAGCGGACGAACCCGGGGACGAGTGACCCCCGGCGTCCTTCCCGGCAAACACGCGCCCCGCGCGACGAAAGAGTCGCGGCTCCACGGGTGATCCTGCGTGGGGGAAACGCCACGCGTATCGGAATCGGCCGACCCTACTTCGTTCCGCAGGCGCAGAACTTCGTAGGACAAGGCGGGATCGGCCTCCTACTCTGCCTTCACGCGGAACTTCCTCCTTCGTCTCGGCGAGACTACGGAGGACAAGACGAAGGGCAAGGCGGGGTCGGCCTCCCACTCATATTCCCAACGTCGCCGGCGACGCAAAAGAGGGTGCGGGAAAAGGCAAATCGTGGCATGCTGTGGAAGATCGATCCTCTCCCCAGCGAGCCGAACCGATGATGAAACCGTCGCTCCCCGCCCGTCGCGCGTTCTTCGCCCTTCCCGGCGTCCTTCTCGTCCTTTCCGCGCAACCGGATTCCCGGGCGAGTCCCATGCCCGTGCAATCGGTCACCCGGAACGACGACGGGGCGACCCTGACCCTGCAACCGGGCATCCTGAAACTCCGGGTCTGCGACGAACGGATCCTCCGCGTGACCTACGCCCCCGGGGCCGCCCTGCCCGAGCGATCGAGCTTCGTCGTCACCAACACGTGGCCGGCGACCCCACCATTCGAACTCGAGGAGACCCCGGACGAGGTCACCCTGTCGACGGCCGCGCTGCGCGTGGCGATCGACCGGGCCACGGGCGCGCTGCGCTTCCTGGATCCGTCGGGAGGGATCCTTCTCGAGGAACCGGCGGACGGCGGCAAGAGCATGACGCCGGTGACGGTCAACGGCGAATCGGCTCACCGGCCGATGCAGGTCTTCCGGTGCCCCGCCGACGAGGCCCTCTTCGGCCTGGGCCAGTACCAGGAAGGGTTGTGGAACTACCGCGGGATCCCGCTTCAACTGCGCCAGTCCAACACGCAGATCGCCGTGCCGATGCTCCTTTCCAGTCGCGGATACGGTCTGCTGTGGGACAACGCGTCCCTGACGGATTTCAACCCGGCCGACGACCCCGTGCCGATCGATCCGAACACCCGTACGGGCACGTTTCACACGGACGCGGCCGGCGATTACGTCTTCATGGTCCGCGACGGCGATCTCGACGACGAGATCGGCGTATCGGTCGACGGCGTCGAGGTCGTCCGCATCGTCAACACCTGGGTCCCCCACTCCGTCTCCGGCAGGATCCGCCTGCCGGCCGACACCGACTGCACGGTCCGGCTCCTCGGTGGCGGACCCGACGCCCGGGTGTACGCCCGTCCGCTCGGCGACACGACCGTCTTCCGTTCGGAGATCGGCGACGCCATCGACTATTACTTCTTCTACGGCCCCGCCTGGGACGAGGTGATCGCCGGATACCGCCGGGCGACGGGCGCCGTTCCGATGTTGCCGAAATGGGCGCTCGGTTTCTGGCAGAGCCGCGAGCGGTACGCGACCCAGCAGGAAGTCCTGGACGCCGCCGCCGGCTACCGGGACCGTCGGATCCCGATCGACCTGGTCGTGCAGGACTGGCAGTACTGGGGATCCCACGGCTGGGGGGCGTACGAATGGGATTCGGCGAACTATCCCGACCCGCAGGCGATGATCGACGAACTCCACGGGCGGAACCTCCGCTTCATGATCTCGATCTGGCCGAATCCCCAGGGGGCGCTCGGGGAGGCGCTCGCGGCGATGACCCCCGATGGACGGATCCCCGGGGGCGCCTGGATGGACGTGTTCAATCCGGCCGTTCGCGGTCTCTGCTGGGATCACATGAACTCGGCGTTCTTCAGCATCGGCACGGACGCCTGGTGGCAGGACGCCACGGAACCCGGCGACGACGGCGACGCGATGGTCGACCGCATCGTCCAGTTCGAATCGGTCCCCACCTCGGGCAACCGCCTTCGCAACGCCTACTCGCTGTTCACGGCCCGCGCCGCCTACGAAGGACAGCGCGGCGCCGGTTCGCCGAAACGCGTCGTCAACCTCACCCGGTCGGGCTACGCGGGCCAGCAACGTTACGGAACGATCTGCTGGTCCGGCGACGTGAAAGGCGACTGGACGACCTTCCGCCGGCAGATTCCGGCGGGTCTGAATTTCTCGCTGAGCGGAATCCCCTGGTGGACGACCGACACCGGCGGGTTCTTCCGCCCGGCGGACCAGTACGAATCTTCCGACTACAACGAGCTGCTGATCCGCTGGTTCCAGTGGAGCGCCTTCTGCCCGGTGCTGCGCGTTCACGGGTACCGGAGCGAGACCGAGGTGTGGAATTACCTGCCGACGACCGAGGCCGTTCTCCTGGATTTCATCGATCTGCGCTACCGGATGCTGCCCTACAACTACTCGGTGGCGTGGATGGTCAGCAGGGATGGATCCACGATGCTGCGGGCGCTGCCGATGGATTTCCCGGAAGACCCGGCCGTCCGCGGCGTCTCGGACGAATACATGTTCGGCCCGGCCTTCCTGGTCAGCCCGGTGACGTCCCCCGGGGCCGTGAGCCGGACGGTTTACCTGCCGGCCGGAACGGACTGGATCGATTTCTGGACCGGCGAACGACTCGGAGGCGGCCGGACGATCGAGACGACCGCGCCGATCGATCGGATTCCCCTGCACGTGAGGGCGGGATCGATCGTGCCCTTCGGTCCGGAGCTGCAATGGACCGGCGAGAAACCCTCCGACCCCATCGAGCTGCGCATCTACCGGGGCGCGGACGGAGAGTTCACGATCTACGACGACGCCGGCGACGGATACGCGTACGAACAGGGCGCCTTCGCGGAGATCCCGATCCGCTGGGAGGACGCCGCCGGCGTCCTCCGGTTCGGAGAGCGTCAAGGCGCATACGACGGGATGCCCACGCAGCGGCTTTTCCGGGTGCTCTGGGTCGGTCCGGAACACGGTCACGGGCCGCCACGGGATTTTCCGCCGGATCTCGAGGTCGCTTACACGGGCGCGGCCGTCGCCGTGGAAATCTCCGACGTCTCCGTTCCGGCGGCGCCGACCGGGCTGACCGCGGATCCCGGCCCGGGACGGATCCTTCTGTCGTGGGACGCCGTTCCCGGGGCCACGGCCTACGAGGTCAGGCGGTCTCCGACGGCGGGGGGACCCCACGTCACGGTCGCCGACGGTCTCGCCGATTCCGGGTTCACGGACAACTCCGTGGTCCCCGGCGCCGAGTATTTCTACGTGGTGATCGCGGAGAATCTCGCCGGCAGGAGTCCCCCGTCCGAAGAGGCGAGCGCCCGGGCGGCGATTCCCCCGTCCTTTACGTGGAACGCCCCCGGCGGCGTATGGGACACGGTATCGACGAACTGGCTTGACGGAGCGACCCCGACCGTATGGCGGAACGAGCCGGCGAGACCCGCGATCTTCGGACCGGCGGGTGCGGGCGAGGTGGAGATCGTCACGAACGTCACGGCCGGGGGCCTCGTATTCGAGGCGCCCGGCTACCGGATCGCCGGCGGCGCCCTCAGCCTGGGCGGCGGATATCCCGTCGCGGTCGCCGAGTTCGACGCGGTGGTCTCGGCGTGGATCGTCGGTTCCTCGGACCTCTTCAAGCTGGGACCGGCCCGATTGACGTTCGACGGACTCTGCGAATACACGGGGCGGACGTCGGTTCTCGAAGGCGTTCTGGTGTTGAGAGGGGCGACGGCCATCGACGCCTTTCGATCGTCCGCGAGCCTTGCGGCCGGGGCGGTTCTGGAACTCGACATCACCGGATTCGGCGGCGTGCACACCGACGGCCTGATGGATCCCGACCAACCGGCCATCGGCAGGGGCGGCAGTCTCGATCTCGCGGGCGACGGCGTCCTGCGGATTGTCGGCGGCCCCGGCGACGTCGTGGGCATCGGCAACACCGCGGCGGGGCCCGTTGTGAACATCGCTCTCGGGACGCCCGGGAGGGCGGGCAGCGGCCGGATCGAGATCGAGGGAGGCGCACTGGTCAACGGCGGATGGCAGGGCGCGGTCTGGACGAACAACGTCGCCTCGATGCACATCGCCGCGGACGCCGCGTTCGACATCTGGGACGGGCGGTCCGTGCGGATCGACACCTTGAGCGGCGACGGGTCGTTGACCAACGGCAGCAACAGTCCCCGCATGCGGACTTTGACGATCGGGGTCAACGGCGGTTCGGGCGTCTTCCGCGGGCGGATCGGGGGCGGCGGCGGCGCGGGAGCGGGGCTCGACCGGATCGAACTGGTCAAGACGGGGTCCGGCACGCAGACCCTCGAGGGGGCGAGCACGTATCTCGGGGACACGGTCGTGCAGGGGGGAGCGCTGCTGATCAACGGGTCGCTGGCCAGCCCGTCGGTCACCGTCGCCCCCGGGGCGCTCCTGGGCGGCGAGGGGGTTCTGGCCGGCGGCGTGACGGTCGAGGGGGTGATCGCGCCCGGCTCCGGGGGAATCGGCGTTCTGCACGCCGGACCGACGACGATCCGCGGCGGGACCTACCTGTGCGAACTCGATGCGGTCTCGTCGGACGTTCTGGCCGTCGATGGACCTGCGACGGTGGAGGACGGAACGCTGACGTTCGGGATCCTCGGGGAACCGAGGGCTGCCTCCTACACCCTGCTGACGTGTGCCGGTCCTTCGCCGAGCTTCGACCACGTTCAGGACATGCCGATGGGCTACGAACTCGACGGCGATTCCGAGGGGGTGATTCGCCTGATACGCCTGCCCGGGTACCGGACCTGGGCGGCCGATCGGGGAGTCGGCGGCGGCCCGTATGAGGACGACGACGGCGATGGAATCGAGAACTTCGTCGAATACGCGCTCGGGCTGGACCCGGGACGTGCGGACCCGTCTCCGGGCGTGATGGACGGCGTTCTCGTGGTCTTCGCCAAGGGGGCCGAGGCGGTTGCGGCGGGCGACGTGAGCTACGCGATCGAGACCTCCGAGACCCTCCTGCCGGGTTCATGGACCCCGGTGGTCCCGGAAACCGACGATCCGTCGGTCATCTCCTGCGTACTGCCCACCGAGGGGGTTCGCAGGCTCTTCGCCCGGCTGCGGGTCGAATGGATCCGGCCATGACGGAGTCGGGACGCCTCGAGGAAAGGGCGGCGACGGCGACCGCCGGGCGGTCGCCTTGACCCTGCCGGATCGGGCGTGATACGTTCCGCCCCGCCATGACGACCAAGCCCCGCGACCAAGTCGACTTCGCCTGTGTGACTCCCGATTGCGACGAGGTGATCACCTTCTCGCTCCTCGATATGGAGGACCATCCCCGGGTTCGTTGTTCGGGTTGCGGCAAGGAGTACAACTTCGATCAGCAGCTCATCCAGAAGATGATCAAGTTGAAACACCTGATCATGGCGGTGAGAGACGCCGAAGAGATCCTGGGAGACGTCAACGTGGCGGTCGATGTTCACGGTCACACCGTACGGATCCCGTACCGGCTTCTCCTGACGCGGCTCAACACGCTGCTGACGCTCGAAATCCAGGGGAAACGCATCGACTTCCATCTGCGCGTCGAGCCGCTGGGGGAGATCACCATCCGTTGATGCCGGTTTGTTCCTTCCACGGCCGGACCTTTCGATGAAGCAGCGCCGTCGCGATTCCGACGATCCGTCCCGTCCGCCCCCCGAGCTGCCGGATCTCTTTCCCGATCAACCCCCGCCGCTGCCCCACTGGTTGCGTGTCCTGCACGTCGTCGGCGGGACTACGGCGTTGCTGATCGGCGTGCTGCTGTGGCTGACGCCGGTGATCACGGGATCCATTCCGCTGTATCTGCTGGGGCTGTGGTTGCTGGGGCGGGCCAGCCGGCGCGTGCGCCACGCCATCAACCAGGCCGAGAGGCATCTGCCGTATCGGCTGCGAAAACTCCTGAGACAGGCGCGGAGGAAGAAGAAACCCGATTCGAACCGGGGGGAACCGGGCTCGGAGGCCGGGTCCTGAGGGAATCCTGCGGCGGCTGGATTTCGGCCCCGTTCCGGCGGATACTCTCTTCGGAGGGTTGATGCGATGAAACGTCGACTTCTGCTGGCGGCGCTGTCGGGGGCGGTCCTCTTCTCGCTTCGACCCGTCATGGCCATTCTCCCGTCCGAATTGAACTCTCCGCAGAAGAGCCCGGGGAGGGACGAAAAGAAGGGGACGGCGCAGCGCGGCGGAGACGAGTCCGATCTTCCCCGGATCCAGTGGGACGACGCGTGGGGTTACGTCGGGCACCGCGTGGAAGTGGAGGGAATCATCCGGAGCACCCGGATCGTGTCTGGGTCCGGAAAGAGCCGGCACGTATGGTTTTTCTTTGCGCCGCCGGAGCGGAATGCGCTGACGTTGAAGATCCTTCCCCAGAGCTACGGGCGGTTCCCGAGCCGGCCGGAGCTGCTGTACCGGGGTCGCAAGGTGCGGGTGCGCGGAAAGATCACGGCGAGCCGGGGGCGGCCGTGGATCACGTTGCTGGGGCCGTCGCAGATCCGGCGGATCGACACGAAGGGCGACGGCGGCGACGCGCCGCGTGCGGAGGGGACCTCCGATGAGGTTTCGCTGGATCAACCAGGAAGACCAGGCGATTCGCCGGTTTCAGGCCAGGGCGGACCGGATCGCGTCGCAGATCCTCGATGAACGGATCCCGTGGGAGGATATCGTTCTGAGGATCGAATCGCTGCGGCGGGAAGCGGAGAATCTCTTTCCGGACCGGACCGAGCTTTTCGACTGGATCTACGTGCGCCGGTTCGAGCGGCTCCGCCGCCAATTCCGGCGCGGCGGGGAAGGTCCGCCGTTTTCTACCGATCGGTAGGTTTTTTGCCCCGGACCCTTGACGGACCCCGTCGCGGCCGCCTACGAAGAGCCTTCCGAGCCGGAGACGCCCGCCGGTCGCATCCCGGCGTCGTCCGATGCCCGGGCATCGGCCGGCGAAACGACCCCGTCTCCACGAGGAGCCCCGCGATGATGAATCGAACCGCGTTGGTCTTCCTGATCGCCCTGACCGCGTTCCACCGCGCAACCGCCGCGCCGGAACCGGCCGGGACCGGACCCGTCCTTACGCTCGAACAATGCATGGCGCGGGCGCGCGAGCTGAACCCGAGGGTCCTCACCGCGCGCAGCGAAATGGACCGCACCGAGGGCATCATCCGCGAAACCCGCGCCGACGCCCTGCCCCAGCTCGGTTTCCAGGGACACTACACCCGCGTCGATCCCGACAGCATCGAGACCATCCCCGGCGAGGCCGACGCCTCCTTTCCCCTCGGCCAGGAGGAGGAGTACGAGTACGGGTTCGGCCTCCGCCAGCTCGTCTACAGCGGGGGGCGGGTCGGCGCCGCCCTGCGGGCCGCCACGCTGGGGCGCGACGCCGCGCAGGCCGGCTACGACGAGGTGCTGGCCAACGTCCTGCTGGAGGTGCGCCTGGCCTTCTACGAGATCCTGCTGAAGAAAAACGAGCTGGATGTCCAACGGGAAAACATCCGGCTCCTCGAAGAGCAGCTCGACGTGGCGCGCAGCCGTTTCAAGGCCGGACGGATCCCGAAACTCGATCTCCTGCGCGCCGAGGTCGCCCTGGCCAACGGGCAGCCGACCCTCATCAAGGCGCGCAACGACTACCGGATCGCCCGCGAACGGCTCGCGGAACTCCTCATGTTCGAGCTTCCCGCGCAGGGCGCGCGCGACGAGGCCCTTCCCGCGATTCTCGGGGACTTCGCCGATCCGACCCCTCCGCCCCCGCTGGACGAGATCCTCCGGGCGGCCTTCGATCAGCGCCCCGAACTGCGCCGCCTGCGCCTCCAGGAGGAGATGCGCAGCGAAGGGGTCGCCGTCGCCTCGGCAGGCAACAAACCGACGATCTCCCTCGGCGCCGACTACGGCTGGCGATCCTCGGCGCTCGGGTTCGACGAACCTCTCTACGGCTGGAGGGCGACGGCCTGGGCCGAGATGCCGATCTTCAACGGATTCCGGACCAGCGGGCAGGTTCAACAGGCCCGCGCGCAACTCGACCAGGCCCGGCTCCAGTACCGGGAAACCCGCAGGAAGATCGAACTGCAGGTCCGCACCGCCTACGGCAACGTCCTCGAAGCGCTCAAGTTCGTCGAATCGCAGAAGAAGAACGCGGAACAGGCCGAGGAGGCCCTGCGCTTGGCCCAGCGGGCCTACGAGGTCGGCACGGGTACGCAACTCGACGTGCTCAATGCGCGGCTGGCGCTCACCGTGGCGCGTTCCCTCCAGGTGCGCGCCCTCTACTCCTACAGCGCCGCCCGGACGCAACTCGAACACGCCATCGGACGCACGTCGGACTGGCTGCCCGAGGATCTCCGGGACGGGGACGCCCGGGTCGCCGAACGGTGAGACGGCCCGCTGCGGGCCTCTCGAAAACGCCCGGAGCCCCTTCCCCGCGGCTCAGTCCTTCGACTTCACGAGGTAGGCGATGAAGACGTAGATGAGCAGAATAACGCCGAAGACGGCGACCTCCACGCCGCCGGAGGCGCCCTCGGCCTCCACGGGATCGGCGCAATCGGAAGAGGGATCGACCCGGCAGGTCTGCGACGGAACCGGAGCGGCGGCCGATTCCGAAACCGGGAAGGGTCCCGCGCCGAGGACGACCAAGAGCGCGACGACGGGAAGCCAACGGCATCGACTCGGTTTCGCGGATCGCATCATTTCTCGCTCCCTCCCTGGGGCCTCTCTTTCCTTACCCTCCCGTCCGGTGGGGGTCAACCGGAGTTTCCCCTTCCGGATCGCCCTCCGCCGGAAGGGCTCCTGCGCACCAGGGAACGCAGGACGGCCAGATTCCTCCGGTCTTCCTCCATCTCGGGTCCCTTCGGCGTTTCGAGGACCATCGGCACCTCCCGGAACCGCGGATCGTTGACGATCCTGCGGAATCCTTCCAACCCGATCCGTCCTTTCCCGATGTGCGCATGCCGATCGAGTTTCGAACCCGCTTCCCCGCGCGAATCGTTCAGATGCCATGCGAGAACCCGCTCCGGCGGGAACCGGCTGCGGAGTTCCCGGACGAAGGACCGATACCCCGATCCCGTATCGATGCGGTATCCGGCGGCGAAGAGATGACAACTGTCGAGGCAGATTCCCACCCGCTCGTCGCGGTCCACGCCGTCAAGAATGCGTTCCAGATCCTCCAGGCGGCCGCCGAGATGGGTTCCGGATCCGGCCGTCGTCTCCAGGGCGATGGCGGCGGCCCCTTCCGCGGCCGTTTCGCGCAGGATCGTCCGCAGGGCGCGGACCACCCGGTCCAGCCCCTTCTCCGTTCCGGCGCCCATGTGCGCGCCGGGGTGCATGACGACGAAGGAGAGTCCGAGCCGGGTGGCCCGGCGCACCTCGGC
>CAYNBQ010000065.1:0-22019 GCA_964395275.1 uncultured Verrucomicrobiota bacterium
TCGGCCGACGGCGGCAATGCGGCCTGAAGGGCCGCCGGTCGTCAGCCCGGGGCATCGCCCCGGGAATTCCATTCGGAATCATTTGTCGCGCGCTGAAGGCGCGCCGCCCGATCACCCCCCTTCCGCCCTCGTGCGCGACGTCCTCCTTCGTCCCGCAGGCGCACGACTACGGAGGACAAGCCGTGGGAGGACAGGACGTCGCGGCTCCACAGGTCGTCCTCCGCGGGAGAAAGAGATGATTTCGATCCCGTTCCGGTGTATGCTGCCATCGAACCGGACCGGGATCGCGAGTTTCGTCCCGGTTCCGTATCATCACCGGCGGATGCATTCCAGCGGGGGGAGTCGGTTTCGCCGAAATCGGTCCGGATCGCCCCCGTGCGGGGGTTCGCTGTCGGAAGGGGAAGAAACGGGAGGGTCGGCCTACCGATGAGAACGGGTGTCGCGCACATCGACATCACGCCCCCGGTCGGAATCGAACTCTGCGGATTCGTTTCCCGGCGGCAACCGTCCCTCGGCATGCACGATCCGCTCGGCGCCCACGTCTCCTATCTGGAAGACGATCCGGGCCGGATCCTCTGGATCCACGCGGATCTGATCGGTTTCGATTCGGACTTCATCGACCGGCTCAAGCTCCGCCTCGGGTGTCTCGGGCTCGAACCGCGGGAGATCGTCCTTTCCGCGAGCCACACCCATTCCGGCCCCGCCACGATGACCATGCTGAACTGCGGAGAAAAGGACCCCGAGTACCTGGAATGGCTGGAAGAACGCTTCGAGACGGCCGCGCTCCTGGCCATGCGCAACGTCCGGCCCGCGAAACGTTTCGTCGGCGCCGCCACCTGCGATATCGCGGCGGACCGCCGGGGGGTCGGGCGCAAACACGTCGATCCCCGGCTCAACATCATGGGCTGGCGCGACAACGAGGGCCGTTGGATCGCCATCCTGGCGAACTATCCGATGCACAACATCGCCCTCGGTCCCGAGAGCCGCGTCATCAGCGCCGACGTCGCCGGCCGCGCCGCCGCCTCGCTCTCGGCCATGCTGCCGGGCGGTCCCGTCGTCCTCTGGACCAACGGCGCCTGCGGCAACCTGAACCCGCCGTCGATCGGCGCCGACTTCGCACGGATCGAAAAATGGGGCGATCTCCTCGCCGACCGCGCCGTGGAAGCCCTCGCTTCGCCGACGTCGGACGAGGGAACGGGCATCGACAGCCTTGCGGAAATCGTCGAGATCCCGCTGCAGACATGGACGACCGAAGAAATCGAGGCCGTGGCGGAAACGCTCCGGGGCAGGCGGATCGGCCCGCCCCGGGCGCAGCAACGCTATCTCGGCGCAATCGAAGCCTGGCGGAAGCGGCTTCTCTCGGATCCCGACGGCTCTTCCCGGGCGGGCGTCCGACTGCAAACGGTCCGGATCGGCGACACGTATCTCGTGTGCATCGGCGCCGAGGTTTTCTGCATGATCACGCCCCGGATCGAGAAGGAAACCGGCGCGCCCGTATGGGTCGTCGGCTACGCCAACGGGACCTTCGGCTATATCCCTCCGGCGTCCGCCTTTGAAGAAGGCGGCTACGAGGTCGACACCGCATTCGTCTTCTACGGATCCCGCGCTCCCGCGCCCGGCGCCCTCGACATCCTTCGCGCCCGCGCCGTCGACCAGATCCGCCGCCTTCGGTCCGGCGCCTGAGGATCGGCCCGGGCCGGACGAGGTCGGGCCGGCCGCGGGATCCGACGTCAATCCGCGATCCTTCCCACCGGCATGATGTACAACGGCCGCTCTTCCCGGGGGATCCCCAACGTCTTCCTTACCTTTTCATCGTTGAAGGCCCCGATCGCGACCGTCCCGAGATTCAGGCTCACCGCCTGCAGATAGACGTTTTGCGCCGCATGCCCCGCTTCCATGTGCACGTACCGAACCCCGCGGTCGCCGTACCGGCGCGTCGTCCATTCGTAAACCGCCGTTATCACGACGTCGACCGCGCCTGCGCCCACGCATTCCTGCCCCAGGGCGGCGGCCGTCAGTTCGTCGCCGACATCTCCGGCCCGTATCCGGAGAAGCTCGTGCCGGCGCGGCCTGTACCGATAGACGCCCTTCGCCAGCCCTTTCACGTTCCGCACGACCAGATACACCTGAAGCGGATACGTCGCCCCCGCCGACGGCGCCGTTCTGAACCCCCGCTTCGGCTCGGTAATCCCCTGGGCGGCCCAGAGCAACTGGGAGATCTCCGCGAGAACCAGCGGTTCCTTCCCGTATCTCCGGATCGAGCGTCTCCGGAGCAGCGCTTCTTCCGCCGACGTCCCGCTCTCGTACTTCGGTTCCGGCAATTCCACCGTCTCCCCCGGTTCCGGAACCGTTTTCCGCCCCTCCGCGCCGGCGGTGCAGACCGTCGAAACGACGACCGATCCCGCGGCGATCGCGCCGACAATCCGCCTTCCGCGATACGTCCTGCGCCTCATGCGAATCCCTCCCGTTTCTCCCGACGGATGCCTGGGCCGGGACGCCACGGCGATCCGCGCGCCGCCTGCTCGAGGACCCGCCTTCCGACGCCGCGTCCGCCGACAGCCGGCCGGGACCGGTGCGGCAGCCGCGCCCTAGAGTTCCACAAACGTGATGCCGCGGTTCCCTCGATCCTCCCGAAGCGACTTCCGCAACTCCGGGTACGCCGAGAGAAGCGCTCTCCCCGCGCTCGTCCCCCGCGAGTAGCTTTCCCCCGGGACGAATCCGCGAATCGCCTTCTCATGCAACTTTTCCGCAAGACGCTCGTGACAGGCCGCCTTGATTCTCCCGCCTTTCCCTGAGGAACCCCACCCGTGCACGACCCGCACCACGCCCGCGCCCCCTCGCTTCAGCCAGACGAGCTGGCGCTCCAGCGTCCGCATCGCTTCCTCGACCGAAGGCCTCCCTTCCTCGAGATTCAGCGTCCGCACGTGCCCGCGCCTCCTCACCTCCTTCACGACGCCGGTTTCCTGCTCGCATTCGCAGAAGGGACACACCCAGACGTCGTCGTCGATTTCCTCGCCGCACGTGCTGCAGATCTTCATTCTCCCTCCTGCGCCGCAGCCCGGAATCAAAAGGGGAAAAGGCGCAACAATTCCCCTGCATCCGTCCCGCCGCTATTCGACTTCTTCCGGATCCGGGAATTTCCACGTCCCGTCGAGGATCTCCCTGCCGGGACGGTAGAACCGCACCAGGTAAACCCAGCCGTCCACGATCGGAAGGTAGTTGTCCGCCGACGGATCGCCGCCGAAATGGATCGTGACGGATCCGTCCTCGTTCTTCCCGGCCGTGACGTTGTTGAACGAATAGGCGTCGTACTTGTTCGGCACCATGTAGCGGTTGGCGTCGTACACGGTCACGGACCAGAATCCGTTCCCTTCCACGGGGACGTCCTTCGGCACCCGGAGGACGTAGGCCGTCTTGCCGTCGTTCTTCGGCACCTGCAGGGGCAGATACAGCGCGTCCTGTTTCTGCAGGCCGCCCCACCCGACCGCCACCCCCATGGCGTTCATCAGATAGGAACGGTCGCACTTGACCCCGAAAAACGACGAACTGTCGGGAAGCGTGCTCCCCAGGGCGTTGAACGCCTTGCGGATCTTCAGCATCTGATCTTCGTTCCACTCCGGCAGGCCCGACAGATCGCCCTTGCCGGCCTGTTTCACTTCAATGGCGTCCTGCATGCGATGAGCGGCCGCCATGTCTTCCGGATCGTTCGGATCCGCGAACGTGCGGACATTGACCAGGACATAGCGCGTTCCGATCTCTTCTTCCGTGAAGGTCCACGTCCCGGGAGCGTAGAGGGCGGGATAGACGTCGTGATCCTGCGAGACCACCTGCAGGGACATGTAACGCCCTTCCGTGTCGGGCATGGTGATCGTCAGGGGAGACTTCGACAGGTCGAAAATCCCCATGGAATAGAGCGTGTCGCGATTTCCGCTGAGCGTCACCTGATTGTGTACGTCGTACGCCTCCCGGCTGTGCGCGAGCTTTCCGAATCCGGCCTTTGCGTACCGTTCGAACTGGATGTCGGTTTCGGCCCTCACATAGTTGTAGACGTCCACCGTCGGAGGCTGAGAGACCCAGTCCGGATTGTAGTAACGCTCCTCGCATTCCGCTGCCTGACTCGTCCCGACTCCAAGCAATACCCACGCCAACAGGCCCGGTACGATCCGTCGTTTCATCGTCTTCATCCTTTGCCGTCCGTTCATCTTTTCTCCCCCCGTTTCAGCCGGGTCGGGGTTGTCCAGACTTCCGGAAGGATTTCCGCAGCCTTCGCCCCGCTCCCGGCGGCATAACGCCTCACGATCCCGTCCGCCCGGGAAAACACCCGGCCCCGTTCACGACCCTTCCCCGTCGCTTTTCCCTTGTCGGTTTTCTTCCCCTCGAAACCGGACGTTCGTCCTTATTGTGGATCATTTCCCGGAATCGGTCGAGGCACTCCATGAGCGATTCTGGGAAACCGCCTTTGGAAATGCGCGCCTTTCCCGCCGCCGCCCGCGAAAGACGCAGAAACGCGCAATCCGAATCCGTCTGTCAGACGCGGCCTCCGGGACTCAGGAATCAAGCCTTTTCCCTCTTCAAGGCCACGGACTCCCGGATGAGATCACGGTCCTGATCCCCCCGGGTCGGGTCCGAGTCCCCTGCGCCGTTCCGGCACATAACCGGTTCCTCGCCCCGCGAGTCCGCACCGGCAATCCCTTCGGATGGCCGGCCAACACGCCATGCGCCGAATCTCGGCATACCCTGAATGCACAGGAGAACGAGAAATCCTATGCAGAGACGTTTCCAGACGCCTTTCCCCGGATCGGGATGCAGATGGAGATCTCCGGCTTTTCCACGGGATCGAAGTCCCCGCCGTACAGCTCCAACTCCGGCCCTTCCGCAATTTCGTATGCCGATTGCGGCAGCCACGTCCTGAAGATGAACCGGAACGTCTCCTTGACCTCCGGGAGGGTGCACCGGAAGACCGCGTAGGTCTGTTCCGGCACCTCCCAGAGAACCATGCCTTCGGGAATCCCCGCACCGGTCTCGACTTCGAATCCCGCCAGATAATCGAACTCGCCCGTCTCGGGATCCTTGTTCCCGAGGACTCCACAGGCGGCGGCGGCGGCGACTTTCCCCCCGATCTCGTCTTTCCTGCCCCACAACTCGCCCCACAACCGCGGGATCTCGTTCTTCTCGTTTCTCCCGCGATACATCATCCCCACCACGGCGAAGCCCGAACGACGGACGATTTCGACTTCCATTCTCCGCCTCCTCCCCCGACTCCCCGGGCGGGTCAGCTCCGCTGCTGCGGCAGTTCGCAGTATGGAAGCGGGATCGTCACCGTAAAGGTCGTTCCCCGGCCGGGTTCGCTTTCGACCTCGATCGTCCCGTCGTACCGGTCCAGGATGCGCTTGATGATCATCAGGCCCAGGCCGGTCCCCTCTTCCGTGAGCCGCCGGGCGTTCTCCGCGCGGAAGAACTGCTGGAAGAGGCGTTCCTGATCCTCCTTCGGGATCCCGATGCCGGTGTCGCTCACGCGGATCCGGATGGTGTCGTCCACGATGTCCGCCTCGAGTTCGATCCGGCCGCCTTCGGGCGTGTATTTCAAGGCGTTGGAAACCAGGTTGCCGATCAACCCCTCGATGTCCTGCGGGTCCGCGTAGAGAAGAACCGGCCTCGGCGGGAGCCGGTAGGTCATCGTCAGCCCCCGGGATTCGGCTTCCGGCACGAAACGCCGGCAGAGTTCGTCGAGCAACGGGAGGAGATCGACCTGCTCGCGAGGGCGCGTGTGCACGGCCGTCTCCCCGCGGGCGAGATCCAGAAGATCCTTGACCAGATGGCGCAGATGAACGATCCGCTGGCGGATGCGCGCGAAAAGATCCGCCTGGTTCTCCGTCAGTTCCCCCATGTACCCTTCCATGAGGAGCGTCAGCATGGATTCGGCGCCGTTGATCGGGGCCCGCAGCTCGTGGGTGATCCGCCGCAGGAATTCCGTGCGCTGTTGGTCGACCTCCGCAAGTTCCCGGTAGGCTTCCTTTGTCGCGCGCTCCGCCTCGACGATCCGGCGGTCTTTCTCCCGCAAGCCGCGGACGACCGACGTTCCCAGGTAGACCGTTCCGTAGATCGCGAACGCGAACCCGGCGAGGACCCCCCCGACGTAGATCGGCTGCCGGTAGATCCCCACGGGCAGCATCCTGAAGAGGGGGTGATGGGTCAGGATCCCCGCGGCCTCGAGCCCCGCCACGCCGGCGACGAGAAGGACGGCCACCGTCGCCTGCAGCCAGGCCGAGCGCACGTCCAGAAAGATGCAGGCCAGGATCGTGTGGAAGAAGTAGAAGAAGAGCAGCGGGCTGGTGATCCCCCCCGTGTGCTGGATCAGCGCCGTCAGAGCGATCCAGTCCGCCAGGATCTGGATGCCGGCGCAGCGGTGCACGATGTCGTGCATCGCCGGATCCGAGGGGTCCAGGCGGTTCACGCGCACGCGGAAGAAGACGTTGTAGAGGGCCACCAGGGAGCCGACGCCCTGGATCAGCAGCACCGGGACGTCGAGACCGGGGATCCAGCGGGCGATCCCCGGTCCCAGAAGCATCCCCGCCACCGCCAGCCACCGCAGCGTGATGAACCAGCTGATCCGTTCGATCAGTTCCGCCTCGAGCGGCAGGTCCGACGCCGATCCGCCGGCCGGTTGGGACGATGTCGTCGATGATACGGCCACGGTCTGTGTCAGCCTCCTCGGGTCGACCGCCCCGGAGGGGGTCCTTCTCGATGCCGCCCCGTCTCCCGGAGAGGGTCCTTCCCCCGGGCCGGGTTTCTCCCCGGCATGCCGGGTCACGGCGTGCCGATGTACTCGGCGACCTTCTGCAGAAGCTTGTCCGGCTCGATCGGTTTCTCGATGAAATCCTGCACCGGCAGGAAATCGCCGTCGGTCTTCGGATCGTATTTCATGCCCGTGTACTTCGAGACGGACGAAACCATCAGGATCGGGGTCTTCCGGAAGGCCTTGTAGGGCGATTCCGGCGAGGGATCCCGCAGCTTGTACGACACCTTGAACCCTTCGGTGGTCGTCTCCATCATCACGTCGAGCAGGATCAGGTCCGGCTCGAACGAGAGGACCTTCTCCAGCCCCTCCCGGCCGGTGGCGGCCGTGTCGACCTCGTAGCCGTGCGCTTCCAGCGGAATCTTCATCGACAGCGTCAGGTCGGCATCATCGTCGATTATCAGGATCTTCTTGGCCATTCCGGTTTACTCCCCGGCGGACGTCCCGTCCGCCTCTTCCTTGACTAGCTCCATCACCATCGCGGCGGCGACCTCGACGGCGCCGGCCGCCGCCGTGCTCAGTTCCGCGTTCGGTTCCACCCGCTGCGGTTCGACGGCCACGATCTCGATCCGGGGCCGCAACCCAAGCTTGGCGGCCGCGTCGATGACTTCAAGCACGTTCGTCCAGTGCGCCGAGAACCGATCCCGGTCCGGACGGGCCGCGCGGAGGCGGGCGGGATCGAGGAGACGCACCGTCCCGGGCGTCTCCCCCATCCGCACCGCGTCGACCAGCACGATCCGGCCGGCGCCCTCGAACCAGCTCAGCAGGCCCAGCCCTTCGGTGCTTCCGTCGATCAACTCGACATCGGCCGGCACCCGGTCCCGGAGGCGTTCGACCACCCGGATTCCGACGCCGTCGTCCCCGAACAGGGGGTTGCCGACGCCGATGACCCGCACCGCGCCGTCCGCCCGGCGGACGGGGACCTTTCTCTCAGTCGACGTATCGGACCTCCAGCAGGTGGGTCGAACACGAAATGCAGGGGTCGTAGGCCCGCACGAGCATCTCCAGGCGCAGGGAGATCGTCTCCTGCGGCAGATCCAGGATCTGCGGAACCATCTCGCGCATGTCCAACTCGACGTTCGCGAAGTTCTGGGCCGTCGGGATGACGCAGTTCGCCTCCACGACGCGCCCGTCCTCGTCGAAGGTGTAGTCGTGGATCAGGAGCCCCCGCGGGGCTTCCACCACGCCGACGCCCCGGCCGGCCTTCGGCTTCACCGTCATGTCTTCCTCGGCCAGCCCGCGCTCGAGGAGGACGCCGAGCAGGTGGATCGCCTGTTCGATGGCCTGCACGCCCTCCACCACCTGCGCCACGTTGTTCATGAACGGATTGCGGCAGGCGGGGGTCAGACCCAGCGCGTCGGCGGCCTTCGCGGCGCGTTCGTGCAAGCGTTCGTGGTTGTTGTGGTACCGGGCCAGGGCGCCGACCGAATAGGATTCGCGGTTCGACCGGGCGTGCTTCGCCGTCGAATGCGGAACGATTTCCTCGTGAATGATCTTCAGGTAATCGCGTCCCGAGATCCGGCCCGTATCGGTCGATCCGATGTCGCCGTGGTAGAAGGGATAGCGGTCGTCGGCGACCAGCGAGATGTACTCGGTGTCGCGTTCGAACTGCGGGATCTCCACTCCCTGGAAGAACTCGACGGTGGCGTCGATGTCCTTCCGTCCCGCCTCGAGTTCCCCGACCAGGGCTTCCAGCTCTTCGGCCGGCGGAATCCGGGTGAACCCGTTCACCGCCATCGACAACGGGTGCGTATGCCGTCCGCCGATCACGGCGCAGACATGGTTCCCGAGCTTCTTCAGGCGCATCGCCTGCAGGACCACCTCCCGGTGCGTCTCGATCAGCGGGAAGACGCTGCCGGTGCCGACAAAATCCGGCGCCGCCAGGAAGTAGACGTGCAGCATGTGGCTCTGCAGCATCTCCCCGCACATCGCGATCTGCCGCAGCAGCAGGGTCTGCTCGCTGATCTCCACCCCCAGGGCGTCCTCGACCGCCCGAAGCGACGCGCAGGTGTGCGCCACCGCGCAGATCCCGCAGATCCGCGAGGTCAGGTGCGGCGCGTCGTGCCACGCGCGCCCCAGGAGCATCGCTTCGAAGAACCGCGGCGACTCGGGGATCTCCAGGCGGCATTCCTCCAGCTCCCCGTTGCGCACGTTGACCACGATGTTCCCGTGGCCCTCCACGCGCGTCACGTGATGGATGTCGACACTCACGTCAGTCATTGCGCAACTCCTTCACTTCCTTGATGTCCGCGCAGAAGAGATCGAGCATCTTCAACGCGTCCTCGACCGTGAGCCCGTGGTTCTTCAGGACGTCCATCTGGGCGTTCACCGCCGGGTCCGGGATCAGGCCGCGGCATCCTTCGCAGGCGGCGCCGTAGCTCGGGCAGATCGCCCCGCAGCCGGCCCGCGTGATCGGTCCCAGGCAGATCTTGCCCTGATCGAACAGGCAGACGTTCTCCTTCAATTTGCATTCCACGCAGACCGGGTACTCCGGGATGCGGGGCTGGCGCCCCAACAACAGCGAGGTGCAGACCTCGACGAACTCGTCCGGATCGATCGGACAACCGTAGATGAAATGGTCGACCTTGACGTAGTAATCGATCCCGTGGGTCTCGATCGTGTCGAACCACTCCGCGCGGTCGCCGTAAACGACCTTGCGCACGAAATCCAGCGGCATGCGGTTCTTCAACGCGTGCACGCAGCCGTCGGTGGCGCAGGCGCCGAGCGCGCAGAGGATCTTCGCCCGCTCGCGGATCCTCTTCAGCCGCGGGATTTCCGATTCGCGGGTGATGCATCCCTCGACGAAGGCGATGTCGTACTCGTCGGCGGCCTCGGTCATCGCCTCCCGGAACGCGACGATCTCCACCGCCCCGAGAATGTCCAGCAGCTTTTCATCGAGGTTGATGACGGTCAGCTGGCACCCCTCGCAACCGGTGAAATCGAAAAACGCAATGGTGGGTTTGTCGGCCATCTTAGATGCCCTCCTGCAGGTGCTGAAGTTCCGCGTAGTTGAAGACGGGCCCGTCCAGGCAGCAGAACTTCCCGTTGATCTGGCAGTGGCCGCATTTCCCGACACCGCACTTCATGCGCCGTTCCAGCGACATCCAGATCTGGTGCGCGGGAATGCCCAGCTCGAAGAGTTCGCTCACGACGAACTTGTACATCACCGGGGGACCCACCACCGCCGCCGCCGTACGGGAGGCGTCGACCTCCAGGTCGGCGAAGAGCGTGGTGATCACCCCGACGTTGCCCTTCCACTCGTTGTCGGGCCGGTCCACGGTGACCCGGAAATCGATGTCTTCCCGGGCGGCCCACTCGGCGGTCTCCTCGGGATAGAGCAGTTCGCCCGGATTCTTGCTCCCGTAGAGGATCGTCACCTTCCCGTAGTCGTCGCGCCGGTCGATCACGTACTGAATCAGCGAACGCAGGGGAATGATGCCCAATCCGCCGGCGACGAAGAGAACGTCGCGCCCCTCGAACTCCTCGTACGGGAAGCCGCGGCCGAAGGGGCCGCGGATGCCGAGCAGATCGCCGGGGCCGAGCTTCTGCATCGCGCGGGTCACGTTGCCGACGGCCCGCACGCACATCTCCAGGAAGGGTCCCCGCGTCGGGCTGGAGGAGATCGAGATCGGCGCCTCGCCGACGCCCATCACGGAAACCTCCACGAACTGTCCGGCGTCGTAGGGCTTGTCCCAGTTCAGCCGGAAGAACCTCTCGTTCGGCGTGAAATCCCGGGCTTCCAGGATCTCCAGGAACTCCGGAACGAAGAGGGCGGGATCTTTCAGATCGGCTGCCACCGTCATGCCGTCACCTCCGACTTCTTGGCGCGTTCCGCCACCAGCGCGTTGATCACGTCCGGGATATGGATCGCCGCCGTGCAGGCCTGGTCGCATCGTCCGCACCCGGTGCAGAACGCCGTCTCGAACTTGTTCATCTCGTAGTTGAACTTGCAGTTGAAGCGGTGGCGCATCCGGGCCGCCACGGCCTCCCGGAAGTTCTCGCCGCCGGCGACCACCGCGTAGTTGGCCAACTGGCATCCGTCCCACTGCCGGATCCGCCGGCCGTGGTTCAGGTCGAGTTCCACCAGGTCGTACACGTCGAAGCAGAAACAGGTCGGACAGACCATGTTGCAGGTGCCGCAGCTCATGCACTGGTCGCCGAAATCGTTCCACACCTCGCTGTCCCACGAGGCGCGCATCAACAGCGGCAGTTCGGCGACGTCGATCTTCATCTTCGGCTCGAACCGCCGCCGCCGTTCCTTCTGCACCTCTTTCAGGGCGACCTGGTCGTTCGCCGTGGCTTCCCGGACGCCGGGAGCGAGCTTCAGCAGCTCGGCGCCGCGATCCGTGGCGACCTCGACGACGTAGCGGTCGTCCACCGGGGTGATCATGAGATCGAACCCCTCGCGGTTCTCCAGCGAACCGACCTCGGCGCAGAAACAATGTTCCCAACACGGCTCCAGGCAGTCCCAACCGATCACCGCCGAGTTCTTCCGCCGGCTGACGTAGTGCGGATCCTGCCGGTTCTGCGTGAAGAACCGGTCGAGCAGCGCGATCGCCTTCAGATCGCAGGGCCGCACGCCGAAGACGACGACTTCCTCGTCCGGCATCACCGCCTCGACTTCCGGCCGGGGACTGCGGTGGAATTTCAGAAGTTCCTCCTTCTGCGGATAGAAGAACTTCTTCGGCGGCAGCACCGTGGGTTGATAATCCGGAGCAATGTCCTTGAATCCGCCCACCCGTTCGAAGCTGTGGCGCGGTCCCTTGCGCACCGGAGCAAAGAGCCGGTGCCGTTCCGCCAGAGCATCCACGAACGCGGGCAGATCTTCCCTGGAGATCACCGAAAACGACATCAAACGGTTCCTCCTGCTATCGGCCGACCGATCGCTCCGGTCCGTCCGGAGTCCGGTTCGGCCTGGTTCATCCGACTTGCGATCACGTCGATATCGACGTGCTCCTCCACCAGTTCACGAATCCGCCGCACCTTGCGCGCGTCGCACGAGCGCGTCTTGACCACCATCGCGTGCACGCGGGCCGCGGCCTCGAAACAGTCCCGGGTCGTGCGGAGAACCGGCGCCCCGGCGCGGCGGATCGCCTGCATTACGTCGGGCGCGGGTTCCCGTTTCCCCGTCAGGACGACTCCCGCCAGGCCGCCGGGCGCGGTTTCCCCCGCCGGAGCGAAGACATCCCCCGCCCGGGTCGCCCGCAGGATCAGCAACGTTCCGCCGTCCCCGGCCGATCGATCGGGATCGGGTTCCCCGATCGCCACCCGGGTCACCGCGCGGTCCAGTTCGTCTCCGCCGCCGAGCACCTCCGCCTCCAGCCGGCGGGCAAGCTGCCCGACCGTCGGCGTCGCCAACAGCGGATCGAAGGGAATCGCCCCCAGGAAGGGGATTCCGAATCGTTCCAGCCCCGGGGCCGCGTAGCGTTTCACCATCTCCAGCTTCGAGGGCAACACCTTGTTCAACACGACGCCGATCACATCGACGCCGTGTCGCTCGAACAACGAGCGGTTCAACATCACCCGGTCGATCGGCGCGCCGATCCCGCCGCGCGAGACCAGCAGAACCGGCGCATCCAGCATCCGCGCCACGTGCGCGTTGGACAGGTCGATCACGCTGCCGACCCCGGCATGGCCGGTTCCCTCGATCACCACCGCGCGCCGCCCCTCGGCCACCCGGCCGTACGACTCCCGGATCCGCCGCGTCAGCGGCTCGGGATCGGCGTCGTCGATGTACCGCCGCGTGAAGCCCGAGTCGATCGACACGGGACTCAGATCCCCGACGTCGCACCCGAAGCGGTGGAGTTCGTTCAGCAGAACGCAATCTTCATTGACACGCCTGCCGTCGACTTCCACGGAACGCTGTCCGATCGGTTTCATGAACCCGACCGGGCCCCAACGGCGTTCCAGCCCCGACAGGAGCCCGAGGCTGACCGTCGTCTTGCCCTCGTGCTGGCCGGTGGCCGCGACGAAGATGCGTTTTGTTCCGTTGTTCGCCATCATCCTTCCCAGTTGGCGGCCTGGCAGGCCACGATGGCCGCGATGCCGAAGATGTCCCCCGCCCTGGCCCCGCGCGACAGGTCGCTCGCGGGTCGCGCGAATCCCTGGAAGACCGGTCCGTACGCCCGCGCGTGCGCCAGTCTCTCCGTGATCTTGTAGGAGATGTTCCCCGCGTTCAGGTCCGGGAAGATCAGGATGTTCGCGCGGCCGCCGACGGGGCTGTTCGGGCACTTGCGGGCGGCCACGTCCGGCACCAGGGCCGCATCGGCCTGCATCTCCCCGTCGATCTCCAAGGAGAGACCCTCGTGTTCCGCCCGGCGCCGCACCCGTTCGGTTGCGGCCACCACCTTTTCCAGGATCCGGTGCCGCGCGCTGCCGTGGGTCGAGAACGACAACATCGCGATCCTCGGTTTGCCGCCTATCAACGCCCGGTACGACTGCGACGTCGCCAGCGCGATGTCCGCGAGCTGTTCGGCGCTCGGGTCCGGAATGAACCCGATGTCCGCGTAGAAGAGCACGCCGTTCTCGCCGAACGACCGGTCGGGCAACTCCATCGCCATGAAACTCGAGGCCATCCGGATCCCCGGACGCGTGCGCACCATGTGCAACAGCGACCGGGCCACGTCCGCGGTCGACGTCGCGCATCCGCAGACGAACGCGTCCACCTCGGACTCGCGCAGCAACGTGGCGCCCTGGTACTCGGGTTTCTTCAGCGCGTAACGCGCCTCTTCGATCGTCATCCCCTTCGCGCGGCGGAGCTCCTCGAGAATCCTCGCACCCCGTTCGATCCGGCCCTCGTCTTCCACGTCGAGGACCCGCAACCGATCCAGGTCCGCCCCCGCGGTCTTCGCCGCCTCGCGGACCCGATCGGGCCGGCCGATCAGCGTCGCCTCGCCGAGCGCCTCCGATACGTACCGGTCCGCGGCTTCCAGGATCCGGGGATCCTCCCCCTCGGGGAAAACGACCCGCTGGGGGGAACGGCGAACCTGCTCCACGATGCCGTCCAGGAAGGCCATGGTCACACCCTCCCTTCCCGCGAAGGCGCGCCGTCCCGTACCACCCTCCGGGTCTCCCGCGCGATCATCAGTTCCTCGTTCGTGGGAATGACCAGGACCGTCGGTTCCGCCCCTTCCGGGCTCACGGTCACCTCGTTCGCCTCGTTGCGCGCCGAATCGAGCCGGATCCCGATCGATCCGAGCCGTTCGCAGGTCATCCGCCGGATCCCCGCGGAGTTCTCGCCGACCCCGGCGGTGAAGACCAGCGCGTCGATCCCGTCCAGCAACACGTAGTACGAGCCGACGTACTTCACCAGCCGATGGATGTAGACCGCCAGGGCGCGTTTCGCCCCGGCGTGACCCCGCCGATGGGCCGCCTCGATATCGCGCATGTCGCTGCTGCCGATCCCCGCCAGCCCGAGCAGCCCGCTTTCCTTGTTGAGCAGCGCATCGACCTCGCGCGGCGTCATGCCCGAATCCAGCAGGTGCAACAGGATCGCGGGATCCACGTCGCCGCAGCGGGTCCCCATCACAAGCCCCTCCAACGGGGTCAGCCCCATGCTCGTATCCAGCACCCGCCCGTTGCGGATCGCCGTGATGCTGCACCCGTTGCCGAGATGACAGGTGATCAGGCGCAGCTCTTCGAACGGCCTGCCCAGGATCTCCGCCGCCCGTTCCGCCACGTACCGGTGCGAGGTCCCGTGGAACCCGTATCGGCGCAGCCGCATCCGCTCGTACAGTTCCCACGGCAGCGCGTACAGGTACGCATCCTCGGGCATCGACTGGTGAAACGCCGTGTCGAACACCGCCACCTGCGGCACCCCGGGGAAGATTTTCCGGCAGGCGGCGATCCCTTCGTAGTTCGGCGGGTTGTGCAACGGCGCCAGGGAGAAACACCCGCGGATCACCTCCATCACCGCGTCGTCGATCCGCACCGCCGATCGGATCTCCTCCCCGCCGTGCACCACCCGATGCCCGACCGCGTCCACCTCGGACAGATCGCCGAGAACGCCCCGGTCCGGATCCACGAGGGCGTCGCACACCAACCGCACCGCGTCCTCGTACGTATCGACCACCGCATCCGATCGATACGGTTCCGCCGGCGCCTCGCGCCGGTAGACCAGCCGCGTACCTTCCATACCGATCCGTTCGACCTGACCGCGCGCCAGCGCCTGCTCGCGCTCCGCATCGAGGAGCGTGAACTTCAGGGAGGAACTTCCGCAGTTGATGACCAATACCTTCATGATCCGGCCGCCCGCGCCTGTAGCAATAGCCGTGCCGACCGGGAAGGATTCGACGAAATCCGTTCTAACATGCTGCAACTCCCCTTGTTGTGAAACACGCCAGTCGTTTCGATCTTGAGAGACCGACGCCGGTTGATGACAAAATGTCCGAACCCTGACAGGGAAAGACGACAAATCGTCAGCTCGACCGGGATCGGGTCAGGCGCCGGTGAAGGTCGCGGTATCGGTCGGCCCGGCGACGCAAACGGGTCATCCGGCGTTCGCACCGGTTCATCCGGGTCCGGATCCCTTCGCTGGCCCGGTCGAGTTCTTCCACGTCCTCCGGGGAAGGCGTCGCGGACGGATCGGTCCGGCCGTCCTGTGCCCGTTCGAAGACGACGTCCCGGCGCGCGACGTCGAAGGTGTCGAAGAGGCAGTCCCGCTCTTCACGGAGCCGTTCCGCCCGCTTCTCCAGGGCATCCGCGCGCCTCGACAGCCACGCGCCGAGCTTCGATGCCAGCCACGTCATGGATGGGCAGCTTCCCCCCGTCGGAAAAGGTATCGCGGATCCCTTCTTCCGACCAGCCGAATCCCCCGGCAGGGACGGGCACGGGGGGGCGACGGCCGCGAACCCGCGAGAACGCCGGGGAGCGGTCCCCTTACGGCGCCGACGCTCCTGCGGAGGCTCGTAGAAGGAGCCCGTCCCCGTTTCCCTTCGCCGCCGGAATCGGCCGAACGGGATCGGCCTCCTACTCTGTTCACCCCCGGCGTCGCCGTCTTACGCGACGGGGGCGTCGCGGCTCCACGGGTCTTCCTCTGCCGGACCAACGGGTCGGCCGACCCTACTTCGTCCCGCCCGCCGGGCGGGACTACGTAGGGCACGGCGGGATCGGCCTCCTGCTCTTTCCTCGATCTCCGGGCGAACCCCGAACAGAGCAGGAGCTCCGCACCTGCGGCGCGACCCACGCCAACGCGGCCTGAAGGGCCGCCGGTCGTCAGCCCGGGGCATCGCCCCGGGAATCGCATTCGAATCCATCCGTCGCGCGCTGAAGGCGCGCCGCCGGTTCGACATCGCGTGCCCCGTGCCATAGACCCGCGGGTGCGAGACTTCCTCCGTCGTCTCGCAGTTGCGAGACTATGGAGGACAAGTCGAAGGGCATGGCGGGATCGGCCTCCTGCTCTGTTCTCGCCAGTCCCGGCCCCACAGGCGGTCCTTCGCAGGTCAAAGGCCGGTCAGGAAGCGTCCAGACCCTCGGGCAACGGAAACGCCTCCCGATCCCTCCGCGCCTCTTCCGGGCTCAGGCCGACCTCGTCGTCCGTCAGGTAGCACCCGGGATCCGGCGCCCACGGGTCGCCGTGGACCAGGTCCGCCCGCACCCGCAACGAACCCCCGCACATGGATCGCCAGCGGCACGTCGCGCAGCGCCCCTTCAGCAGCGGCAACCGGTCTTTCAACCCGCGCATCAGGGGATCGGAACGGTCCTCCCAGATCTCGCCGAACGGCCGTTCCTTGACGTTGCCCAGTCGGTGATGCATCCAGAACTGGTCCGGATGAACGTCGCCGACGAAATCGACGTCGGCGATCCCCACGCCCGAGGACCACCGGCCGCCGCCGTTCCATTCCAGCAGGGAGCGAACCTCTTCGGCCCGACGTTCGTCCCGTTCCCGCATCTTCAGGTAGAGGTAGACGCCGTCGACATGGTTATCGACCGTCAGGATCTCCCTGGGCACTCCGCGCCGGTGGAAATCCTCCGTGCGCTCCATGATGACGTCCATCGCGCGCCGGGTCATCGCGTGGGTCAGGTCGTCCCCGGAGATCGCCCGCCCGCGGCCGGAATAGACCAGGTGATAGAAACAGGCCCGTTCGACCCCTTCCCGCTCGATGAAATCGAAGATGCCGTGCAGATCGAGATAGTTGTGCCGGGTCAGGGTCATCCGCAGCCCCACCTTCTGCCCGACGGCCCGGCAGGCGCGGAATCCTCTCATCGCCTCCTCGAAGGCCCCTTCCCGTCCGCGAAACCGGTCGTTCACCTCGCCGATCCCGTCGAGGCTGATCCCCACGTACGAGAAGCCGGTCTCCCGGATTCTCCGCGCCGTGTCGGCGTCGATGCGCGTCCCGTTCGTCGACAGCGTCACGCGCAGCCCGAGGCGGACGGCCTCCCCGGCCAGTTCGAAGAGATCCGGGCGCACGAGGGGTTCCCCCCCCGAGAAGAGGACGACCGGCACGCCGTACGCCGCCAGGTCGTGCAGCATCCGCCGCGCTTCGCCGGTGGTGAGTTCGCCCGGATACCGCCGGTTCTCCGAATCGGTGTAACAGTGCACGCAGCGGAGGTTGCAGCTCCGGGTGACGTTCCACACCACCACCGGCCGCCGCTGCGAGGCGGACCGCGCCGCCGGGACGGCGCATCCCTCGACCTTCTCGCCGTATCGCAGCGCGTCCCCTTCGGAAGAACTTCCGCAGAGGAGCCGACTGATGTTGATCATGATCCCGCGGCCTGCGCCGCCCTCTTGGCTTCCCGGATCGCGACCTTCCTGAGGAAGGTCTCCACGTTCCGATCCACCATCTCGTACGCCTCGGCCAGTTCCGCTTTTCGCCGTCGCGCGCCGGCCTCGGCCGTCTTCCCCAGTCGATCCAGGTCCAGGATGTGGATCCCCGGGATCCCGGCCGCCTCGGGGTCCACGTCGCGCGGGACCGCCAGATCGATCACCAGCATCGGACGATCCGCGCGTCCCTTCATCGCCGCCCTCAACCTTGGTTCTCCCAGGATCACCACCGGGCAGTTCGTCGACGTCACCACGATATCGCAACGGCGCATCGCCTCGTCGATCTGCGACCAGTCGATGCATCGTTCCGCGGGCTGCCCGAGCGCCTCGGCGGTTTCGCGCGCCCGTTCCCGCGTGCGGCTGACGATCCAGACGCGGCCCGCCCCGCGGTCCTGGAGATAACGGAGCGTCACCCGCCCCATCTTGCCGGTGCCGATCACCATGACCTCGCGATCCGCCAGGCCCCCGAAGAGATCCGCGGCGGCGTCCACGGCGATCGAGGCGACCGAAACCCGCCCGGTGCCGATTTTCAACTCGCGGCGGACCTTCTTCGCCAACGCGAAGGCCCGCTGGAAAAGGTAATGAAGCTGCGGCCCCGTGGTGCCGGCTTCCACCGCCCGGGCGTACGCCGTCTTGATCTGTCCCAGAATCTGCGTCTCCCCCGGGACCATGGAATCCAGGGCGGAGGCCACCCGGAAGACGTGCCGGACCGTTTCCTCGTTCCCGAAACGGTCGACGATCCGTTGCAGCTCTTCCTCCGGAATCCCGCGGTATTCCGCCAGGAAACCGACCAGCGTCTCCGGTCCCGCCGCCGCGGCGGCGGCGGCGCCCGCGGCGTAGATCTCCAGCCGGTTGCAGGTGTTCAGCAGGACCGCTTCGGCGATCCCGTCGATCGCCGTGACCTCACAGAGAACCTCCGGCAAGGCCGATTCCGGCACGGCGAGCCGCCCGCGCAGGTCGACGTCGGCACGGCGGAAATTCACGCTGATCGAGAATACGTTCATGAACCCCTTTTCACGGATTCGTCGGGCCGGGATGCCGGGGGTCGGTCTCGCGGGCTCCCCGGCGAGTCGGAACGACCCCGCGCGGCCGTTTTCCCGGCCAACCTCGCATCCCGACCTGGATCATCATCCGGAAACCGACTGCGAAGTCAAACTTCGCCGCGTCTCGATTCCCCGTTCCGGCCGCAGGTTAGTCTTCCCTCGGAACGGCCGGTCGTCGCAGAATACACGCCGCCCGCGCAGAGAAACGCGAGAGACCCATCGACCGATGAATCCGACCGCATCCGCCGAGATCCCCAACCCGGAGAGGCCGGCCGATCCAGAATCGGCGGACCCCGTCGTCCGCGGCCTGACCTGCGAACCGTCGGACCTCGTTTCCCTGGCGCAGGGGCTTTCCTGCTGGCTCTGGGGGATCCCCACGGCCGTCCTGCTCAGCGTCCGCCGGCTGCCCTTCGAATGGGAGATGCCGTTTCATTTCCCCCTCTTCGTCTTCCCCTACCTGCTCGTTCTGGTCGGCACCGCGAAACTTCTCCGCGTCCGGTCTCCGGGCGAGCGATGGCACGCCGAAATCCGCAAGGCCTTCCACCTCTGCCTCGCCGTCATGCTTCTGGCCCCCTTCCTGTACTGGTGGCGGTACGGGCCGGGCAGCCTCTACATCACCGTCAACCTCTGGATTCTCATCTTCGCCGGAATCGCGTTCCTCGCGCAGGTGAACCGGGTGATCCATACCCTCGGCGCCTACCTCGGCGATCCCGCCCTGGCCGCGGAAGCCGAGCTCTTCCGCCTGCTGGTCTGGGTGCTGCTCGGGCTTCCGGTGGCCGTTTCGATCGTGCGCATCGTTTTCGGCGCGGTTCGAAGCGGTGAGAACGTCGCCGATTTCTTCGCCTCCTCGGTCACTGTCGTCCCCCCCTGGGCGCTGGGCATTCTGCTGGTGCCGTTGTCCATCAGCCTCGCCCTCGTCTGGCGGGCCAAGGACATCGTCCTGGGAAACCTGAGGAACACCCCGTTGCCATGAACGACTCCGTGCGATCCCCGTCGAACCCGCGCCGATTGGCCCTCCACGGATGGGTCGGCATTTCCCTCATGGCCGGGATGCAGGCGTTCCTCCTGATCCGCCGGTTCGCCCCGTCGGTCATGCCGTCGAACGTGCTCGACGCGGTCACGATGTTCGCCACGCCGGTCTGCTGGTGGGGCTACATCCTGCTGCTCGACGCCTGGATCCTCCGGCGGACCGGCAAATCCTGGATCTTTCACCGATCCCGTTTCTTCGCACTTCAGCTCATCTTCTCGTTCGCCTTCTGGGTCCTGTTCGAGGGCTACAACGTCCTGATGAAGAACTGGATCTACATCAACCTCACCCCGAGTTACCGGCTGCGCTACTTCGGCTACATCCTCGCCTTCACGACGATCATGCCCGGCATGTTTCTCACGGCGGATCTCCTCCAGAGTTTCGGTCCCTTCCGCCGTCTCGAAACGCCGCGCAAGGCCGTCCGCCTGCCCTCGATGCGCGCGGTCTGCTGGATCGGCGCCGCGTTCTGCATCATCCCGCCCTTCCTGCCGGGGCACATCTCGGTCTACCTCTTCGGCTTCGTCTGGGCCGGATACGTTCTCTGGCTCGACCCGATCAATCGCGCCCGGGGCGCTCGCTCGCTCTTCGCGGACTGGGAGAAGGGCCTCTGGAAGACCACCCTGTCGCTGTTGGCCGCCGGCGCCGTCTGCGGACTCCTCTGGGAGTTCTGGAACTTCTGGGCCTTCACCAAGTGGGTGTATATCTTTCCGATCCTGCAGAAGGTGAAGATCTTCGAAATGCCCGTTCTCGGCTTCTTCGGGTTCCCCCCTTTCGCGCTCGAGTATTTCGTGATGTACCACTACATCGAATCGTTCTTCACGACCGAGGACACCCTCGGCCTATAGACCGGATCCCGCGGCGGGGGGCGGAGACGCCGGCCGGCATCCCCCAAAGTAGGAGCCCGATCCCGCTCGGGCGATACTGGCAACGCGGCCTGAAGGGCCGCCGGTCGTCAGCCCGGGGCAAGCGAAGCGTCGCCCCGGGAACGGCAATCCCAAACCACCTCGTCCGCGCTGAAGGCGCGACGCTCCTTCCCATTTCGGCGGCGCACCTTCAGCGCGCGGCAGAATCGGGCGCCGCCCGTTTTCCCGGGGCGTTGCCCCGGGCTATCGCCTTTCGGCCCTTCAGGCCGATGCGATCCCAGGACGCTGCGTTCTCCTTCGTCGCACACAGCGGAATCGGCCGACCCCGCTTCGTCCCGCAGTCGCGGCACTTCCTTCGTCGTCTCGCAGTTGCGAGACTATGGAGGACAAGTCGGAGGACAAGTCGAAGGGCAAGCCGGGATCGGCCTCCTGCTCTCTTCTCGGCAATCCCCGCTGCGGCGGGTCGCGCTCCCGCGCCTCACCGCCCGGCAGCCGGCCGGCCCGCATCGATCCCCTTCACCCGGATCTTCCTCAGGTCGGGCGCCGAACCGATCTCTTCGCCGTCGCGGAAGACGCGGAACCCGACTCCCTTCCCGTACCGCTCCCCCGTCCGATCCCAGAGCACCGTCAGCCGCCGGCCGTGATACGGGACGCCGTCCAGGCAGAACCAGTCCCACTCCTCCGGCGCCAGCGGCGCAATGACCAGCTCGTCGCCTTCCGCGGGTCGCAACCCGACCAGGCCTGTGATCACCAGGTCGCAGTACCCGGAATGGTTGTAATGCATCCCGCACCGTTCCTCGTCCCAGTCCCGCACGTACCAGCGTCCCGTGTCGGGATGCACCCATTCCCAGATCACCGGGCACCCGTCCTCGTAGTGGGTGTAATGGGATCGCGTGTACGCCTCGAAAAGCGCGAACCAGTCCGCCGCCGTCACCACCCGCTGCGGATAGTCGTGCAGCACGTTCGCCATCGCCGCCAGCGTCTGCGTGGTCGCATACGGCCAGGAAGGACCGTCCCAGGGCGTGTTCTCCTCCTCCGGTCCCAGGGCCATGAACCGCGGATGCCGCCGTTCCGCCGTCGTCGGCCCGAACTCCCCGAAGAACCCCTCGGGATCCATCGCCTCTTTCCAGGCGATTTCGTAGCCGTTCCCCGGCTCGGGAAGATGGAAGTACCAGGGAACGAACCCCACCGCTTCCCGGACATCGACCCGCCCCCCGTCCCCGAAGGTCTTGAAGAAACGGGCCCGGGGATCCCAGAGCCGTTCCTCCACCAGCCGGCGCAGTTCCGCGGCCTTCTCCTCGTATTCCGCGGCCAGATCCTTCCGCCCCGCCAGCTGGGCGATCCGCGCAATCGCCGTCGCGTCGCCGTACATGTAGGAATTGATCGTCGGACGCGCCCCGCTCCCGCCGATCGATCCCTCCATGCCGTCCCGGTCGTCTTTCTGGAAGAAAAGGCCGTCCTCGCGCCGGTTCTTCGTTTCCCACGCGCGATAGTTCCCCGCCAGATCGTCCAGGTGCCCGACCGCCCG
>CAYNBQ010000066.1:0-21555 GCA_964395275.1 uncultured Verrucomicrobiota bacterium
TGATCCTGCTCTACAAGGCCCTCGGCGGAGGATGGGATGTTCCCGATCCCGTGGGGGCGTCCGAGAACGTCCCCCTTCTCGTGAACCCGCGGTCGGATCCGGAGGTTCGCGCCTCGGCGCAATAGCGCCGCGGATTTCCGGGGCAAGAGCGGGACGGGACGGCCGGGCGCCCGGAGCGCCGGCCCCGTCTCACTCTTCGGCGGCCGGTTTCCGCTTCCTGCCGCGCCCGAAATTCGACATTCCGCGATCGACGATGAAGTAGAAGAGGGGCACGAAAAGCAGTCCGACCACGGTGGCGATGAGCATCCCGCCGAAGACGGTGGTGCCGAGCACCTTGCGGCTTTCGGCGCCGGCGCCGGATGCGACCAGCAGGGGGATGACCCCCAGGATGAAGGAGAAGGCCGTCATCAACACCGCCCGGAAACGCAGATGGGACGCCTCGATGGCGGCATCGAAGGCGCTCTTGCCGGCGTCGCGACGGTCCTTGGCAAATTCGACGATCAGGATCGCCGTTTTCGTGGACAACCCGATCAGCAGGACGATGCCGACCTGCGTGTAGACGTCGTTGTTCATGCCGCGCAGGTTCAGGGCGACCACGGCGCCGAGCAGGGCGCTGGGAACGGCGAGACAGACCGAGATCGGCAGAGACCAGCTTTCGTACTGGGCGGCCAGCACGAGATAGACGAGCAGGACCGACAGCATGAAGATCAACCCGGTCCCGCCCGTGGCCAGCTTCTCCTGGTAGGAGAGTTCCGTCCATTCGATCCCCATGGTGGACGGGAGTTCCTTGGCGGCCATGTCTTCGACGAGTTCCATGGCCTGGCCGGAACTGAATCCGTCGGCCGGCTGCCCGAGGATCTTGGCCGAGGGGTACATGTTGTAGCGGGTGACCGTCTGCGGTCCGAGGACCTCCCGGACCTCGACGACGGCGCCCAGCGGCAGGATGTCCCCGTCGCGGTTCCGGATCCTGTACTGGCGGATCTGATCGGGATCGGTTCGGAAACGGCTTTCGGCCTGGGCCTTCACCTGGAAGATCCGGTTGAAGAGGGTCAGGTCGTTGATGTAGACGGATCCGAGAAAATACTGCAGGGCGTTGTAAACGGCCGACATCGACACGTTCTTGGCCAGAACCTGTTCGCGGGCGATGTCGACGAAGATCTGCGGAACTTCCGCCCGGAAGGTCGTTCGCATTTCCGTGAGCCCGGACTGGGCGTTTCCGGCGTCGACGAAACGCTGGGAGGCCTTCTGGAGTACGTGCAGATCGCCGCCGCCCCGGTCCTGGAGCATGACGGTCAGGCCCCCGGAAGTCCCGATCCCCGGCAGCGACGGCATCGGAAAGGCGTAGACGATCGCATCCTGGATCTCGGCGAAGCGCTGATTCAGCCGCGCGAGAATCCTGGACTGGTGCAGCTCCGGTCCGCGTTCCGCCCAGTCGGGGAAAACCGCCACGGAAAAGCCCATGCTCGATACGGCGGCGATGTCGAGGATGGAATAGCCGGTGATGCTCAGGAAATCCTTGATCCCCGGTTCCTCTTCGAGGATCCGGTTGACCTTTTTCATCACGGCCCGCGTCCGCTCCTGCGAGGCCGCGTCGGGAAGCTGGACCTGAACCATGCAGTATCCCTCGTCCTCCTGCGGCACGAAGCCCGTCGGCATCCGGCTCAGTCCGACGAAGGCGAGTCCCGAAAGGATGGCGAAGATGACGAAGCCGATGAACGAGCGGCGCAGGATGAGCCGCACGGTCGATCCGTAGCCCTTGGTCGAGAATTCCATCGCCCGGTTGAATCCCCGGAAGAAGATCGGAGGCTTCTTCGACGGGTCCGGGGGCCGCAGGACCAGCGCGCACAACGCGGGGCTGAGGCTGAGCGCGTTGATGGTGCTGAAAACGGTCGCCACCGAAATCGTCACCGCGAACTGTCGGAAGAGCTGGCCGGTGATGCCGCTCATGGCGGTGGTCGGCACGAAGACCGCCAGCAGCACGAGCGTGGTGGCGATGACCGGCGCCGTGACCTCCTCCATGGCCTTGACGGCCGCTTCCTTGGCCGTGATTCCCGGTTCCTGGAGATGACGGGACGTGTTTTCGACGACCACGATCGAGTCGTCCACCACGATGCCGATCACCAGCACGAGTCCGAAAAGGGTGAACTGGTTGATGGAATACCCGAGCATCGCCATCGCGGCGAAGGTGCCGATCAGGGCCACCGGAATCGTGATCGCGGGGACCAGGGTCGACCGGACGTCCTGCAGGAAGATGTAGACGGTCAATACCACCAGGATCAGGGTGATGAAGAGGGTGGTGACGACCTCGCGCACCGACGCCATGATCACGTTGGTGTTGTCGTAGACGATGATGTAATCGAAATCCTCGGGGAAGCTCCGGCTGAGTTCCTTGAGCCTCTTGCGCACGTCGGCCGAGATCTCGATGGCGTTGGCGCCGGGGATCTGGTAGACGGCCATCGTGGCGGAGGGCAGGCCGTTCAGTTCCGAGGTCATGATGTAGGAGGCCGATCCGAGCTCCACCCGCGCGACGTCGCGCACCCGGATCATGCGTCCTTCCTCGTCCGCCCGGATCACGATGGCGCCGAATTCCTCGGGATCGACCAGGCGCCCCTGGACGTTGACGGTGAACTGGAACGCCTGTCCCGGGGGCGCGGGAGGTTCGCCGATCTGCCCGGCCGGAACCTGGACGTTCTGCTCCCGGACCGCCTGCACGACGTCGTCGGCGGTCAGTCCCCGGCTGAAGAGCTTGTCGGGATCCAGCCAGATGCGCATGCTGTAGTCGCCGACACCGAAGGTCTTCACCTCTCCCACGCCGGGAACCCTGGCGATCTCGTCCTTGATCCGCAGGCTCAGGTAGTTCGACAGGAAGAGGTCGTCGTACGTCCCGTTGGGACTGAAGAATCCGATGAACAGGTTGACGTCGGTGGATTTCTTCTTCACGAGGACGCCCTGCCGGCGCACTTCTTCGGGCAGTTTCGGTTCGGCGGCCGAAACGCGGTTCTGGGTCAGCACGTTGGCCATGTCGAGGTCCGTGCCCGTCTCGAAGGTCACCTGAAGGTTCATCGAGCCGTCGTTGGCGCTGACGCTGGACATGTAGATCATGTGCTCGACGCCGTTGACCTCCTGCTCGATGGGCGCGGCCACCGTGTCTGCGACGGTCCGGGCGTCGGCCCCCGGGTAGGAGGCGGAGATGTTGATCGTCGGCGGGGCGATGTCCGGGTAGCGTTCGACGGGCAGGAAGATCAGGGCGACCGAACCGAGCAGGATGATCACCAGCGAGATCACCGATGCGAAAATCGGTCTGCGGATGAAGAACGCGCTGATCATGAAGCGGAAGCCCGGGATTCTTCGACAGGTTCTTCGCCTTCGTCGGGGCTCGGGGATTCGGCCGGTTCCGGCTTCTTCTCCTCCGGCTGGACCGCGGAGCCGGGACGGGCCTGTTGAAGGCCTTCCACGATGACCCGGTCCTCCGGCGCCAGCTTTTCCTCGATGATCCGTTGATCGCCGACGGTCGGGCCGGGGACAACGTGCTGGACGTGGACGATGTTCTCCTCGTCGACCGTCAGCACGTACGGACCGGCGAGGTCCCGTTGGACCGCGAGCCGCGGAACGAGCAGGGCGCCTTTCTGTTCGCGCGGGAAGAGGATCGTGGCGAAGAGGCCCGGCGCCAGGGCCGCGTTGGGATTGTCGAAAACGGCCCTGACGAGAAGCGTTCCGGTGGCCGGATCAACCTGGTTGTCGACGTAGTCGATTTCCCCCGGCAGGGGGTAGCGGCTTCCGTCGGCCAGCTCGAGCAGGACCTTGGGAAGGGCCCTCGGCCGGTCGGGCCCCACCGGGGGATCCTTGCCCATGTAGGAGAGGATCGTCCGTTCGTCGACGTGGAATTCGACGTAGATCGGATTGTCCACCACGATCGTCGCCAGCAGCGTCGCTTCGGTGCCCCCGACGAGGTTGCCGACGCTGACGTTGTGCTGCGACGTGCGCCCGGAAACCGGGGCGAGGATCCGCGTGTAGGAGAGATCGATCTCGGCCGACTTGACGGCGGCCTCCGCCTCGAGCACGCCGGCGGTCGAAGAGTTCTTCTCGGCCTCGGCGGTCAGCAGATCGATCTCGGAAACGGCCTTCGTTTCGTACGCCTTCTTGATGCGTTGCAGCGAGGCCTCGGCGAGCTGAAGGCGCGCCTCGGCCTCCTCGAGCCGCGCCTTGGCCGCCGCGAGCTTCACCTCGAACGGCTCGGGTTCGATCACGAAAAGCAGGTCGCCCTTCTCGACCAGCTGCCCGTCGTCGAACTCGATCGACTGGAGGTAGCCGCGAACGCGCGCCCGGAGCTCCACGAAATCGTGCGCCACGGTGCGTCCGGAGTGCTTGAGGTAGGTCGTCACGTCGCGCTGCTCCGGCCGTTGTACGGTGACCCTGGGGGGCGGCGGGGGGACGAAGGTGTTCTCGCGACGACAGCCCGTCGACAGAAGGATCACGGGGATCATCGCGACCGGAAGGAGGCGAAGGAACGACGTCATTCGAAACGCGATCTCCGGGGTGTTGAAGACATCGACGGACGGAGGAAGGCGATGAAGTTCGAGTGCTTCCGCCTCACCTTCATAACCCGGACAATACAGGCATTTCCGGGCGGGCGCAAGCGACGGCGCCCGTTTGCAAAAGCCCGGTCTCCGGCGGATAGTAGGCCCGCCGGCGGGGTCCGGCGCGCGGAGCGACGTGCCCGTCGGCCGGGCGGGGCGGGAACGGCGACGACGGAATCGAGGAAGGTGCCATGCAGGATCGATCGATAGCCTATTTCACGATGGAGATCGCCCTGGAATCCCGAATGCCCACCTACAGCGGCGGACTGGGCGTTCTTGCCGGGGACACCGTTCGGTCGGCGGCGGATCTCGAGGTGCCCATGGTGGTGGTCACCCTGCTGCATCGAAAGGGGTACTTCCGTCAGCGGCTGGACGGGGAGGGGAACCAGATCGAGGAAGACGTGCTCTGGGATCCCGCGGATTTCCTCACGGAAATGCCGGCCCGCGCCCTGGTGCACATCGAACAGCGGGAGGTCCGGCTTCGGAGTTGGCGCTACGACGTGCAGGGGATCGGCGGCTACGTGGTGCCCGTCTATTTCCTGGACGCGGATCTTCCGGAGAACGCCGAGGCGGATCGCCGCCTGACCGACCATCTCTACGGCGGCGACGACTACTACCGGCTCGCTCAGGAGGTCATCCTTGGGATCGGCGGGATCCGCATGTTGAACGCCCTCGGGTATCCGCCCTTTTCCAAGTACCACATGAACGAGGGACACGCCGCGCTGCTGACGGTCGAGCTCGTCGAGGAGGAGATGCGGCGGAACGGCCGCGATGAGGCCGTTCGCGAGGATCTCGAGGCCGTGCACGCCCGGTGCGTCTTCACCACGCACACCCCCGTGCCGGCGGGCCACGACCAGTTTTCCCTCGATCTGGTGGCGAGGGTGGCCGGGGATCGTTCCCTGCTCATTTCGTGCGGCGACATGTTCTGCGTGGACGTCTACCAGAGGACCTTCCAGGTGGAAGGCCCCCCCGAGCCGCTCCGGCGGATGGCGCAACAGGGGGCCCGCCTGAACATGACCTATCTCGCCCTGAACCTGAGTTCCTACGTCAACGGCGTCGCCAAGAAACACGGAGAGGTCTCGCGCCACATGTTCGCCGGATACGCCATCGACGCGATCACCAACGGGGTCCACGCGGGCCGCTGGGTGTCGCCCGCGTTCGCGGCCCTTTTCGATCGGCGGATTCCGGGCTGGAGGGAAGACAACTTCAGCCTGCGCTACGCGCTGGGCATTCCGGGACACGAACTCTGGGAGGCCCACCAGCGGGCCAAGGAGGATCTGCTCGCATTCGTGAAGGAACGCACGGGACGCGCGCTCGATCCGGAACGGCTGACGTTGGGGTTTGCAAGAAGGTCGGCGACCTACAAGCGCGCGACGCTTCTCTTCGCCGATCTCGATCGGCTGCGGCGTATCGCAAAAACGGATCGGGGACTCCAGATCATCTACGCGGGCAAGGCGCACCCGAAGGACGAAGGAGGCAAGGAACTCATCCGGAAGATCTTCGCGGCGATGCACGCCCTGGGCGACGAGGTTCCCGTCCTCTACCTGGAGGACTACGACCTGGAAATGGCGGCCCGGATGGTCGCGGGGGTGGACGTCTGGTTGAATACGCCCCAGCCTCCGAACGAGGCCTCGGGGACCAGCGGGATGAAATCGGCTCTGAACGGCGTTCCGAGCCTGAGCGTTCTGGACGGATGGTGGATCGAGGGATGCATCGAGGGGATCACGGGCTGGTCGCTGGGGGACCCGGACGGGGGAGGCGGCGATCCCGCCCGCGACGCGGACTCGCTCTACGGGAAACTCGAGTACGACGTCATGCCCTGCTACTACGGGGACCGCAGGTGCTATCTCGACGTGATGCGGCAGGCGATCGCCTTGAACGGATCCTTTTTCAACACCCAGAGAATGATCCAGCAATACGTCGTGCGGGCGTACCTGGATTGATTCCCGCGGATCGGGACGGGATCAACGCACCGGGATCCAGCGCGAGATCATCTCCTGCAGGGTCCCGTCGCGTTTCCATCCGTCGAGGACGGCGTTGAGTTCCTTGAGAAGAGCCGTGTCGTCCCTTCGCACCGCCCAGGCGAGGTATTCCTCCGTCAGCATCGTCGGCATCGCGATCAGTCCCTTGCTCTCGAACTTGCCGGCGAGCTTCCAGATCACCGTTGCGTCGTGCAGCACGACGTCCACCTTCCCCCGGGCGAGCGCCTCGGCGGCCTTTTCGGCGGAGGAAAAGGGCACCCGTTTGGCGTTGCGACACTGCTGCTGCACGAAGAGGTCCCCGGTCGTTCCCTTCTCGACCCCGATCCGGACGTCGAGGAAGCGGATCACCTGCGGATACTCGTACTTCAGGAATTGTCGCGCCGGCACGAGGATCGCCTGTCCGAGCTTGAGGTAGGGATCGGTGAACGCCACCTCGACCGACCGGCTGGTGGTGATGGACATCCCCGACATGATCACGTCGATCTTCCCCTTCCGGAGCGCCGGGATCAGGTCGTTCCAGCGGAGTTTCACGAATTTCACGGGACGCCCGAGATTCCGCGCGAAATCCGCTTCGAGGCCCGCGATCTCGCCGTTTTCCTCGAAAACGATGGGCGGATAGTTCGGAGTGACCCCGACGCGCAGGACGTCGGCGGAACCTTCGGACGCACCCGGCGGCGCCGCCGGCCCCGTCGTCGTACTGCAACCCCCCGCGAGGAGCGCGAGGCCGGCGAGGACGAGAATTCGGAAAGGGCTCTTGTTCATCGGTCGGGATTCTCTTCTTTCGTCGCAGTCGGGACGAGGTCTTCTCCAGATGTTTCGCAGTGTACTCCGGATTCACCGAAATGGCACGGCTCCGCCTCAGTTCGCCCTTTCTCGCCGGGGGGGATCCGTGCATCATTTCCTTCGCTCGCCCGGGCGAACGGCGATGCGAAAGGATGATCGATGAAGGGATTTCGGTCTTTCTGGCCGACAGCGGCGATGGGAGCGGCGTTGATCGTCGTTCTGCTGGGAATCTGCCTTTGCACCTTCGAGGACCGGCTTTGCGCGAAGTGCGGCCTGGCGTCCTGCGGCGGGGAGACGATCCCTTACGTCGGCCCGGATTCCTGTGCGGCCTGCCACCGGGAGACCTACGATCCCTGGAGCGAATCGGCTCACGCGCTCTCGATGCGACCGGCGGACCGGGAAACGGTTCTCGGAGACTTCGACGACGCGGTGTTTTCCGACGGAGGAACCGACTGGAGTTTTCACACCAGGGAAGACCGTTTCCTGGCGGTCCGGAAGGATGCGGCGGGAGAGCGGGTTTTCGAGGTCGACTACGTCGTGGGATTCGATCCGATCCAGCAGTACGTCGTTCGCGACGGCGAAGGCCGCCGGGGGATTCTCCCGGTCTGCTGGAACGTCCGCGGCGGACGGGGGCGCTGGTCCATTCCGCGGGCGCGTCCGGGCAGGAGCCGGTCGGCGGCGCCCTTCCACGGGGATCCTTCCGCGGGGATCGACGCCTGCGTCTCCTGCCATGCGACCGATGTCCCCGGAACCGGGGGGCGGGATGAAGCGGTGCGCCCCGGAGGATTGCCGGAGTCGGTCAACGTTTCCTGCGAAGCGTGCCACGGTCCCGCAGGCGCCCACCTCGACTGGGCCCGCTGCCGGGACGACGGGGATGAGCCGGAAAACGCCCTGGAGTCGGGGCTGACCGTCGATCTGAAGCGCGGCGATTCGGCCCGGGAAGTCGAAGCGTGCGCCCGGTGCCATTCGCGCCGGCAGCCCCTGCGTCCGTCTCCCCCGAGCGGCGAGCCTTTCCTGGACGGATACATGCCGGCCCTTCTCGAGCCGGGACTCTATTTCGCCGACGGCCAGATCCAGGGCGAGGTCGGCGTGTACGGTTCTTTCGTGCAGACGGCGATGTACCGCGCCGGCGTCCGCTGCACCGACTGCCACGATCCGCACGGCGCGGAGACTGCGGCTTCCGGAGACGCCGTCTGCGTCGCGTGCCACAGCGAGGATCCTCCGAGGGATCGCTTTGCGTCGCTTCCGGCGCGCGATTACCGGTCCGCCGAACATCATTACCATCCGGAGGGAAGCGCGTCGGCGCGGTGCGTGGCCTGCCACATGCCGGCCCGAGCCTACGCCGGGGGATTGCGCCGGCGCGATCATTCCTTCCGGATTCCCCGGGCGGACGTCGCCGGGCGCGTGGGCGCCCCGGACGCCTGCACGACGTGTCATCCCGAGCAGGGATACGAATGGTCGGCCGGCGTACTCGACTGGCTCTACGGGATCGATCCGGACGATCGCGAGGGCGTCTTCGCCGACGCGATCGCGGCGGGACGGGAACGGCGTCCCGAGGCCGTCGAGGATCTCGAAGCGGTGGCGACGGATCCCGCGTTTCCGGGCATCGTCCGCGCGACCGCAGCGGATCTCCTGGCGGAATACGAGGGAATCGAAACGACTCGAAGACTCGAACGGCTTCTCGAGGACGAGGACCCCCTCGTGCGCGCCGCGGCGCCGGGACTCTTTGCGCGTCTCGGACGGGCCGATCGAATCCGGTTGCTCGTCCCTCTATTGCGGGATCCCCTGCGCGCCGTACGGATCGCGGCGGTCCGCGCCCTCGGGAACGACGTCCGCGGAGAACTGTCCAGAGAAGATCGTCTCTTCTACGATCGCGCGCTGGGCGAGCTGAACGATGTGCCGGAACCGGCCGCTCCGCGGGATCGGTCGTAGGAAAAGGGGGACCGCGCCCCCGAAAACGGGATCGCCGGTCCCCTCGTCTTGTCGATGATTCTCGAGAGGAATCAGGATTCCACGGCCGCCCGGACATCCTTCAGACCGCTTCGCGCGGCCAGGGCCATGAAGATCGTCGTCCAGCCGGCCAACAGGATGTTGATGCCGACCAGCACGCCCAGGGCCCACGCCCAGGCGCCCTCCGACCAGTTTCTCAGGATGATCACGCCCAGCAGGATCGTGACGATTCCCGCGAAGAGCATCCAGCCCCATCCGGGAAGCGGCTTCGCCCGGATCGCGACGAAGATCCTCGAGATTCCTTCCACGACGAAATAGATGGCGAGGATCAACGACAGGCTCGCAACGGCGATGCCGGGCCGAACAATCATGATCAGTCCGACGATCACCGAGAGCACGCCGATCAGAAAGGCGAAGATTCCCGCACCCCACGACCGGCATCGGAATGCGGCGACGGCGTCGACGACGCCCTTCACGATCAGGTAGATCCCGAGAATGAAAGCGACGGCGACACCCGTCATCAACGGGGCGTTGATGGCGAGCACCCCCAGGATGATCGTGAGAATCCCGAGGATGATCAGCCAGGTGATGTTCCTGTTGACTTCTTCGATGACGGCATGCGTCGGTTCCGGTAGGCTTTGGCTCATGATTCCCTCCCTGGGATGGTACGGGTCGCCGCCCAAGGGCGCCCTTCCCCGTGGCAACACTACTAGGTTTAGGTTAGCACGAGATCTTTCTCTTGGCAAGCCAAGACTGCACACGAGTGGGGATCCCTCCCGGCGAGGGACGCAACGATCGGGAGAATCGAAATGATGTCAGGGCGAACGAAGGATGCGCACAGGGGCTCCCCGGCTGTGTCGGGCGGCGCAAAGACGGGCACGGCGGTCCTTGTGCTGGCCCTCGTCATCGGTTCCGCCGCGGCGTGGTTGTGGTGGAACGGAAGGGACCGCGGCGCCGGAGGGGAGGCGCGTTCGCCGGCCGTTCGCCCTGAGGACAAGTCTGGGGCGCGGCAAACCGGAGGGGAAGACGACAGGGTGCGATTGCTGCGGGGCCGGTGGGTTCGGCCCGACGGCGGCTACATCCTCGAGATTCGGGGAACGGATCCGGACGGCAGGGCGGACGTCTTCTATTTCAATCCGAGACCGATCAACGTTTCCCGGGCCGAGATCTCGCGGGTCGGAGGGGAGATCCGTCTCCTGGTGGAACTGCGGGACGAGGGGTATCCCGGAAGCACGTACACCCTCCTGTACGATCCGGCCTCCGACGTCCTGAAGGGCGTCTATCATCAGGCGGCACTCGGGCGGTCGTACGACATCTTCTTCGTGCGCGTGGAGGGAGCCGCAGGGCAATAGGCTGCATCGGCGCCCCGGATTCGACCGGCCTTTCCAGGCGACCGGCGCCGAGTCCCGGGGATCCGGTGCTCCCGCCCCGTGCGGGGCTGTTGAACTCCGGGACGGAAGGTGTAAGTTCATGGTGTTCCTGACGCCCCTTCTCCGTTTCCGCGGTGATTCGGGGGCGGAAGGACCCGCCTCGGTCGGAAGAAACCCCGGGAGAAACGGATCATGACGAATCGACGCTTGTTGACTTGGTTTCTCGGCGTCCTGCTGGCGCTGGGCGGTCTCGCGGGCGGCCGCGCCGAGGAAGGCGTTTCCGCGAAGGAGGAGCGGCTCGATCCACGCGGGGTGGCCCTGCTCCGGCGCCTGGTTCGGCAGACCCCGGCGATGCTCGCCTTCCGCATGGAACTGGGCGAGGTGGTCGAACAGGAAGGGGAGGACGGCGAGACCGAAACCTTCCGGGGTACGAGCGAGATCGTGGTCCGCCGACCGGATCGACTCCGCATCGAAACGAAGGGAGATCTGACGAACCGGATCCTGTGGAAGGACGGCGAATCGGTGACACTCTACGACAAGAAGAAAAACGTCTGGGCCCGGGTGAAGGATCCCGGGTCGATCGACGACATGCTTCGCCTGCTGGTCGACCGGTACGGAATCACGCTGCCCCTGGCGGATCTGCTGTCGCGGGAGATCGGCGAGCAGTTGCTGGAGAATCTCGAGAGCGCCCGGCTCATCGGCCGTGAGACGCTCGGCGGCCTGGAAACCACGCATGTCGCCTTCCGGAACCCTTCGGCGGAATGGGAACTCTGGGTCACCCTTCGCGAACGTCCGTACCTGCGCAAGATGACGATTCGATACCCGCACCTTCCCCGGAATCCCCGGTACACGGTCTTTCTCAAGAAGTTCGAGGCCCTGGACAGCGTTCCCGACCGGCTGTTCCAGCCGCACGTTCCCGAAGGGGCGGAACGGATCTATTTCGCCGAGGAACCGGGGGAGTCGTCTCCCGGCGAATCGGCGCTTCGGGAAGAGGAGGTGCAAGATGACGTCGAATAGCGCCCGACCGTTCCGAAAGGGAGCGACGACGGTTCTGATCGTTTCGGCGATGGCCTGGATGGCGACGGCGAGCCCGGCCCAGCGCGCCACCCGCGCCGCGATGCCGAGGCCGTCGGTTTCCCACGGCTCGGCGCGACCCCGTCCGGCTCCCCGGCCGACCCCGCGTCCGGTCACGCGGCCGTCGCCCGGGCCTGCCTTCCCTTCGCAGCCCTCCCGCCCGGGAACCCTGCCGACGCAGCCTTCGGGTCCGACGATTCAGCCGATGCCCCAGCCTGGCCGGCCGGGCGTTCGTCCCACGCCGTTGCCGGAAAGGCCGAACCGTCCGGGTCGTCCGTCGGTTCTCCCGGTGGTGCCGATCGTCCCCCAGGGACAGATCGACGCCCTGCGCGAGGCCCGCCGCGAGCAGATCCCCGGAAGAACTCCGCCGCAGAACGTGGAACAGCTCCAGCAGGAACTGAAGCGCCGGCTGGCGGAGGTCCCTCCGGATCAGAGACGGGCCTACGTGGAATCCCTGTTCGAGGGGAAGAATCTGACGGATGCACAGAAACAATGGTTGAAAGCCGGGCTGGGGGATGTCTGGGACAAGCTGCCGCCGGAGAAGCAGGAACAGATCCGCCGGAAGCTGATCGAGTACATCAAGGACAATCCCGGGGCATGGCCGCCGCCGCCCGGATACGTCTATCCCCGGCCGCCGTACGGCTTCTACCCGATTCCCTGGTACGGCCACCACTACTATTACTACGACGGGATCTACCTCTCGGATTCCCCCACGCAGGAGGGGTACGAGGTCGTCTACCCCCCGATCGGGATGTGCGTCGACCAACTCCCCTCGGGTGCGCAGCAGGTCCAGGTCAACGGGCTCATCTACTTCGAGGCCAACGGAGTCTATTATCAGCACGTCTTCGACGGCGCACGGACCTGCTACAGGGTGGTGGAACCTCCTCGGGCGGTGCGTTAGTCCGCGCGCGGAAGCGAACCGATCCGAACGGAATCGCGGAGACGGCGAACCCTCGCCGCCGCCGAACGAATTCCGCCGGGAGGGGGCGGGTCGCTCTTGCCCTTCCCGCAATCTCTGCGGGAGGATCGACGGAAAGAAACCGACGAGGGGCGAACGCGCTCCGACGGGAGACGGATGATCGATGAGCGGTGACATCGGGAAAGGCGGGAACGGGACCGCGGGAGAAACGGGCGAGACGCGCGATTTCATTCGCGAAATCGTTGCGCGCGATCTCGCCTCGGGGCGTCATGCCACGGTGCACACGCGGTTTCCGCCCGAGCCCAACGGGTATCTCCATATCGGCCATGCCAAGAGCATCTGCCTGAACTTCGGGATCGCCGAGGAATTCGGCGGGCTCTGCAACCTGCGGTTCGACGATACGAACCCGGAAACCGAAGAGGTCGAGTACGTCGAGGCCATCCGGGAGGACGTCCGCTGGCTCGGCTTCGACTGGGGCGACCGGGAGTATTACGCCTCCGACTATTTCGACCAGCTCTACGAATGGGCGCAGTACCTGATCCGGCACGGCAAGGCCTACGTCTGCAGTCTGACCGAGGAACAGATCCGCGAATACCGGGGGACGGTGACCCGGCCGGGGCGGCCGAGTCCGGATCGAGACCGGCCGCCTGAGGAAAGCCTGGAACTGCTGGAGCGGATGAAGAACGGCGAGTTTCCCGAAGGCGCTTACACCCTCCGCGCCAAGATCGACATGGCGCATCCGAACATGAAGATGCGCGACCCGCTGATCTATCGGATCCGGCGCGTACCCCATCACCGGACCGGATCGAAATGGAACATCTACCCGATGTATGACTTCGCCCACGGACAGAGCGACGCGATCGAGGGGATCACCCACTCGATCTGCACGCTCGAATTCGAGGTGAACCGACCGCTGTACGACTGGTTCATCGAGAATCTGCCCGTGCCGCACCGGCCCCGCCAGTACGAGTTCGCGCGCCTGAATCTTTCCTACACGATCATGAGCAAGCGCCGTCTGCTGCAACTCGTCGAGGAAGGCCACGTTTCCGGGTGGGACGACCCCCGGATGCCGACCCTGTGCGGGTTGCGCCGGCGCGGATTCACCCCGGAGGCGATCCGCACCTTCTGCGACCGCATCGGCGTGGCAAAGCGGGACAATCTGATCGACGTTTCCCTGCTGGAATACTGCGTGCGGGAAGATCTGAACCGCCGGGCCCGGCGCGTCATGGCCGTGCTGGATCCCCTGAAGGTGGTCATCGAAAACTATCCCGAGGATCGGGTGGAGTCCTTCGACGCGATCAACAACCCGGAGGATCCCTCCGCGGGAACGCGTCCGATCCCGTTTTCGAGGGAAATCTGGATCGAACGCGAGGATTTCCGCGAGAACGCGCCGAAAAAATACTTCCGGCTGAAACCCGGAGGCGAGGTGCGGCTGAAACACGCCTACTACATCCGGTGCGTGGACGTGGTTCGCGACGGCGACGGAAGGGTTGCGGAACTTCGATGCACCTACGATCCGGAATCGCGCGGCGGATCCACGCCCGACGGACGGAAGGTGCGCGGAACCCTCCACTGGGTTTCCGCCCGTCATGCGGTGGATGCCGAGGTTCGATTGTACGAACCGCTCTTCCGGGTCCCGGATCCCGCCTCGGCGGAAGGCGACTTCCGCGATCTGCTCAACCCCGATTCGCTGCGCATCCTTCGCGGCTGCAAGGTCGAACCCGGCCTTGCCGAAGCCGAGCCGGGATCGAGATTTCAGTTCCTGCGGCAGGGGTACTTCTGCGTCGATACGCGGGATTCGCGGCCCGGGGCGCCCGTGTTCAATCGGACGGTGACCCTCAAGGACACGTGGGCCAAGATCAGTCGGAAGGGATGACTCCGCCGAATGCCCCCGGGCGGATACGGCGAAGGCAGGGGGGGAAACGGATGAATCAGAACGCCGATGTCCGGGGGGACCGGGAGAGATTCCACAAGATCTTTCTTCTGAGCCTGGTGGCGGGGATCACGGTTCTCTTCCTCCTGGTGATCCGATCCCTGCTGATGGTCCTCGTGCTCGCCGCGTTGTTCTCCGCGGTGCTGCATCCGATCTACCGGAAGATCCAGCGCCGTCTCGGTGGGCGGAAGGCGCCGGCCTCGATCCTCACGATCCTTCTGGCCCTGTTGCTGATCATCGTTCCCCTGGTCGCCCTGCTCGGGATCGTTGCGGACCAGGCCGTCCAGGTCAGCCGGAAGATCAGCGAAACCGTCGTTCCCTGGGTCCAGCAGCACATCGAGCAGCCCCGGGACATCGGCGGCATCCTCGAGAAGCTGCCTTTCTACGAGCAGTTGCTGCCCTACCGGGCGCGGATCATGGAGAAGGTGGGGGAATGGGCGGGGCAGGTGGGTTCGTGGGGCATCGGCGCCATCTCCTCGGCGGCCCGCGGGACGTTTTCCTTTTTCTTCAGCCTCGTGATCATGCTCTACGCGATGTTCTTCTTCCTGATGGACGGGCCGGCGATGTTGCACAAGGCCTATTCCTACCTTCCCCTCGCCGAGAGCGACAAGAAGCGGATGAGCGCGAACTTCGTCTCCGTCACCCGCGCCACGCTGAAGGGGACGCTGCTGATCGGGATCGTCCAGGGATTTCTCGGCGGGATCGGTTATGCGTTCCTCGGGCTGCACGACGCGGTTTTCTGGGGGACCGTCATGGCGGTCCTGTCGATGATCCCGGTGATCGGCACCCCGCTGGTCTGGATTCCCGCGGCCGTCTATCTTTTCGTCCAGGGGCGGATCGTCGCCGCCGTGGTCCTGGTCGCCTGGGGAGGCATCGTGATCAGCAGCGTGGACAATTTCCTGCGTCCGGTCCTCGTGGGCAAGGACCTGAAGATGCCGGATCTGATGATCATGGTTTCCACGCTGGGCGGACTTTTCCTGTTCGGCCCGGTCGGCTTCATCCTGGGACCTCTCGTGGCGGCGCTCTTCCTGACGATCCTGGACCTGTACGGGACGGCCTTCCAGGCGGAGTTGAGCGTCTCCCACTCGAACGCGCCCGCGTCCCGTTCCCGTGGAAGCCGCCGCCGCCGACGCCGGCCCCGGAAACCCCGGTCGGAACCCTCTTCCGGGAAGAAGCCGGGGGATTCCTCGAGAGGGCCGGAACCGGCCGATCCCGGGCGTCGCGCGGACGGACCCGCTGCCGCGCCCGGCCGCTAGATGGCGCAGCCCGCAGACCTCGGAGAGGGATCACGCGCCCGGGGCCGACGCCGAAAATCCAGATCCCGCTTGTAGAAGCGCGCGGAATGGATAGACTAGCCGGGAAAATGAGGACGAAGGAGGCCGCCATTGTTCACAGCATCTTCAAAGTTCGTTCGGATGTCCCTGCTCGGGTTCGGGGTCCTGCTCCTGGGGGCGGGGTGCAAGACCGGATACCAGCGTGCGCAGAGCACGATGATCAGCCTCTCGGAGCTGCGGGACGAGATCACCGCCGCGCGGCAACAGATCATCATCACCGTCAATGCATTGAACCGGATGTACGCCCCCGAGGTCGGCGGAAGTCTCGAGGGGAAGTTCGAGATGTTCCGCGCACAGGTCCGGGAGGCGGAGGCGCAGCGGCGGCGGGTGCATTATCGCACGGACAAGGTCATCACCCTGGGGACGGCCTACTTCGATCAGTGGGAAAAGGAGATTCGCGCCATTGCGAACCTGGATGCCCGCCAGATGAGCGACAAGCGGCGCGAAGAGACGCTGAACCATTTCTGGAAGCTTTCGGACGCGATGCGGGAAACCAAGAAGGCGTACGCCCCCTTCATCACCGACATCCAGGACATCGAACGACATCTCTCGACGGACCTGACCCAGGCCGGTCTCGAGGCCGTCCGTCCGATCGCCAAGCGCGCGAACCGGGACGCCAAGGTCGTCCTGGCGGACATCGATCGGGTCCTGGAATCGCTGGACCGCGTCCAGCGGGCACTGCAGCCGCAGGCGACCCGATAGCCCTTTTCCCGCCGAGCGGGACGATCACGGCGAATCCGTTTCCCGGACGGATCCGCCTTCGTCTTGTCCGGGGGGCGTTTAGTTCCGGGCGAGAATCCTCTTGCGGATTTCTTTCCCCAGGCTGCGTGATTTCTCGGCCATGCTGTAGGCGATGTAGTACTTGTTGATATTGCTGACGTAGCGGACCGGTTCCGGGCCGGCGGTTTTCAGGGCGATCTGTTCCACGTTGAAGAACCAGCGGTTCGGGTCGAGTCCGGAGGCCTTCGCCGCCTCTCGGAGACGGCGGACGCGGCCCGGTCCCAAGTTGTAAGCCGCGAGCGTGAAGTCCCACCGCACCTCGTCCGGCAGGTCAGGATCGTCGAAATACGTGTCGCGCAGCCACGCCATGTACTTCACGCCGGCATGGATGTTGTTCTCGGCCGTGGAGATGTCCGGAATCGCGACGGCCTTGTCGGCCGCGGTCGAGGGCATGAGCTGCATGATGCCCACGGCGCCCGTAGGGCTCCGGCAGTCCTGGTCGAGCCGGGATTCCTGGTACGCCTGGGCCGCCAGCGCCATCCAGTCCATTCCGTATTCGGCGGCGTATTTCTGGAAGAGGGGCCGGTACCGTTTCAACTTCCCCATCTCGCTCGGGGTCAGGGGATTTCGTATCCAGCGCGTATCCCGGTAGTAGCGCCGGAAGAAGATGTTCCCCAGAAGGGTCCCCCTGCGGATGGTCTTGACGTAGGCGTTCAGTTCCGAGAGCAGTTCCGGGTTGTCCTTGCGCACCGCCCATGCGATATCGCCGGAGCGGGCTATGCGAAGATCGGTGCGCACCACCATGTCGGTCAGGCCCGCCGCCCAGATCTCCGCCACGTGACGGTCGGCCACCGTGATGTCCACGACCCCGGCGTTGACCAGTTCCAGGATTCCCTCGGTATTGAGGTCGGGATCGGCCGGAACGATTCGTACGGGGGCGCGGCCGGCGCGGCCGAAGGCCCGGTTCAACTCCTCCAGATGCTGCGCGAAACTCGTCGACGGCAGCACGTAGACGGAACGGCCCGAAAGATCCGCCGGGGTTCTCAACCCCTGGACGTGTTTCGCCGTGACGACGACCTCGTCGACGTCCGGCAGGTAGGGGTCCGTGAAGGCCACGATCTCCCGGCGCTCCGCCGTGATGGTGAGGCCCGCCGCGGCGATGTCTCCCCGGCCTTCCACCAGGTACGGCAGAAGATCTTCGAAGCGCACCGGGGTGAAGATGACGTGGATCTTCCGGTCTTCGGACCGGACGTCGCGGTTCAGCCGCTCTTCGAAGCGCGAGAGGAGTTCGTATTCGAACCCCTTCGGTTCGCCGTCGCTGAAGAAGAAGTACGTCGGACTGTACTCGACCAGGACGCGCAGGATCCGTCGTTGCCGGATCTCGTCGAGATCCCCCGTGCCCCGGAGGGAATCCAGGCGATTCGGAGTTCCCGGAACCGCGCCGTTGATCTGAGACCGCCCGGCGGGGACGGATCCGGCCAGGAGAAAGAGTACCAGGAGCCCTTGGATCCCGATGGACGCATGTCGTCTCTTCGTCATGATGTCGGTGCTCCGTCCGGATCGGGCGGCAAGACAACATACGCGCGCCCGGACGGATTGCAACCGCAAAAGAAAGGATATTCTTCTCGGCACGAGGAACGGAGACTCCCGGCCGCGGAAGCGGGCCGCGGGGAGGGACGAGGCCCGTACGGCCGCTGCGACCCCGGATCCCTCGGACGATCGGAGCCGCCGGCGCACGATCGTCAGGGCATGCCGCCGGGACGATGCGCGAGGGCAGCGGCATCCGGAGGGTTATTCGACGGGGTCCAGGCGGAATCGTGCCGCCAGCGCCCCCTCGGCCAGCGAATCGTCCTCGAAATACTCGTGGTATCCGATTCCGGCCAGTCCTTCCCTGCGGAAATCGTCGTCGACGGCGGCGATTTCCTTGCCGTCAAGGAAGAAACGTATCCGCGTCCCGCGGCATTCCACGGCGAACTCGTGCCACGCGCTGCCGCGCAGGAAGATCGGTTCGACGAGAAAATCGTGAATCGTTCCGTAGACGACCTTGGCGCACCGGATTCGCCCGTCGGAGGAATCGTGAAGGATCATGTAACCCTTTCCCTTGCGCTTCTTTTCGAAATCGCCCCGGTAGTTGTCCCGCACGAAAAGGCCGATCCGCTCGAAGCCGTTCGTGATCGCCGGTCGGTAGCTGCAGAAGAGGAGCGCGGATGCGCGGTAGTCGCCCCGCCCCAGGTTGCCGATGCGGATCGATTCGTAGCCGCCGTTCTTGCGGTCCTGAATCCGCAGGACGACGCCGTCGCCCATCGGATCGTCCCGCCGCCGAACCGGCTGGGGGGAAGTGAAGCGGGACACCCACGGCAGGGAAGGGCCCGAGGGCGGAAAGCGATCCTCGATCGGAAGGGAAAAGCGCGGCCAGACCCGGCCCCCGATGCCGACGTCGCGGTCCCGCGGGTATCCGAACCATTCGTTGCGGCAGGCGAGATGAACCGGGACGGAAAAGGGAGTCGGATACTCGACCGCCGGGGCGACGATGAAGAAGCGGAAACGGTAGGTCTCGCCCGGAGGGACGTCCCGGGTGATCCGGGCGATCCGGCGGGGCGAAATCCACGTCGGGGGATCGTAGAAGAGCCCGGGGGGATCCGGCGGCGCCGACGGACGGAGTTCCACCTCGCCGGCCGGCCATGTTTTCGTCCCGCGATTGCGGTATTCGATCCACAGTTCCCGGCGTTCGCCTTCGTTCATCCAGCCGTTGCCGTGTTGCGCCACCCATTCGGCCTGCCAGGGACCGGGCGGCACCCGGCGGAAGCGGACGCCGCCTCCGTCGAACTTGATTTCGTCGAGGGTGACCGGCACATGGCCCTCCCGGCGGTAGCCGGGATCGTTCACCAGAACGCGGCCGTCGTCCGTGTAGCCGACCGCCACCATGATGTGACCGGCGTCGGAAAGGTCCGTGCCGAGAATGACGGGCAGTCCGTCGTCGATGTCGGCTCGGATGTCGTCGAAGGTCCAGTAGGGCGAATAACTCGCGTCTCCGTCCAGTCCGTATTCCCGTAGGATGGCCGGGATGTTCAGGCGGTTCACACGGGTCCTGCGATGAAGCTCGTAGATCCGTTCGTCGCTCAGCTCGTCTTTCCCGAAATAGGCCAGGCACATCAGGAGACTCGTCGGCATGCACGTGGATCCGTCCGGCTGATGCCAATAGGGCACGGGCAGGGACCTGGCGGCGTCCGCGAAGGTCCCGAGAAGGCCGGAGATCGAGAAGACGGCAAGGAGGAAACATGGACGAGGACGGAGCGGGGGCTGCATGTCGTTTCTCCCGGGCCGCGGGGATTGCGGGGCCCCCGTTGCCGGAAGAATCATCGGCGAGGTTCTTCCGGCGTTCAACCCCCGCGAACGCCCGTGGCGCTCCGCCCGTTTGAGGCGGAAGGCGTCATCCCGTATCGTTCGGGGCGCCCCGATGGGGGGACGGGAGGAATCGAGATGGGCGAAAAGAAAACGGTTGCGGTGATCGGCGGCGGATCGGCGGGATTGACCGCGGCGCGCATGGCGCGATTCCTGGGCGCGAAGGTGCTCTTCTTCATGGGGGACAACGCCGATCGCGCGTCGTTGTGCGTGAACGAGGGATGCATGCCGTCGAAGGCGATGTTCGAACCGATCGACGCGATGCACGCCGCCGCGCGGCACGGATGGCTGAAGATCGAGCCGAAGGAGCCCTCGGAATTGCTGGCTTCCATCGTCGCATGGAAAGACCGCGAAGTGGCCCGCTTCCGGGCGTTGCGGCAGCGATTCATCGCCCGGCAGGAAGGCGACGGGTTCGAGATCCATCGATGCAGCGCCCGGTTCGCGGGGCCGCACATTCTGGAGGCCGAAGACCGGCGGTACGAAGTCGACGCGGTGATTCTTGCGACCGGTTCGGTTCCCCTCGTCCCGCCGATCGAGGGACTGCGGCTCGGGCCCGGGGAGGTCTGGACCCACGAGGAGATCCTGCACAACCGGGTCCTGCCGGGTTCGCTGGCCGTGATCGGGGCCGGGGCGATCGGCCTGGAATTCTCCCTGCGCTACGCCCGACTGGGTTGCGCGGTCAGCCTGGTTTCCGATCGGGGGATCCTGCCGATGTTCCCCGAACGGTTCGGCCGGGCCATCGCCGCGGCCTACGCCGCCGAAGGGATCGACATCTACGACCGCCACAGGGTCGGCCGGATCCGGCGGGATCCGGACGGGTTGTTTCTCCTCGAGTTGGAGGGACCGGACGGGTACGAACCGCTGGCTGCGGAACGGGTGTTGCTGGCGGTGGGACGACGCCCGGCGCTGGACGGCCTGGGGTTGGAAACGGCGGGCGTCGAACGGAAGGCCGACGGAACCCTCGACCTCGGGGAAGACATGCGGTTGGCGGGACATCCCCACATCTTCGCCGCGGGCGACGCCTCGGGTCGCCGCATGGTCGTTCACCACGCCCACATCGAGGCGGGGATCGCCGCCGAAAACGCGGTCACCGGGGGAAACCGGCGTTGGACGAAGAGATCCAATCTCCAGGTGGTTTTCTCGGATCCCGAGTTCGCGCATGCGGGCCTGACCGCCGAGGAGGCGGAGGCCGCCGGACATCGGATCGCCACGAGCCGGGCGGAGAGCGCGGGGGTCGGGAAACTGCGTCTTCTGGGCGATCGGTTCGGATTCGGCGAGATCGTGGCGGATGCCGATGACGGCCGGGTCCTCGGGGTGGGGCTGGTCTGTTCCGGCGCGGGCGACCTGATCCACCTGCCGGGATACGCGATCGACCACGGGCACACGGTGGCGCAGCTCTCTGCGGCGGAGTACTACCATCCGACCCGCATGGAGATCGTCTCCGACCTTGCGGACGATCTGTGCCGGTCCCTCGGAGGCACGCCCTTCTGCCGCAGCACGGAATGAACCGA
>CAYNBQ010000067.1:0-21550 GCA_964395275.1 uncultured Verrucomicrobiota bacterium
GTAGCGGCCGATCCTCTCCCCGCCTTCGACGCTTTCCAGGAGGAACGAGGGGCTTCCCGTGCCGATCCTGGCCAGGGCGGAGACCGGGGTGTCCATGTCGGCCACGAACTCCCGGTAGACGGGAATCAGGTTGCCTTCGCGGGCCAGTTCGAGAAACCGGGATCGATCCGGAAACGGGCCGCTCATGGTTGCCTCATTTCCTGCTGTAGATCTCGTCGGGGTCGAAGACCTTTTCGCCGTCGACCACGAGATCGTCGCCGTCCATCCGGCGGTAGAAACAGGAGCGGTACCCGGTGTGGCAGGCGCCGCCGACCTGTTCGATGCGGATCACCAGGGCGTCCGCGTCGCAGTCGACCCGGATCTCGCGGACCTTCTGCACGTGTCCGGAGGATTCCCCCTTGAGCCAGAGCTTCCGCCGCGACCGGCTCCAGTAGTGGCAGAGGCCCGTCTCCAGGGTTTTTGCGAGCGATTCGCGGTTCATGTAGGCGAGCATCAGGATCTCGCCCGTCGCGGCGTCCTGCAGGACGACCGGGATCAGGCCGCGGTCGTCGAATTTCAGTTCGTCGAGCAGTTTCATAGGCGCACCGGCACCCCCTTTGCCGAAAGGAATTTCTTCACGTCTTCCACGGTCAGTTCCCCGAAGTGGAAGACCGAGGCCGCCAGGACGGCGTCGGCCCGGCCCTCGGTGAGGACGTCGTACATGTGGTCGAGATCGCCGGCGCCGCCGCTGGCGATGACGGGCACCGGGACCGATTCGGCGATCGCGCGGTTCAGGGCCACGTCGTACCCGGCCTTCGTGCCGTCGGCGTCCATGCTGGTCAGCAGGATCTCGCCGGCGCCGAGGTCGGTCACCCGGCGGGCCCATTCGACGGCGTCGATCCCCGTGGGCGTTCGGCCGCCGTGGGTGTAGACCTCCCAGGCGCCCTCGCGCCCGGGGACGCGCCGGGCGTCGATGGCCACGACGATGCACTGGCTGCCGAACCGCCGGGCGGATTCCCGGACCAGTTCCGGGTTCCGGACGGCCGCGGTATTGATCGACACCTTGTCCGCGCCGGCCTTCAGCATGCGCCGGACGTCCTCGCAGGATCGGATTCCGCCCCCGACGGTCAGCGGCATGAAAACGTGGGCCGCCGTTCGTTCCACGACGTCCACCATCGTGTCGCGATCGTCGGAGGAGGCCGTGATGTCGAGGAAGACGAGTTCGTCGGCGCCCTGCTCGTTGTAGCGGATCGCCGCTTCGACCGGATCGCCGGCGTCGCGCAGGTTCACGAAGCGGACGCCCTTGACGACGCGTCCCCCGGTTACGTCCAGGCATGGAATGATTCTCTTGGTCAACACCCTCGTCTTCTCCAGGTTTGGGGTCGGTTCGCCCTGTTTCCCGCAAAAGAAAACCCGATGAAGCGTCGCTCCATCGGGGTCCCCGGAACCGGCGCGAAACCGGTCCTCCGGCCTCAGCCGGGGACCCCGCTTCCGCGCCGCCAATGTCGGTTCCGATTGCCGGAAAGCTTCATCGCGTTCTCCGCCCGAACCGCCCGGACACCGGACGGTCCACGCGCGACCGTACCCGTCCTTCCCCGGGGGGTCAAGAGAGAGTCCTCTCCCCGCCGGGAAGCCCCGCGCAGGGCGCCGGGAACTCCCCGGCGGGAGACGACGTTCGTGCCGCTACTTCTTCGCCGCGGCATGGCGCGCGGCGACGTCCGACCAGTGGATCACGTCGAAGAAGGCCTTCACGTAGTCCGCGCGCTTGTTCCGGTACTTCAGGTAGTAGGCGTGTTCCCAGACGTCCAGCACCAGCAGCGGGACGACCCCCCACTGCGTCAGGTTCTGGTGTTTCTCGGCCTGGAGGACGACCAGTCGTCCGTCCACGGGCCGGTAGGCCAGGATGCCCCAGCCGCTTCCCTCCACCTGGGCCGATGCGGCGGAGAACTGGGCGGCGAAGGCGTCGTACGATCCGAAATCCTTCTGGATCGCCGCGGCGAGATCCCCGTCGGGTTGTCCGCCGCCGCCCTCGCCGGCGGGCGCCATGTTCGTCCAGAAGATGGAGTGCAGGAAATGGCCGGAGCCGTGGAAGGCGGCCTCGCGTTCCCAGTGTTTCGCCAGGGTCAGGTCTCCCGAGGCCCGCGCCTCGGCCAGTTTCTCCTCGGCCCTGTTCAGGCCGGCGACGTAACCCTTGTGATGGATGTCGTGATGCAGATGCATCGTCTCTTCGTCGATGTACGGTTCCAGTGCGTCGTACGGATACGGCAGCGGCGGCAATTCGTGTGCCATGGGTCATTCCCTCCGGTTGAGGTTCGTCTTGCGTCTTCTTCGTCTTTTCGGCGTCCGCACCGGTCGGCGACGGGTGCGGCCCATGGCGGAATATGCTGGCACAACGCCTCCCGCGCAAGTGACGCCCCGCAAAAAGGGGGCGGGCCCGATTTTAATTCTTTACGCGGTCGGCGCCGGCGGGACGATTTCCCCGGCGGTCGACCAGAATCCCGGGATGCGGTGTCCGCACTCGGGACAGGAGCCGTCGGGTCGGATCCGGTTCTCCAGAACGGTGAACCCGCGCCGGTGGACCAGGCGGGCGCCGCAGCGGGGGCAGGCGGTGTCCTCCCAGTCGCCCACGCTGCCGGGCAGGTTGCCGGCGTAGACGAAATGCAGCCCTTCCTCGCGCCCGAGTTCGGCGGCCGTGAGAAGCTGCTGCGCCGTGGTCGCGGTCCCGTCGGACATGCGGTACGCGCCGTAGAAGGCCGTGATGTGCCAGGGGATGTCCGGGGAGACCGAACGGACGAAGCGGGCGATGTCCCGGAGTTCCTCCCGGGAATCGTTGAATCCCGGGACGACCAGGGTGACGATCTCGACCCAGAAGCCGCGGTCGACGAGTCCCCGGATCGTCTCCAGCACGCGATCCAGCACCCCGCCGAGTTCCCGGTAGGATTCCGGGCGGAAGGCCTTCAGATCGACCTTGTAGAAGTCGACGACCGGCCGGAGATAGTCCAGGACCTCGGGGGTGGCGTTTCCGTTCGAGACGAACGCGCCGCGGATCCCCCGGGAACGGGCGATCGTAAGGATTTCGTGCGCCCATTCGGCGGTGATCAACGGTTCGTTGTAGGTGCTGGCGATGATGGGTGCGCGGTACTCGGCGGCGAGATCGACGATCCGTTCGGCGGAAATTTCCTGGGGTCTCGATCCGGCGACCGGATCGCGAAGGGCCTGGGAACTGATCCAGTTCTGGCAGAAGGGACAATGGAAATCGCATCCGAGCATCCCGAAGCTCAGGGCGTCCGATCCCGGCAGCACGTGGAAGAAGGGCTTCTTCTCGATCGGATCGCAGGCCAGACCCGCCACGTAGCCTCGGGGAACCCGGAGCCTTCCGTTCTCCACCCAGCGGACCTTGCAGATGCCCCGCTGTCCCTCGCGGAGCCGGCATCGGTGCCCGCAGGCGACGCATCGGAGGGTTTCTTCGCCCTCCCGCTCGAAGAGTTCGCCTTCGGCGGAGAGCCTTCGGAGCAACGATTCAAGGGTATCGGACGTGTTCATCGGGGTTGCCTCGCTCGACGTTTCACCCTCCGGAATCCTACTCCGATGCCCCCGGGAAACCAGTCCCCGTTGACGGCGCCGGTTCGATGCGCCCGCTCCGCCGCGGACGCGCTCCGGCGCGGACCCGCTCCGTCGCGCGGCGCGGGGCGAACCGCACCGCGCAGGCTTCGGAAATGTGCGTAATTCTGACCCACCAACCGACGGAAATCCTCCGGGAGAATGCGACAAAATGACGCACTTCAGCCTGGCGCCCGTCGCGTACGGTTCCGGGTATGCGTATATGTAACCAACGGAATTGCAGTGTGTTATGAATCACGATACCGAGGTCTTCCCGGGAGTTGGTATGCCCCGTGCTATTCGGGGCGGCGGTTCCCTGCGGGAATCGAAAGCGAGGTGAGAACGATGGCGAACAACCTGATTCAGAGGCGCGAGAGGCAGACGGTATCTCCGTGGGCGGTCCTTTCCCAGTTGCAGGAGGAACTGGACCGGTGGCTGGACATTCCGCAGAGCTGGTATCTGGATTGGGGCCTTCCGCCGGTCGGTCTGTTCGACCGGGCGAGCTGGCCGCCGCTGGACGTGATCGACACCGGAGACTCGTATGTCGTCCGGGCGGAGCTTCCCGGCCAGGAGAAGGACAAGGTCTCCGTATCGGTCGAGGGGAACGTGCTGACCATCGAAGGGGAAATCCCCTCGCGCACCGATGAGGTGGCCGGCGAGGTCCTCCGGTCCGAGTGTCTCAGCGGCAAGTTCCACCGGACGGTGGGGTTGCCGGCGGAGATCCAGGCCGACAACGTGAAGGCCACCTACAAGGCGGGCGTGCTGGAGATCACGCTTCCCAAGGCGGAGGAACATCGGCCGCGCCAGATCGAGGTGGCGGTCCAATGATGGCCTTCGGCGAACGGAAGGGCGTGGGATCCGCCACCGCCCCTGGATCACGAAGACGGAGGTGGATGAAGATGAACAGGCGGAATGAGACCACAGCGCTGGAGCGCTCGGAGACGCGGGTGTTGACCCCGCGGGTATCGATCCACGAAACCGACGAGGCCGTGATCGTCCAGGCCGAAATGCCCGGGGTGACGAAGGAGAACCTCACGGTCACCGTCGAGGGGGATCAGCTGATCCTGCGGGGCCGCAAGGAGCCCGTGAGCTACGAGAACGCGACCTTCCTGTCGCGGGAGACGCGGGACGGCGTCTACGAGCGGAGCTTCACGATCGGCGACACGGTGGATCAGGGTCGGATTTCGGCGAAGATGGAGCAGGGATTGCTGACGGTGACGCTTGCGAAGACCGAGCATGCGAAACCGCGACAGGTGGAAGTCCAGTATGCGTGACGGGAACCCCCGGTGTCCCGTGCGTGAGAAAGGGTGACGGAAGCGATGATGAACGGACGCAACGGAACGGGACACGGGTGGTTCTCGCGGATGGGGTCCCCGGCCGGACAGGGGCAATGGCCCCTCTTCTGGCCGGGGATCGTCCTGATCCTCTTCGGGATCCTGATCCTCCTGGAGCCCTTCGTGCTCGTCGCCCTGATCGCGGGGGCGTTCATCGGCCTGGGCGCCTTCCTGCTGATCGGCGGATGGCGCGCGCGCCGGGCCTGGACGCAGTTCGAGAGTTTCTTCGTCCGCTGGTTCTGAGAGGGACCGGCCGCGGGGGGCGAGGGCGGCGTTGCGCCGATCCGCCCGGTTTCTCCCGCGGCGTCTTGCCTTTCCCGGGTCCTTCCGGCATGTTGGTTCCGATGAAGATCTCCGTTCATGCCGGGCTCCGCCGTTGCGGACGGGTGACGCCGGGGAGGGAATTCGCCGCGATCCGGCGCCGACCCGAGGGAAACGACGCGGGGTCGCGATGGTGACGCTTCTTTCCCCGGCGCGGCGGCTGCGAAGATCGGCGCTCGTTCTGTGCGGCGTGTTCCTGTTCGGTCCCGCGGCGCCGGCGGATCCGCCGGATCTCTACACGGCGGGCCGGTCCTTCGAGCTCCACGACCGGATCGTCAGCACGAGCCTCTTCCACTGGTACACGGCGACCTCCGGCCAGTTGTCGGGCCCGTGGCGGCCGCTGGAAGGGCGTCCCGCATGGAACGGCACCCCCTCCTTCTGGCGGGGGCAGATCAAGCAGATCATGGCGGCGAACATCGACGTGCTCTACGTCCATCTGATCCCCTCGTTCGATTCGCAGCGGATCAATCTCTTCATCGCGCTGGGGGGAATGCGCGCCGAGGGCTACGACGTGCCCAAGGTCGTCCCCTTCCTCGACCCGATGATCACCTGGTACCAGAAACCGTCGATCGACCTGGCGACGGACGCGGGGAAGGACGAGCTGGCGGACCACTACATCCGCTTCTACGAGGAGTATTTCTTCGGCAACCCGGATTCGTTTGCGGAAAGCTATCTGTGCCGAATCGACGGGCGCACGGTTCTCGACGTCTGGCATGCGAAGTTCAACATGGACAACCTCGGCGCCCTCACGCGAGCCGACCTGCAGGGCCGCCTGGAAGCGGCTCTTGCGGCCGAACACGGGATGTTCACCAACGACATCTACATGATCACCACGGCGCTCAACCCGCCGACCTTCACCTTCGCCGACGAGCAGGTCCCGCAATTCGAGATCAATGCCTACTACCGGGAGAAGGAATACAACGGCCTTCTTGCGGTGCAGCTCAAGGGCGGTTACTGGGATCAGAACATCCGCACGCCGGGATCCATCCTCCCGCGGGACGGCGGGGTCCACTACGGGAACGCGTGGAACCTGGTCGACCGGGGCCGCATCCGCCGCGTCTACCTCGAGAGCTGGAACGAGTACGACGAGGGATCCGGCCTTTATGCGGCGGACCCGGGCCCGCCCTACATCGCGCCCGGCAGCAGCAACCCGAGCACCGACGTCTGGTCCGACACGGACGATCCCTACGAGTACATCCGCACGACGGCGGAAGGGGCGCGCCGGTTCAACGACACCCCGGACTACGACGCGCGGATCCTGTGGCACGATTTCCCCGAAACCCTTCGGGCGGGGGAGACGACGACGGCCCGGGTGATCGTCCGCAACGAGGGGGATCTGAGCTGGACCGGCGCGGCGGATTTCAAGTTCGGCCAGCAGGAGTGGCGCGACCCGGTCCTGTTCGGCCCCGCGCGCTACCCGATTGACGACGCCACGAACGAGATTCCCGTATACGGCGGCGTCTTTCGCGGGCGGCCGATCGCCTTCGACATCGAGATCACCGCCCCGGAGGAGCCGGGACGCTATCTGACCCACTGGGCGATGCTCCGGGAACTCGTGACTTGGTTCGGGGAGACTCTGACGGTGACGATCACCGTCGTTCCCCGGCCGCCGGCCGGCACGCTGGAAACGTATTGATCGGTCGGGACGCGGGGGTCGGAGGAAGCCCGCCGGATGTGCGATCTTCGGGCTGCTACGGCCGCACGGGAAGCGGTTCGATCGTGTCCACGACCTCGGGACCGGACTCCGGGGCCGTCGGGAAGGGTTCGATCTCGGGAGGCTTGTCCAGCCTTTCGACGGTGAACCATTCGGCCGGCCATTCCCTGTCGATCTGAACGGAGAGCACCTGCATGACGGTGCGCACGTCGCCGTCGGTCCGGGCCTCGAGTTTGCGGATCTCGTGGTTGATCGGGTCGAAGCTGCGGATCTCGATCCTGCGGACCCGCCGGCCCTCTTCGTCGTAGGCCTCGCAGCGAAGCGGGGCGAATTCCTTCCGGGCGATCCACGTGCGGACCCATGCGTACGGGTTGCGGCTCCCGGGAGGTGGACGGGATTCGACGATCACCGCCTCGATCCCCTTGGTGCGGTCGAGTCCCACGACGCGTTGATCGGGCCATCGGACGAAGTCGAACCCGAAATCCTGGAGGGAAAACCGGGTGCCCGCGAACGGCGTGGCGAGATCGGCGCCCCGCATCTCGCGGGCCTTTTCCCCCGGAAGCCGAAGGAAATAGCGCGTCGGTCCCTCGCCGGCGGGTTCGATCACCAGCAGCGTGGTGCCGGCTTCCTCCAGCGGAGAAAGAACCCGGTAGAGGAAACGGGTGTCCCCGTCGCCGCGATGCATGAGGGTTTCCGCGCGCAGGCGCCGGAGGGTCCGCCCGCGTTTCGTTTCCCAGAGCAGCACGCGGGCGCGGTAGCCGCGTTCCGGACGGTTCGCCCGGACCCGGGCCATGATCTCGCGACCCGTGAGCAGGCCGGCCGGCGTCGGCGCGGTTTCCCGTTCCCGGGCGGCCGCCGTTCCCAGGAGAAGAAGAAGTGCGGAACTCAATCGCAGGATCTTCATGGCGGTTCCAACGGTAGCCCGAAGCCGTCGGGAAGGTCGAGGACCGTGAATCTCCGGCCGATCCGATCCCGGGCGGCCCGGCCGCAACGCAGGTTCGTCTTCATGGGAGAAGACGGGATCCGGAGCGGGATCATTCAATTTCCCTCCGGCACCGGCGCCCGCCGGACCGGAGGGGTCCTTGAGGGAATCGGCCTTCGGGTGATACGATGCCGCGCCCGCCGTCGGATCGAAGGTTTCCCCGGCGCGCGGACGGGGCGTTCATCATGGCCGGCTGCGATCGATCCGTTTCCTACTCGGTGGTCGTTCCCTTCTTCAACGAAGAGGGCAACGTGCGCGCCGTCGTCGAGGAAACGCTCCAGGTGATGTCCGGCCTGGGTCGTGAATACGAGTTCGTCGCCGTCGACGACGGGAGCACGGACGGCACCGGCCGCATTCTCGGGGAACTTCTGGCGGAACACCCCGGCACGCTCCGCGTCCTGACCGCCCCGGAGAACCGGGGACAGAGCGCCGCGTTCCTGGCCGGGTTCCGCGCGGCGAAAGGGGATGTCCTGATCACGATGGACGGCGACGGGCAGAACCGCCCCGAGGACATCCCGAAACTGCTGGCGTTGCTCGGGGACGCCGACATGGTCTGCGGCTGGCGCGTCGACCGCCGCGATACGCCGATGCGCCGCTGGATCTCCTCGACCGCGAACTTCATCCGGCGGCTGGCGGTCCGCGACGGCGTTCACGACACCGGATGTTCGTTGAAGGTCTTCCGGCGGGACGTCGCGGACGCCTTCCTGCCGTTTCACGGGGCGCACCGGTTCTTCCCCGCCTTCGCCGTACAGGCGGGGTTCCGGGTGATCGAGGAACCCGTCGGGCATCGCCCGCGCCGGGCCGGCAAGACGAAATACTCCTTCCGCAACCGGGGGTTGCGTACCCTGACGGACCTTTTCGGGGTTTCCTGGTTCGGGCGGCGCAGGATCGACCTGGGCGGGTATCGTCCGGGCGGAAAAGGGGCTTCCGAATGAAGAGGCGGATGATGGTTCTGTCGGCGGCCGCCGCGTTGTTCCTCGCCGTCCCGGCCTTTCCGGCGTCGCCGTCCGCTCCCGGGGAAGGGTTGCCGGAGATCGCCGCCCGGATCGATCAACTGCGCGGCACGGCGGATCCGGACGAGGAGGAGCTTCTGCTGGAGGAGATCGACCTGCTCCAGGCCGAGTTGCGCCGGCGCCAGGGGGAAATCGATCCCTGGATCCGCTACTGGCACGGCCTGCGGCGCCGCGTCACGGCGCCGATCTTTTTCCTGGGGCTCGTGGGGCAGATGCTTTTTGCGAGCCGTTTTCTGATCCAGTGGCTTGCGAGCTACCGCCGGGGAGAATCGTACGTGCCGGTGGCGTTCTGGTACGTCAGTTCGATCGGGTCGGTCCTGGTCCTTTCCTACGGGATCATCACCAAGGAACCGATCATCATCCTCGGGCAGTTCGGCCTCTTCGTGTACGTCTACAACCTCGTTCTGATCCGGCGCAAGCGCCTGCGGACGGAAGACGCGGGAGTCGGGTCGGATTCCTCGGCGTGAACCGGAAGACCCATCTCGCGGCCGCGCTCCTGCTGGCGATCGTTCTCTGGGTGCAGCTCGGGTATCGTCTCGGCGAGAAGGGGCTCTGGTCGCGGGGAGAGGGCCGGGTCGCCCTGATCGCGCAGACGATGCTCGACAGGGGCGACTGGGTGGTGCCGCGGGCGGGGTCGCGCCTGGTCCTGACGAAACCGCCGATGACCCACTGGATCGTGGCCGCGTCCCTGGCCGTCGGCGGGGCGAACGAGACCGCGGCACGGCTTCCCGTGGTGATCCTGGCCGCCTTGTTGATCTGCCTGACGGGATGGATCGCCGCACGATTCTACGGACCCGCCGCCGGCTGGATGTCGGCGCTGGTTCTGGCATCCACGCCGCAGTTCGCCCGCCAGGCGCGCACCCTGCAGATCGACATGGTTCTGGCGTTCTGGGTCGGCGTCGTCTTTGCCGCCTGGATCGCCTGGTGGGGATCGCGATCGAGTCGATCCTCGGCCCTCTGGCGGGGCGTCGGCTGGGCGGCGACGGCCGGGGCGACGTTGACCAAGGGGCCCGTGGGCCTGCTGATCCCCGTGCTGGTCGTGGCCCTCGCCGGCTTCGGCCGGACGCCGCCGGAGACGGCGCCCCGCCAGCGGCGATCCTGGTTCGCGCCGTCTTCGTGGTTGCTCTGGGCGGTTCTCACGCTTCCCTGGTTCATCCTGTTGACCGCGCGGCTCGGGGGGCTGGAGTTCCTGAAAGGTTTCTTCTCGGGCGACGTCGGCCGGGCCCTCGGGTTCCGCCAGCCGGAGGGCCATTCGCAGCCCTTCTGGTACTACGTCCCGCGGGTCGTCGTCGATTTCGCGCCGTGGAGCCTCTTTCTGCCCCTGGCGATCGGCGTGCGGGAACGGCTGCGCGACGATGCCGGTCGCGCGGAAGAAGCCCCCGACCGCCTCGTGCCGGCCTGGGCGTGGGTCGTTCTGATCGGCTACTCGTTGATGGGCAAGAAGACCGCCCGGTACCTGCTGCCGGTCTACCCGGCGTTGTCGATCCTGGTGGGCGCGGCATGGGCCGACGCCCGCGCCCGGGTCCCCGGAGGACGGCGCAGGGCCGGCTTCTTCGCGGCGATCGCCGCGGTCGGCCTTTTCCTCGGGATCCTGTCGATCGTGCTGTTCGACCTGGCGGGTCGCAACGTGCTCCTTTCGACGCCCTGGATCCGGGATCGGCTCGGCCAGAAGGATCTGTGGACGATCGACGCCCTGCGGCCGGTCCTGGCCGACGCGCGGATCGGGGTTTTTGTATTGTCGATCGGATTGGGATCGCTGGTCGTCGTGGCGCTGGCCTGCTGGGCGCGCCGCCGGGTGACGGCGACCTTCGTCTGCCTGGTGGCGGGCGTCACCCTCGTAGCGGGGATCCACCGCGCCGTTCTCGTGCCGATCGTGGACCGGACCCGGAGCACCCGGCCTCTCGCCGAGGCGATTCGCCCGGCTCTGGAACCCGGCGAGGAACTCGTCGTGATCGGGCCGCACGAGTACAGTTTTTCCTACTCGCTGCCCTTCTACGCAGGCCGGCCGTTGCGCTGGTATCCGAACGCGGAAACGTTCCTGCGCGAATACCGGGCGGAGGGAGCGACGGCCGTCGTCGCTCCGGAGGCGGACGCGCAACGGCTCCCGGCGTCCGAGCGATTCCGCATTCGCGGGGAACCGGTCGACCTGGTTCCCTTCCGGGACCGTGCCTACCGCCTTCTGCACCTGGTCCCGGACGACGGTTGAACGCCGCGCAGGGACCTCAGCGGATCAGCCGGAAGAAACCGTGCCGCTCGTGGGTGACGTATTCGTACGCGGTCAGCCCCGTGACGTCGACGAGGACCGGATCCGCGAAATCGAACGAGGGAGAGAACTCCAGCCGGTAGGGGCCGGGGTACGCCCATTCGAGATGAAAGGCGTCGCCCGTGGCGACCAGCCGCTGGATGGGCGGCGGTTCCGGGATCGACTGGCCGAAGAGCCAGGGAAGGATCCCGGAGGTGAGTCCCGTCCAGTGGAGGGTGACCGTGGCGTGGTCGTACCCTCCCGGGAACTGGGAATAGACCAGGACGTCCGCGGGATCCGGGTTGTCGGTCCCGGAGAGGGGACTGTCGACGTACACGAGCCGGGTCGAATGGATCCCGTCGAACGAGGGATCGATGAGCCCCAGCATTCCGAGGCTGCCGCCGCCGTCGGGATCTCCCCCGTAGGGAAGGTAGTTCGGGACCTCGTTGTCGTCGGCGCCGTGGACGGCCCAGACCGATGCGGTGCGGATCTCATCGAGGCGATTCTTTGGACCGCTGCCTCCGACGGGGATCGCCGCGGCGATCCGGTAGGGCTGGCGGCCGAGAAGGTCCCAGACGCCGTATCCCCCGATCGATTCCCCGACGACGTAGATCCGGTCGGGATCGATATCGCCGGCCCGCGCCCCGAGCGCGGCCAGGACGGCGTCGTCGTTGGCCGGGTCCGTCAGGTAATGCATCAATCGTTCGACGAGGTAGAGGAAGGGGGTGTAGGTGCCCGGGCCCTGGACGTAGGGTCCGTCTTCGGCGCGGACGTAGACCCATTCCCCGTTGCCCATGGAGATGTTGGGGGTGATGACGAAGGCCCGGTGCGCGGGGTCGGTCTGGGAATGCTTCGCGAAAAAGCGCGCCGAAGGAAGGCGCATGACGGGGTCGACCAGGGAGTGATCGCGGTAGTCGGGGTTCGGATCGGTGTACGACCAGTCGCTGCGGGTTCCCGCCCCGTGCAGAAAGATGATCAGCGGGTACTTCGCCCCCGCCCCCGGCGTGTATCCGGCCGGAAGGTTCATCCCGAAGGGGATCCGTCCGAGGCCGCCCCCGACGACATCCTCGTAGTACGCCTTCTGCCAGTAGAGCTGGACCCCGTCGACCGTCTCCGAGAAATCGGTGATCGGCGCGACCCGGGCGCCCCGGGCCGATCCCGCGCCGAGGAGCGGGAGAGACAGCAGGAAAAGCGGTATGCGGAGATTCAACAGGAGATCCCTCCTTCCGGGATCCTGTGCGTTCGTTCCGATGGAAACGCGCAGAAGGAACCGGATAACGTACGGGATCCGCCCGGGGGGTCAAGGGGCCGGCAACCGGTCCAGGGAGTCTATGGGGCGCGTCGCGTCGCGGGCGTCAGGGAATCCGTTCCCAAACCTCGACGTCGTCGTACCAGACGGTGCCCGATTCCGAGTGGAGGTAGAGAACGACCTGGAGACGGTTGGCCCGTTCGGGCGCGACGGCCTCGACCTCGATGCGCCGCCAGGCATGGGGCTGGTTCGAGTCCAGCGGCGCGCGGGCCTCGGAGATCGGGTTGCCGTCGGCGTCGATGAACCGGATCGCCAGGCGCAGTCCCCCCCAGGCGAGGGAAGGGCCCTGGAAGCCGTCGACCTGGCACCAGACCGACGCCCCGTAGATCCCGCCGGGCCGCACGCTGTTGCGGGGCGTGAACTGCCAGACGGTTCCCCACGGATCGCTCTGGCCGGGGATGTAGGAGATCCTCTGGCTGGACCGGCCGCTGTGGGCGGCCATCGGATCGACCCGGTACCAGCCCCGGTGCATGCGTCCGTCCGTGTTCTGCCAGAATCTCCCGATGCAGGCGTTCCACCCGTCGACGCCGCCGAAGTCCTCGAACCCGGGATTCTTCAGGTGGATCGGTCGGATCCGGCCCGGCGGTTTCTCGTCCGGTTTCTTTCCGCCGGCGGGTTTGGAAGCCGCGGCGCTCTTTTCCGCGGGAGACGGTTCCGGGACCTTCGGGGAGGGAGTCCGGCAGCCGGCGGCGCAGGCGAGGCACCCGGAGACTGCGACAAGAAAGAAATGCGTTGTTCTGCGCCGTGCCATGATCACCTCGATGCCCCTCGGCGGGCTTCTTTCGCGGCCCGGGTCATTTCGTCGAGCAAGGTCACCCGGAAACGGTCCCGGGGCAACCGGTCCATCACCTCCCGGAGCTGGGAGGGCGAGTATCCGCCCTGGGCGGTCGGGCTGCCGACATCCGGGACGATGAAGACCGTGTTGAACGACGGCGGTTCCAGCGTCCGCGTTTGTTCGAGAATCGCCGCCGCAAGCGCTTCGGCGCCTTTCTTGGGATCGAAGTAGTTCAGGCGCGAACCGCGCAGGAAGACGGGAACGTCGTCGTCGACGAATTTCGGGCCGAGCGGGCCGCAGGGGAGGGTGAACGCCGCGGCGCCCGACAGGCGCGCGTAGCTCTCGTAGACCGGCCGGCTGAAGTGAAGCCAGCATTCCACCACGTCGATGTCGCTCTTGCGCAGCCATTCGCCGGTGGCGCGGAAGAACGCCTCGGGTTCGGCCACGACGTTGGGATAGACGTATCCGGCGCCGGAGGCGCCGCAGACGAAGAAATCGTTCACGGTCGCGCTGCGGTAGTAGTAGTCGGCCATCGCGGGGGCGATCTCGAGAAGCCGGGGCTGGAATCCCCAGTTGATCGGGACCGTTCCGCGGGCTTCGTCGAACCACGCGCCCCCGTGCAAGACCGAGTGGATCTTCGGCGCGTCGCCTTCGGACGTCATGAAGGCGACGTAGTGGACCGGTTCCAGGCGGAACTCCGACGGATCGCGCCGGGCGGTCTGGCGCCATTCGGTCCGGTCGCACGGGACGGCCGCGTGGAAACTGAGGTTGGGGGCTTCCGAACAGAGGATGTAGTTGTCGTGCATCGACACGAGCATCGCGTACCGCTCTTCGGGTTCGGCCCATCCGAAGACGGCGGCGCCGGGGCCGATGCGATCCTGCATCCGGTGGGCCAGGGCGGTCTCGCGCGGATCGTCCGCTTCCGGCGCGAGTTCGAAGACGACGGCCCGGCGCATCACGGCGTAGTCGATCGAGTCGATCGACATGCCCGACCAGAGTTTCGCGATGCTGCAGCCGATTCGCGGGGCGCAACGGGGCGCCAGGGTTTCAACGGCGTATTCCATGGCCGCAAGGTCGTCGGGGAACCGGCCGCGCAGATCCTCGGTTACGGGCAGGCCGCCCAGCCGTTCCGCGAGATCCGGCGTCGCCGGCACGAGATCCTCCAGGCCCGCAAGGGTGGCCGCGACCCAGGCGCTGCGCGGAACGGCGGGATCCCAGACGACGATTCCCTTCAGACGGTCCCGGAACCGTTCCACCGCGGAGGGCAGGCTTTCGACCGGTTCGAAGGAGAAGCCGTGATCCGTGTCGTAGATCGACCGCCACCGCGCGTCGGCCTCGGGCCAGTTCCAGAAACGGCTGTCCACGAGGAGTTCGGGACCGGAACGATTGACGATCCCCTGGACGGCGAGGGCCGCGACCTTTTCCGGCAGATCGAGCCCGTGGATCGGAAACCAGGCGGCGCTTCGAGTCGGCATGGCGATCGTTCACTCCCGGCCGCGGGAATGCGGCAAGGGCGAATCCTACGCAGAGGTCCCCGCCGGATGCGAGTCCGGCGGACGATCGGGGACCGGACCGCCGGTCAGCCGCGCCGTCGCCGGCGCGCCAGCAGGAGGCCGGCCAGGCCGATCAGGCCGAGGCTCGCGGGTTCCGGAACCGATTCCGTGCGCCAGGCCAGCGCGTAGTCGATGTCGCCGCTCTGGCCGGAATCCGTCACCACCTTCAGCGCGTACTGCCCGGGATCGAGATTCGTGACGTAGACGTACTCGACGTTGTCCACGGGGCTGTCGCTGTAGTCCAGTTGCAGTCCCAGGGTGAAATCGGACGCCTCGTAGAGTTCGAGCCGCAGATCCCAGACGACGGCGTCGGGATCGCCCCACGACGGCCCGGGCAGGCCGTCCTCGATGATCCGGTTCCAGGTGAGGGCCGCCGTGAGTTCCGCCTTCGGACCGTCGGCCGGGATATCGATGAAGTAGGTGACGTCCGAGGTGCCGATGGAATTGAAATCCCAGCCCGTTTCGGCCGCGTTGGAGGACGAACTGGGCGTCTGTTCCCCCCTGTCGAGGATGTGGTAGCTGTTCTGTATGTTGAGTTCGCCCGCGCCGTAGACGTCGTCCAGGGGGCGCGTGTGGGTACGGTCCCAGTCGGGAAACTCCTCCTTGGTTGCGCCCGCCAGGAGGATCGCCTTGACGCTTTCGGGTTCCGCCCCGTTGGCCAGCGCGGAATCGTTGTCGGCCGTTTCCAGGAGCAGGGCGGCCGCGCTGCCGACGATCGGCGCGGCCCAGCTCGTGGCGGTCATCGGCGCCACGATGTCGGGTTTGATGCGTCCGGAGACGTCGTAGAAGGTGCTCCCGTGGCTGTGCAGACCGTCGCTGCGCCCGACGGAGATGGCGTTGTAGCTGTGGGCGAGAAGCCCCGGGATGTTGTCGGTGCTGTCGCCGTTGTTGACGCTGACCGTGGCGGTGTATCCGTCGCGGTTGATGGCGTAGTCGAGCCGGCGGGTGATGTCGGTCAGCGCGTTGGTGTCCGTGCTCAGGGAGATCCAGCTGCAGTTCTGGATCCGCCGGGTTTCCACCCTGGGCGGTTGCGAGGGGAAGCTGCCGTGATTCAGGAATCCGGAACCGATCCAGTTGTTGGCCTCGTAGTTGTCGATCGCCGGGATGTCCGGCGCGAGGCTGTTGGTCCGTCCGTAGAAGAAGGTGCCGACGTTGGTGGCGTGGCTGGAGATTCCCGTGGCCACGTTGGACTTGTCGGTGAAGGTCTTTCCCGAGAACTGGGAGAGGGTCGTGTCGGGCAGGTAATAGCCGCCGGAGGTGGCCTCGATCTGGCTGACCTCGATTCCCGCGCCGGTCGGCATCGAGGACCCGAGTTCGTTCTGCAGGTCCGTGAACCCGACGTCGTCGAGATAGTTGGCGTGCGAAGCGGGAAGCATGAATGCAAGGAGCAGGATCGTCACGACGGGCGCGATGGCCCGTATCCGCCCTCGGGTTCCGGCCTGGGAAACCGCCATCGGACACCTCCCCATTTCTGTGTGGTCCGCTTCCCCTGTACCGGATCGACGGCGAAGGGGTCAAGGGCCGAATGGAAAGACGCTGCGCGCGTTTCGCGCGCACCGTTGCGCAGCGGGCGCCCGCGCCGGCCGACGCGGTCCGCGGATGCGGCGGGCGCCCGGCGCTTCGATCGCGGCGGCGGGCGGGATCGGCGCGTTGTCGCCGGGTGCGAAATCTGGGCTTGCACTTCGCCTTCAAACGAGGGATGAGGCAGGAGGAAAGATGCGATTCCGGTCCCCCCGGGCGGAGCGCGGCCCCGTGCGTGGAGACCGCAGGGGAGGGTGAAGATGCCGACGCAGATGACCGAGTTGCTCTTCCTGCAGCGGTTGGCGGCGCGGTTCGGGATTCCCGTCCCGGAGTTTCTCGAGGCCGACGCGAGCGGCGCCGAGATCCGGGCGGCGCTGGATCGCTGGGGAGGCCGGGCCCTGGTGAAACCGGACGTGCCGATCGGCCGGCGCGGCAAGGCCGGCGCGATCCGCCAGGTGACGGATCCGGTCGAGGCGCAGCGGGAACTGAAACGGATCCAGGGGGCCGAGATCGAAGGCCTGCTGCCGCGGACCGCCTACATCGTTCAGTACATCCCCGCCGAACGGGAGGTCTACTCGGCCATCACGTACGATTCCCGCTACCTGCGCCCGTCGATGACCGTTTCGCTGCGCGGCGGCGTCAACGTCGAGGAAATCGCCGAGGAAGAAAAGGTCACCCGGCCGATCGACATCTACGAGGGGTTCGCCGCCTACCAGGCCAACGAGATCCTCGACCGTCTGCACTGTCCGCAGCCCCTCATCAGTCCCCTGGCCCAGAACCTCGTCCGGTTGTGGGACATGTTCATCTCCACGGGCATGCGGATGTGCGAGGTGAACCCGTGGCGGATCGGGCCTTCGGGAACGCCCTACGCATGCGATTTCAAGGCGTTGTTCGACGAGGCGAACTACAAGTTCCGGAACCTGGGGTTCGACCTGGTCGAATATCCCGCGCGGCTCACCCCGTTCGAAGAGGAGATGGCTGCCTGGAACGCCTCGAGCCATCGCGGCCAGGCCCATGTCTCCGAGCTGGGCGGGGAGGGAATCCTGCCGGTGCTTTTCGGCGGGGGCGCCTCGACGATCGTCATCGAAACCCTCCTGGAGAACGGCGGCGACCCGATCTTCCTCTCCGATTTCGGCGGGAACCCTCCCTACGAACGCATGTACGGGACCGCGCAGATCTGCTTCAAACACCATCTCGGCCGCGCCCGGCTGCTGCTGATCCTGGGCGGCAAGGCCAACAACACGTTGATCGACGTCACCTTCCGCGCGATCGCCGACGCCCTGCAGGCCTACGTCGACGAACACGGCCCGGTGCGGATTCCCGTGGTCGTCGGCCGCGGCGGGCCGCGGCTGGTGCAGGGGCTGCTGACCCTGCGCAACACCCTCGAAACCCTCGGGATGCCCTACGTGATCTTCGGACCGGATACGGCGGTGACCCAGGTGGCGGAATACGCCGCGCGGCTCGCGCGGGCCTGCGCCGACGGAGGTGAAGAATGAGAGCCCGAACGCTGGCCGACCTCCTGCGCAAGGGGGATCGGGTCGCCGTGTCGAACATCACCGGACGGGAAGCCGGCGCGGTGACGGTCGTTTCCCAGCTCTATTCGCACAACATCGTCGGCGGCTGGGCGCTGGGCAAGGGGGGGCGCACGGTCGAAATTCCCGGGGAGGAGCCGATCCCCGTCTTCTCGACCGTGGAAGAGATGATCCACGAGCTGCCGCAGGAACGGCTTCCGAACAAGATCCTCGTCTACTCCCCGCCGCCGGCGGTCTACGGGGATGTCAAGGATGTCCTGACCCACGAGGGGCTCGACATCGAGACGATCTACGTCGTCACCGAACACGTCTCGGTGGAGGTGACGGCGAAGATCGCCAAGATGTGCGGGCGGGCGAACGTGGACGTGCTCGGGTGCAATTCGCTGGGGATGATCAACGTGCACGACCACGTGCGGGTCGGCGCCGTGGGGGGACAGGATCCGGAGAACAGTTTTCATCCGGGCAGCGTGGCGGTCTTCTCCAACAGCGGGAACATGGTCAACACGATGGCCTCCTATCTCCTCTGCGCGGGGATGGGGACCTCGTTCGGAATCTCCACCGGAAAAGACCTGCTGATCCTCTTTCCGATGCGCCGGCTGCTGGAGCTGGCGCAGTCCGACGAGGCCACGCGCCTGATCGTGATCTACGTCGAACCCGGCGGCGTCTACGAGAAGGAGGCCCTCGAATACCTGCGGGGCCTGGAGAATCCGAAGCCGGTGGTGGCGTACGTCACCGGCGAGGTGGCCCGCGACGGCGAGGCCGTCCTGGGGCATGCCGGCGCCGTCGTGGAAGGGCCGGAGACGACGGCCCGCGCGAAGAAGGAGATGCTCGACGAATACTTCGGCGTAGGTCCATTCGATCCGGACCGCCGGATCCGCCGCCGCCCGGGTCTCGAGGAAAAGCTGCGCCGCGGGATCCGCATCCGCACGCTGCATCATCTGCCCGGGGCCGTGCGCCTGATCTGCAACGTCCTGGGCATCGAACGCGACGAAGCCCCCGCCCGCCCGCTGCGGTTGCGGCCGTGGTTCGTGCAATACCGGGATCTGGCGAAGAAACTTCCCGACGACCTGCTTCTTCACCCCCGGGCGATCCCGCAGCCTTACCGCTCGCAGGTGCATCTGCTGGATCGACAGACCCTGGGCGCCCTTCCGGCGCGGCGGAACATGCGCAACGCCAGCCACGCCTCTTCGAACGACGGGAAGGTCACGCGCATCTACGGAAGGCCGATCGTGAAAGAGATGGAGCACGGATCCTTCGTCGAATCCCTCCTGCTGGCGTGGACCGGGGAGCGGCCCCGGCCTTTCGAGGCGGAGCTGGTGGAGAAACTCCTCATCGCGTCCCTGAGCAACGGGCCGGGCACCATCTCCGCCCAGGGGGCGAAACTGTCGGCCTCGGCTGGGAACACGCCGAACACGGCGATGATCGCCACGCTGGCGACGGTCGGCGAGGTTCACGGCGGCAACGGCCGGCGGGGCGTGCGCTACCTGATCGACATCTTCCAGCACGCCGACCTCGAAGATCCCTGGAACAAGGACCACGGAATCGACCTGGACGGGATCGTCCGGGAAACGGTGGACCGGTTCGCCCGGCGCAAGGCGGCGGCGAAAGAGGCGGGGACGGATTACGAACGGATCCCGTGCGTCGGCCACCCCGTCTTCCGGGAGGATCCGGTCAACTACGATCCCCGGGAACGGGTCATTGCGAAGACCCTGGAGGAGAAGGGGCTCTACAACGTCTTCTACGATTTCTACCACCGCCTGGTGAAGGCCCTGAAGGCGGCGGGCCTCTCCCGGAACGTGTGGGCGGTGAACCTCGACGCCGTGATCGCCTGCGTCGTGCTGGGGATCTGCTGGCCGGCGCTGAAGGAGAAACGGATTACCTCCGACCGTGTCTGCGACATCGCGTTCATGCTCTTCGCCCTGGGGCGGGTCGCCGGGGCGGGGGGCGAATACCTCGACCACCGCGATTTCGGCACGCCGATGGACATGCGCATCCCCGTGGCCGAATGCACGATCCTCGGCCGCCCCCGGGACTGACCCGCAAAGGCCCGCTCCTCCTTTTCTTTGTAGGAGTCCGCCCCTGCTGAGGCGATGCGCGCGACTTGGAATCGGCCGATGGGGATCGGCCTCCTGCTATGTCCTGTCCGATCCTCGCCGGCATCGCCAAAGCGGGACGATCGCCTCCTGCCACGCCCAGCATAGTCCCGGGATTCCGGGACGAAGCAGGGTCGGGCGATTTCGCTCCGCGAAAGACAGCGCGCGGAGCCGCGGCGACCTCGAGTCCGCCGTGATCTCGCACCTGCCGGACGCAGGGGTACATCACAGACGGCCCGCACTTGGGGGGCGGCGACAGGATCCGAGATCGTGCTTGAACCAGGTGCCGATCGATCTGCATTTTCGCCCTCGAAGATTCGGAAACCGATGCGAGGGCGGCGCGATTCCCGAGCCTGATGCCTGGAATCCCAAAATCGGAACGGCGAGGCGCGGGCGCGGATTTTCGGCTTGGTAGGGGCAATTCGGGGACATACGATGCGCTCGATCTGGGCCTGAACGTGCGGCGGCGACGGGAAGGGGATCGGCTGGAAAGGCGACTTCGTCGCGGTTGCTGCGCATATCTCTCCGCCCGGGCCGGGGGAATATGCTGACGGAGCGAGGGCGCATCGTCAGGGGATGCCCGCCTTCTGGGGAGCCTCTGCCGCCGGCTGCGGAATGGCGACGGAAAGGATTCGTTCAACCATGAGAAATAACGGCATACTGGTAACCGGTTCGCATCGCTCCGGCTCCACATGGGTCGGTCGAATGATAGCGCTGTCTCCCTCCGTAGGATATATTCACGAACCGTTCAGCCTTTTGCACCGACCCGGAATGTGCCGCGCGGAATTTGGTTACTGGTTTCGGTATGTTTGCGACGAAAACGGGGAACCTTATCGGGATGCGCTCAGGGAGACCCTGGAATTCCGGTACAGCCTCCTGAGAGAGATCAGGGCTCTCAGAACCCCGAAGGACGCAGGCAGGCTGTTGCGCGACTATACGCTCTTCACGAAGAACAGGCTCGTGAATGCGCGTCCGCTGGTCAAGGATCCGATCGCCGTATTCTCCGCAGAATGGCTTGCCGAGGAATTCGGTCTCGACGTCATCGTCCTGATACGGCATCCAGCAGCCTTTGCGGGAAGCATAAAGAAGGCGCATTGGCCCCATCCGTTCGGCCATTTCCTCAATCAGCCATTATTGATCGAGCATCATTTATCGGAATTCCAGCCTCAGATCGAAGAGTTCACCCGAACGGAGCAGGACATAGTCGACCAGGCGATCCTGATGTGGAACATGTTCCACTACATGATTCTGAAATACAGGGAACAACATCCGGAATGGTGCTTTATCAAGCACGAAACAATTTCGGAGGACCCGATCGGCGAATTCCGGAAATTGTACGAAAGGCTGGGCCTCCCCTATACGGAAAAGGTCCAGATGAAAATCAGGAAGTTTTCCAGCGTGAAGGACGATCGGCGCGAGAGCAAGATAAAGCGCGACAGCAAATCGACCATCGCCAGCTGGAAAAAGAGATTGACGGAGGATGAAATCGAGAGGGTCAGGGAACGGACCCGTGACATAGCGAGCGAATTCTACGGTGATGAGGACTGGTAAGGAGGGTTCACCGGGGAAGGGACGCCTTACGAATCGGGGCGGCGGATCGGAGAGGGCCCCGTCGGGTGTCCCGGGCGGGGGATGGAGTACG
>CAYNBQ010000068.1:0-2555 GCA_964395275.1 uncultured Verrucomicrobiota bacterium
GGTCTTCGGGAAACTCATGCACAAGGTGGCCCTGGCGAGGTTCTCGCGCACCTTCGCCGCCCTGGTCCGTGCCGGGGTTCCGATCCTGGAGACCCTTCGGATCGTCTCCTCCTCCAGCGGGAATCGCCTCGTCGAGTACGCGGTCGAAGACGCCATGGAGGACGTCCAGGAGGGGGAAAGCCTTTCCCTGGCGCTGGGCCAGTCGGACATCTTTCCTCCCATGCTCATCCGCATGGTCTCGGCCGGGGAGAAGACGGGGAAGGTGGAGATCATGCTCGACAAGATCGCCGATTTCTACGACCAGGAGGTCGACGCCACGCTGGCGGCCCTTACATCCCTGATCGAACCGATGCTGATGGTCTTCCTGGGCGTCGTCGTCGGCGGCATCGTGATCTGCATGTTCCTGCCGATCTTCAAGTTGCACGAGATCGTCAAGATGTAGAAACCTCGCCCGGGGGGGCGGCGGATCCCGTCGCCCCCCGCCCGCGTTCGCCCGCCGGACGTCGCGTTTCCTCCCGCCCGCGGGTTCCCGCCGATTTCCCGGGGGCATCGTACTGCAAAAGGGAGAGGGATTCTCGAACGTGAGAAGAGAGCGGTTGACCTGCCGTGGGGGGTCCCTTATGGTCCGGTCTCGTGTGGAGGATTCAGGGGGATCCGATGGCGAAGATCCTGGTTGTAGACGACGAACCCGGCATGCTGGAAGTCCTGAGCACCCTGCTGCGCCAGGAGGGTCACGAGGTCGTTCCGACGCTGAGCGGGGAGAAGGCCCTCGAGATCATCGGGGAACAGCCCTTCGACCTGGTGATCACCGACATCAAGATGGAGCCGGTCGACGGCATGGACGTGTTGCGCGCCGCCAAGCGGGCCGATCCGGGGTTCGCCGTCATCGTCATCACCGCCTACGCGACCGTCGAGACCGCCGTGGAGGCGATGAAGCTCGGCGCGTACGACTACGTCGGCAAACCCTTCAAGGTCGACGAGCTGAAGCTCACCGTGGAACGGGCGCTGACCTACCAGAGCGCGATCCGGGAAAACACCTTCCTGCGCGAGCAGCTCAAGCAGAAGTACCGCTTCGAGAACATCGTCGGAAACAGCGGTCCGATGCAGCGCGTCTACGAGCTGATGGAAAAGGTGGCCCGGACGGACAGCACGGTGCTCATCCTGGGGGAGAGCGGCACCGGCAAGGAACTCGTGGCGCGGGCCCTCCATTTCAACAGCCGGCGCAAGGACGGCCCCTTCGTGGCCATCAACTGCGGGGCGCTCCCCGAGAGCCTGCTGGAATCGGAGCTTTTCGGACACGTCAAGGGGGCCTTCACCGGGGCCGCCGTCGACAAGAAGGGGCTCTTCCAGGTGGCCGACGGGGGCACGATCTTCCTGGATGAGATCGGTTCGACTCCGCTGCCGATCCAGATGAAGCTCCTGCGCGTTCTGCAGGACATGGAGATCCGCCGGGTCGGCGACGTCAAGACGATCAAGGTCGATGTCCGCGTCCTGGCCGCCACCAACGAGCCCCTGGAAAAGCGCATCGAGGAGAGTTCCTTCCGGGAGGACCTGTACTACCGGATCAGCGTCATCCCGATCGAGCTGCCCGCGCTCCGGGACCGGCGGGACGACATTCCTCTTCTGGTCCATCACTTCCTGGAACGGTGCTCGGAGGAGATGGGGGTCCCTCAGCCGCGGATCGAAGACGAGGCCCTGCGGATCCTGACCGAGTACTCCTGGCCGGGAAACGTGCGCGAACTCCAGAACGCCATCGAGCGGGCCGTCGCCCTCTGCGACAATTCGGTCGTCTCCGTTCACGATCTTCCCAGCCAGATCCTGCGGAGCATGGGGCTGGACCCCCTGGCGGCCGCGCCGCCCCCGGCGCCCGGCAGCGGCGACCGCAGCCTGAAGGCCTATCTCCGGCGTGTCGAGCGGGACTACATCCGGCGGATTCTCTCCGAGTGCGACGGGTCCAAGGAGGCCGCCGCCGAGACCCTCGAGATCAGCCTGGCCACGCTCTACCGCAAGCTGAACGAGGAGAAGGGCTGACCGGGCATTCTCCGCCCCGGGGCCTCTTGCCGCATCGTCCTCTCCTTTTTGAGAGGGGATCGCGCCCTTCGCGGGGGCTCCGTTTTCCGTTCGTTTCCGTTTCGATCCGGATCCGTCCGGCGCGGATTCTCCGATCCGGTCCGCCGATCCCCGGCCGGGGGATTCGGCGCTCCGGTGGCACGGGGGTTGCTGATCCGATCCCCTGCAACGCCAACCCACAACGGAGGTACGACGATGATCAAGAGGATGCGGAAAGCCGAAGGTTTCACCCTGGTCGAGATCATGATCGTGGTGACGATCATCGGTCTGCTGGCCGCCATTGCCATCCCGAGCTTCGTGAAGGCGCGCGCAGAGACCCAGAAGAACTCGTGCATCAATAACCTGCGCCAGATCGATTCGGCGAAGGAGCAGTGGGCGCTGGCCACCGGTCAGGTCGACGGCGCGGCCGTCGACGAGGACGCGGTCAACGAGTACATCAAGAAGACGCCGACCTGTCCCGCGGGCGGGACGTACACCTACGGCGT
>CAYNBQ010000068.1:2655-20368 GCA_964395275.1 uncultured Verrucomicrobiota bacterium
CGGGGGGGAGAAATCCACCAACCGAAGGAGGCAGGAGAATGCTCAAGCGAATGAGGAAGGCGGAAGGTTTCACCCTGGTCGAGATCATGATCGTGGTGACGATCATCGGTCTGCTGGCCGCCATTGCCATCCCGAGCTTCGTGAAGGCGCGCGCAGAGACCCAGAAGAACTCGTGCATCAATAACCTGCGCCAGATCGATTCGGCGAAGGAGCAGTGGGCGCTGGCCACCGGTCAGGTCGACGGGGCGGCCGTCGACGAGGACGCGGTCAACGAGTACATCAAGAAGACGCCGTCCTGTCCCGCGGGCGGGACGTACACCTACGGCGCCGTCGGCGAGGATCCGACCTGCGACGTCACCGACCACGCGCTTCCGTAAGCGTTCCGGACAAACCGTGTAGCGGGCGGCCGCCCGGTCCTCTCCAGGGCCGGGCGGCTTTCTTTTCGAAACGGATCTCGTGCGGACCGCCATGCGGCGGTCCGCTGCGCCGGAACGGTGCGGGCCGAAAAGGGATGCGGGCTGGGAGGAGGCCCCGACCCGGGCGGGGCGTTCCCGGGAGCCGGTTCGTGTCAAGACCGTTCCACGGTGTGTTTTCCTCGGCCGGGCCTTGCCTCGGCGCGGGGAGTTTCCCATCGCCGCAATCCGCGGTCCCCGTTCTTCTCAGCCGCGGGAACGCCGGGGCGAGTCCGGTCGGGATCCGGTCCCGGTTCCCGCCGGGCGGGGCTCGCGGGATCGATCATGAGTGATAAGAAATCCGGCCCGATTCTTGGGGACGCGAAAACGGAACGAATCGAGCGTCCTCCGCACCGGCGGATCGCCTTTCAAATCCCGGTGCCGGGAGGGTCGCATCCGCGTTCCGTCGATTCCCTCCGTCCCGAAGCGGGGCCGGATCCGAAAAAACGACCTTCCGGACGATCCCGGCACGCTTCCGGCCGGGAACGCTGGTATGGGAACTGCTTGGCTACTCCGCCGTATACGAACCCGTTGGATCCCAACCCAGCGGAAACGATGCGGAAGGCTCCATGGCGTTGAAGACCCCGATACTGAGCGGCGGGAAGAAGAAGAACCGGTCCCCCTCCGCGGTGATCGGCCTCGATCTCGGCGAAAGCGCCATGAAGGCCGTTCTGATCCGCAAAGAGGGAAAGAACTTCACGCTGTCGGGGGTCTCCGTCCGGCCGCTTCCGGCGGACCAGGAGGGCATCGGACCCGACGACATCCGGGGCCTGTTCGAACCGTTCCGATCCCGGGGGACGGGGGTCCGGTGCACCATCAGCCAGGGCAAGCTCATGATCCGCTACGTGGATCTGCCCCCGATCGAGGCGGAACAGGTCCCGGCCGCCGTTCGGTTGAACCGTCGCCGCTACGTTCCCTCCCAGTACGAAGGGTATCGGATCGACGCCGTCAAGCTCGGGGAACAGACCGACGAAGAGGGACAGCGCACCGGGTTGCGCGTCATGGTGGCGGGGGTCGATCCGGAACAGGCCGATTCCGTACACGCCGCCATCTCGGGGGCCGGGTATCGTCCGCTGGCCCTGGAACTCACCCCCCTGTCGGTTCTGAACGCCTTCGAACTCGCGCACGGAGACGCCTTCGGGGAGGAGGCCTTCGCCCTGGCCGATTTCGGCATGGGGCGGACCTTCGTCTCCCTGGTTCACTCCGGGGAACTTCAGCTGACGCGCAAGATCGATTTCGGCGGGGAAACCCTTACGCGCGAGTTGGCCAGCCGCCTCGGCTTCGACCGGGACGCCGCCGAGGAACTCAAGCTCACAACGGAAGCCGAGCTGGACATGATCCTCGAGCCGGCCGTCCAGGGGCTCTGTCGGGAACTTCGTTCCTCCTTCCAGTTCGTCGAACTGCACGGGGGCGCTCACGTGTCCAGGCTTTACGTGACCGGGGGAACGGCCGCCTCCGAGGCCTTCCTGAAGGTTCTGAACCGGCATCTCGGACTGCACGTCGAGAGTTGGGATCCGCTGAAGAGGCTGAACGTGCAGGTGCAGAGGGAAGAGGTCGAACGGCTCCGCCTGAGCGCGGCGATCGGTGCGGCCCTGGGAGGGTTCCAGGAATGCCCGTAACCATCAACCTCTTCAGCGAGCTTCAGAGCGAAGCCGGCGCCCAGCAGCGGGATCTCTTCCTGACGGCGAAGAAGACGCTTCTCGGCTGCATCGTCGCGGGCGTCGTCCTGGTCGCCCTGAGCTGGCTGTACGCCCGCATGGCGCAGTCCCGGCTGAAGCACGCGACGCTGGAATGGGAAAAGGTCGGCGACACCTACGACGAACTCATCCTGTTGAACAACCGGGGGGCGACCCTGGGGGCGCGGGCGAGTTTCCTCGCCGACCGCGTCCGCAAGCGGGTGATCTGGGCCCCGGTACTCGCCCGGGTGGCGGACATGGTTCCGGAGGACACGCAGATCACGAAACTGACCTGCGAACGGCGCCTGGTGGAAATCAAGCCCGATCCGGCCACCCTGGTGGGGAAGGACGGGCATCCGCCCTCGACGAAGGCCGAACTGGACGAATTGATCCGCAAGAACACCCGGGTGGCCCGCGCGCCCCGGATCTTCATCGAGGGGCTGGCCTACGGGCAACGGGCGGAACTGACCGTCGACGCCTTCCGCCGGCAGCTCCAGGACTTCTCCCTGGGCGAGGACTTCCAGATCTCGGTGCGGCTGGGCGCCCTGGGGGCGGCCCGAACCGGGGTCGGGGCCGACTCGGCCGAGGTGAAGCGGTTCATCATCGATTGCGATTTCCAGGAGATCGACCATGGCGGCGCCTGATCCGGACAAGGAACGCAAGCAACGCATCGCGCTGCTCTTCATGCTCTCGTTCTGGGCGCTGCTGGCCGCCTTCGTCTTCGGCGTGAAGCCGAACCTGGACGCGGCTCGGCAGGCCGGAGTCCAGGCCGAAGAGCTCCGGAACCAGATCGAGCGGGCCCGGCAGATGTCGGACGTGCGGGGGGCCGTCGAGAAACGGGTCGAGGAGGCGAAGGCGACGATCGACGAATTGGAAGGCGTGATGCTGCAGGGCGACGCCTTCAACTACCTGGTGCGCCAGATCAGCGAGATCGCCCGGCACCGCAACGTCGAGGTCATCAACATCCGCCCCGACTATGCGGAGAGCCGGAAGCCGAGGGAAGACCTGCCCTACATCGATGCGCACGCCTTCCTCGAGATCTCGGGCGCCTACGACGCCATCGGCGAGACCGTGGCGGAACTCGAACGCTGCTCGCCGATGCTCTCGGTGGTTTCGGTGGAGATCATGCAGGGGACGGAATTGCCCTGGCACCGGGGCAAGTTGGAACTGAGCCTGCTCTGCATGGAGGAGCCCGAGGAACCGGAGGGACCGCCGGCGGCGCGTTCCGGCGGTTGAAAAGGGAAGGAACGAAACGGATGCAGACGGCGTCAAGCAGATGGATCGCGATCCTGGCGGGGATGCTCCTTGCGGTCGGCGCGCCGGGAGTCGGACGGGCGCAGAGCGTCCTGGCCGATCTTCCGGAACCGGTCTACGAGCGCACGGGGGATCGGGATCCGCTGACGCCCCCCGGATGGGCCCCGCCCCGGGTGGAAGAACCGGCGCGGGAACCGGAAGCGCCGGAGGCGCCTCCGCGCCGGCCGATCGAACTCCGCCTGACGGGGATCATCCGTTCCGGAAACGACAGGCTGGCGATTCTCAACGGCAGGATTCTGGCGGCCGGCGAGCGGGCGATCCTTCGCGAGGATCAGAGCCGCCGCCAGATCAAGGTGGTGGAGGTAGGGGATCACGAGGTGGTCGTGCAGGGGGCCGGCGGAGAGACGATCCGGCTTCGGCTCGACCGTTCCAACGGAGAAGGAGCTGACTGATGAAAACGTTGTTTCTGAAGCGGACCGTCCTGGCCGTCCTGCTGGCGGCGGTGTTCGCCCTCTTCTCCTACGCGAGACTTCTCGCCCAGGTCGAGGAAGGCGCCGCCGAACCGCCTTCCGGAGTCCCGGAGGAGATGGGCGCGGCAGGGGAACCGGCCTCCGGAGCGGAAAGCGCCGCTGCGGAAGGCGAAATCGCCGGAGCGGAAACGGCGGGTCCGTCCGCCGCGGAGGAGGACATGCTGCCTCCGCCGCCGCCGGACGAGGAGATCGAGGGAGCCCCCGCGGCGGGCGCCCCGGAGATGCTGGAGGAGGAAACCTTCCTCAGCGAAACCGAATCGATGCTGCCCGTCGAGGAGGAGGAGTCCCAGCTGGAGATCACCGACTCGGGGAACGTCACCATCGATTTCGTCGACGCCGACATCAAGGACGTGCTGCGCGCGTTCTCGTTCAAGACCGGCGTCAACGTGGTCGCCGGCGACGAGATCACCGGCAGCGTCACGATTCGGCTGGTCAACGTCCCCTGGGAACAGGCCCTGCGGCTGATCCTGGAGGCCAAGAGCTACGCCTACGTCCAGGAGGGCAACGTCGTCAAGGTGATGACCCAGGAGGCCATGCAGAACGAGCCGATCGAGACCGAGGTGATCCGCCTGAAGTACGCCAAGGCGGGCGACATCGCCCAGACGGTGCAGCAGGTGCTCAAGGACCGCGAACGCGGCGCCGTCCAGTTCGACGACCGGAGCAACGCGCTGATCATCTCGGACGTGCGTTCGAACATGTCCAAGATCTCGGAGATCATCACCATCCTCGACACCCAGACCCCGCAGGTCTCCATCGAGGCCAAGATCATCGAGACGGGCGACGAGGCGATGAAGGATCTGGGCATCAACTGGACCTCCCTGTCGGCCTACACGATCCAGGCCGGCGGATTGCAGCGCGTCTACAAGGAGGAACGGACCGACGCGAAACTCGGCAGCGAAGGCGTGATCGATCTGGGCGTTTCGGGCAACAGCGAATCGCGCTTCCGGAGCGACAACGATCTGAACAGCAGCGCCTACTCGAGCACGGCCGGGTTCGACGGCCTGAACAACACCTACTCGTCGAGCCGCAGCCGGTCGACCAGCGGCACGGACTCGCTGTCGTACAACAGCAGCCGTTCTTCGGCCAGCACCTCGGCGCGAGGCGCCATCAAGGGCACCGGCCTCACCGAACTGGCCTACGACGCGGAGAAGGGCGAGCTGAAGATGCAGTCCGTGATCGATTCGTTGATCACCGACACCCGGACCGCCGTGCTGAGCGCCTCGGACTTCGCCATCGTCCTGAGCGCCCTGCAACAGGACAACGACGCGAAACTGATCTCGAATCCGACGGTCGTCGTTTCCGACAACCAGGACGCCGAGATCACGATCGGCGAGCAGTACCCGATTCCGCAGTACCGGTTCAACGAGGACACCGCCACGCTGGAGGTTTCCGGTTTCGAATTCATCGACATCGGCGTCATCCTCCGCGTCACCCCTCACATCAACCCGGACGGCTACGTCACCTTGGACGTTCAGCCCGAGGTCAGCACCCGCGGGGAAAGCGTTCCGTTCGGCGGATCGGTCGGTACGGAGATTCCGATCATCAAGTCCCGCCGGACCCGCACGCGGGTCATCCTGAAGGACGGCTACACCCTGACCATCGGGGGTCTGATCAGCGAAGACGAGCTGAACCAGTACACCAAGGTCCCGCTGGTCGGCGACATCCCGGTGGTGGGCCAGCTCTTCAAGCACAAGTCGTTGAAGAAGATCACCCGCAACATCACGATCTTCCTGACGACGCGGCTGGTATCGCCCGACAGCGGCACGCCGGTCGCCGAGGAAACCGCGGAGCCTCAGGCGGGCTCGATGGTGGCCGCAGCCGCCGCTCCGGCGGCCGTCCCGGCCGCGGCGCCCGCCGCGGCGGCTTCCCCGGGCGAGCCTGCAGTCGTCGGCGAAGTCGTCCCTGCGGCGGCGGCGGAAACCCCGCCGGCTCCCGCGGAACCGGTCGCCGAACGGCCTGCCGCGGCTGCGGAACCGACGGAGGGGGACCAGGTGGTGCCCGCGGGGTTCCAGCGATATCGCACGATCGGAGGCGTGCGCCGCTGAGGGATTCCGGGTCTCCGATTGGAACGGTGAGACGAACGACCCGGACCGGCTTTCGAGCCGGTCCGGGTTTCTTTCGCCTTCCGGGATGCTGCGTGCATCCGGCGGATGCGCCCATGTATGATCGGCGGTCATGAAGGCCGTCGTCGCCCAGCCGCTGCGCCGCCGCCTCGCGCGGATCTGTCTGATCGGACTGGCCGTGGCCGTTCCGTGGTCGATTTCCCTGGCGGAGGTCTTCGCCGCCGGCGCGCTGGTGATCCCGTTGATTCCCCCCCGGCGTCCCTTGTCCCGGGCCGCGCGTTGGATCGCGTGTCTCTGGACGATCTACATTCTCTGGAACATCGCGGGTTGCCTCCTGGGACCTCTTCCGAAGGAAGGACTCCTGGCGGGGCGGACGCTGCTGTGGGGATATCTGCCGTTTGCGGCCGCCCTCTTCTTCGAAGACGATCCGGAAGGTTCGGAAAGCCGGCTGTGGTTTGCGTCCCTGACGGCCTCTCTTCTGGCCTACGGCGTCGTCGATTTCGTGCGTCTCGCCCTGCATCTGGCGCACGGGGGCGTGCTGCGGGAATTCGGCCGCATGACGGCCAGCCAGTTGCTGCTGGTCGGATCGATCGCCGCCGGGGCGTTCGCCCTGGCGTCCGAGGGGCGGCGCGCCCGAAGACTCTGGGCGGGGGCGTTCGCAGTTCTGAGCGTCGCCATGGCGCTTCAGTTCAAGCGTGGCGCCTGGGCCTCGTGGTGGATCGTCGTCGCGTCGATGGCGGCGATCACGGGACGCCGACGCGCGATCGTTCTGCTCGTCGCCGTTGCGATCGCCAGCGTCTTCGTTCCCAGCGTGCGGCATCGCTGGGCGGAGACTTCCGCCGAACTGAGCGCGGACGGTTCCTCCCGCGGGGCCCTCTGGACGACCGTGGCGCCCTACCTGTTGCGCGATTACCCGATGGGGGTCGGGCCGGACAACACCCGGGCCCTGCTGTTGCGTTCGTACGACGAGAAGCTGGCCCCGACGATCTCCCACATGCACTGCACCCCTCTGCAGATCCTCGTCGAAAGCGGTCCCGGCGGGTTGATCACCTGGCTGCTCTGGTGGGGATCGCTCTTCTTCATCGGGATCCGACGCTGGAGATCGACCCGGGCTTCGCCGGAATCCGCCGTGGTCCTGGCCTTCTGCGGGGTCTTCCTCGGACTCTTCCTCAACGGATGGGTCGAATACAACTTCGGGGACACCGAGATCGCGCTGATCAGCTACGTTCTTGCCGGAATCCTTCTGGCCTCGCCCGTCCCCGGTCGATCTCCCCCGGCGGCCTCGAAGACGCCCGCTTCCCGGGATCCGCAAGGGGAAGGGGCACCGCGGCGAAACCCCGGTTAACCCGGATCGCCGACGCCGGTACGTTGTCACCGTCGAACGAACGCCTATCAAGAGACGGGATTTCCATGCCACCACTTCAGATCATCGGCGACGGGGCCGCGATTCCCCTGGATCGGAACGGCGATCCCCTGACCCTCGGGCGGGGCGCCGAAGCCGATCTCCAGGTTCTCGACGAAAAGATCTCCCGGGTGCACTGCAGCCTGCGGGCCTGCGAGGACGACGTGATGGTCACGGACCTCGATTCCACCAACGGAACCTTCGTGAATCGCCGTTCCATCGACGTGGCCCGCCTGCGTCCCGGCGACCGGTTGCGCGTGGGGAAGACGGAGTTCGAACTGGAACGCAGTTCCTACGGATTCATCCTTCGCCAGCGGCCCGAAGGACGGCATTACACGACCATCGTGCGCGAGATCGTCGAGGAGATCGGCGAGGATCTGGAAGAACCTACCGGGGTTTGACCGCCAGGATGAGACGGCCCCGTCCCCGGACGGGACCCACGAGCAGGGCGGGATGGTTCTTCTCCAGGGTGTAGGTGACGGCGCCGCCCCATCCGCGCGATTGCACGCGCACCGTGCACCGGGTTCCCGATTCCCGGACGTTCGTGATCCGCACGCGCACCTTCTCCGGAAGCCGGACGTCGGCCGATTTCCCCTCGGCCAGCGCCACGGTCGATTCCCCCAGAAGCTTCATTCCCTGGAATCCCCGACCGCGGATCGCCCCGGAGACGTCCCGCAACCGCCCGTCCGCCGTCCCCGAGGGCTCGGCCTGGATCAGTCGGAGATTCACCGAAGCGCCCCATCCGATCGATGCGCACAACAGGAGCGCCCCGACGAATACGGAACGGCGCCTGCGGAACCGGACGAACGTCCCGCGGGCCCGTCGCTTCCCCCTCGTTTCTTCAGCCCGGAGGAGACATGCCTTCATCGTCATCTTCGTTCACGAACCACACGACGGGGATGCCGTCGGCTCGCACGTCTACCATAGGGACGATCGAGGGATCTTCCAACTCGATTGAAACGACCGCGTCCGGCGTTTTCCCCCGGAGATGAATCCCCAGCGCCCCCGCAACGATCCAGAAGCCGAAGAGGAGCACCGCCGCCGCGGGCACCAGCACCGGGATCCAGCGAATGGAACGGTTCCCCGGTTCCCGGTCGCCGGCGTCTTCGCGGATTCTGCGCAGGACGGTCGTCCGGAAAAAGGCGCCGTCGGGAATCGCGGGCGGGGAAGGGGCGGCTCCCTCCATTTCCGCGTGAAACCGTTTCCAGCCTTCCACGACCCTCCGGCAGGAGGCGCAGGACGCCAGATGCCGTTCCAGGCGAAGGCGCCGTCTCCGGCTCAATTCGCCGTCGGCCAGGGCTTCCAGGAGTTCTTCGTTCGGATGCCCCTTCATGTCATGTCTCCCAGCAATTCCCGCATCCGCTGTCTCGCATAGTGGAGCCGCGACATGACGGTTCCGATCCGGCATCGCATCGCCGCGGCGATCTCCCGGTAGGACAGGCCTTCGAACTCGCGCAGGACGAAGACCGTGCGCTGCTCGGGCGACAGATCTTCCAGCGCCTTTTCCACCCGCGCGCGGATCTCCGCGCGTTCGGCTTCCCGGTCCGGCGTCGCGGCGGCGGCCGGCGCCCATCCCGCGCCGTCGCCGTCCTCGTGGAGCAGGGCGTCGTCGTAGCCGGCCGTTTCGGGCCGTCTCCGCCGGAGGTGATCCAGCGAGAGGTTCACCGTGATCCGGTAGATCCACGTGAAGAACGCCGAGCCCCCCCGGAACCGCGGCAGCGATTTCCAGGCCTTCACGAAGGCGTCCTGCGCGATGTCCATGGCGTCCTCGGCGTTTCCCACGATCCGGAAGGCGACCCCGTACACGCGGTCCCGATAGAGATCCACCAGCTGCCCGAAGGCCTCCGCGTCGCCCTGTCGGGCCGCCTTCAGCAGATCGGGTTCCCCGCGGTTTTCTCGCCCTGGCTCGTTCATCGGATTCGACGCCCTCGCCGCCGAGAATATTCAGAGGACGCCTTTCTCGCGAGACCGGGGAGGGGATTCGGGGAGGCGATCCTTCCTCCCCCCCCCCGCGCCGGTACGGGCTCCCGGGGGACCGCGCGCTCCCGCGGAAAAATCCGATCCCCGACCCCCGCGGGTAGGGGGCCGGGGATGTGGAGGGTAGCCGTGTTCAGGGTCAGGATGCGGTCGCCATGAAGACGCCGTATCCGTTCGAGACGGCCTTGCCGCACCAGGACGGCGACAGGGCCGGATTCGTGTTCCTCGGACAGTAGTACAGGGCCCGAAACTCCGTGATCCCTTCCTGTTCGAAATAGTCCGTGGGGATCACGTATCGACAACGCAGCGCCTGGCCCGGATTGATGAGCACCGCGGCGTCCTCGTCGAGATACATGTTGTCGGGGAAGGAGACCATGTAGCTGTCCCGGTTCCCGTCCGGATAGGTCCATACGAAGAGGATGTGCATCCGGCGGCTCATCCAGTAGGGCTGATCCCCGGTGTTGACGACCTCCACCTCGAAGGGGATCGGTTCGCCGATCCGGTAGCGGTCGCGGTCCGGACGGATCGTCACGCGGATGCCGTTCGCTTCGACCGCGGGCTGACAGGGACCGACGACCGTCGGGACGTACTTCTGCGGAAGTTCGAAGGCATGCCGCAGCGACGAGGCGCACCCCATCGCCCCGACGCAGAGCGCCGCCGCCAGGAGGTAATGGGGGATCTTCTTCAAGGATTGCCTGCTTCTGGATGCGTCGTCCGGGGTTGCCATCAGCCGCCTCCCTGCAGGAGCACGCCGCGTGCCAGCAGCGCGCCGGCCTACGATCTCCCGTAACGCCGCTGCCATTCCTCCCGGCATTCTCCCAGGAGACTCACGATCCCGTCCCGGACCGCGAAGATCTTTCTCCGGGCCTTTTCGATGCCGTAGGGGGGCGCAATCTCCTTCCTCTCGATCTCCTGAAGCGATTCCAGGCAGAGGTTGCAGGTCCTGAGGCCGCGTTTCAGGTAGGCGATGCTCATGCCGATTTCGTCGAATTCGCCGTCCCCGATCGCCGCGGCCACCTTGGCCGCAATCACCAGTGCGTAGGAAATGAGTCGGACCACGCATTCCTGGTTCTCAGCGGCGGGAAGGCTGGTGAAGAAATGCCGGATCCACAACCCGAGGCTGAAGGCCTCCTGGTAGAGGGGATCCTCCTGGAACGCGTCGGGATCGTAATCGCCTTCCTCGTCCGGTTCTTCGTCGTCGCCTTCCGGAAACCAGAGTTCCTCGGCCTGGTTCTCGATGAGCTGGTCCAGAAGCTCCGAGATCAGGTCCTCCACCGATCCGGGGTCCTGCGGATTCGTGCTTCGGAGGTTCTGGAAATAGTTGCAGCGCCACTGCTCGGAACAGCCGTCGCACTTGGGATTCGGATCGTTGCACTCCTTCACCAGGTGATGCCATCCCATCTCGCGCGCGACGATGTTGTCCCGGTCGGGATGGTCCCGGTAGGTCTCCATCAGTTCGAGATAGCGCTCGGCGCGCAGGTCCTGTTCGCGCAGGAAGCGTTCCCAGTCGTACTCGTCCCACACCGGCTCGTTGTCCGGCCCCTCGTTCGGTTGGTTTTCCTCTTCGTTCATCCCTTGATCACCGCCAGAGGCCGCAGTCGGGCCACCTTCGCCGCCAGACCCGCCCTCGCAACCACGTCGACCACCTCTCCGACATCCTTGTACGCCTCGGGCGCTTCCTCCACCGCGGTTCGTTTTCCCCTCGCCATCATGACGACCCCGCGCCGCTCCATCTCCTCCCGGAGTTCCCCGAAGCGCACGGCCCGGCGCGCCGCGCTTCGGCTCATTCGGCGGCCCGCCCCGTGGCAGACCGAGTCGAACGTTTCCGGCGCTCCGCCCCGCACCCCGCACAGTACGAAAGAATAGCGTCCCATGTCCCCGGGGACAATGACCGGCTGCCCGATTTCCCGGTAGACCTCCGGCAGTCTCTCGTCTCCCGGGGGCAGGGCCCGGGTCGCCCCCTTGCGATGCACGCAGAGGATCTTCGCCTCCCGTCCGGCGCCGGATCTTTCCAGTCGGGCCAGATTGTGCGCCACGTCGTACACCAGGCGCAGCCCCAGTTCGTCGGCCGGGATCCCCAGCGCCTTGCGGAAGGCGGTTCGGCACGCCGATCCCAGGATATGCCGGTTCGCATACGCATAGTTCGCCGCCGCCCGCATCTCGCCGAGATAACGGCGGCCCTCGGGCGATTCGATCGGGGCGCAGGCGAGCTGCCGGTCGGGCAACCGGATCCCGTAACGCGCCGGCAGATCCCGCATCCTGCGCAGATTGTCCTCGCACACCTGATACCCCAGCCCGCGGGAGCCGGTGTGGATCATCAGCGCCGCCGCACCCTCCCGCAACCCCATGACCTCCGCGGCGCGTCGGTCGTAGATCTCGTCGACCACCTGGATCTCGAGGAAATGATTCCCCGATCCCAGGCTCCCGAGCTGCGCCCGCCCGCGTTCGATCGCCCTCTCGGACAGGCTTCGCGGATCCGCTCCCTCGATCCGGCCGCCCTCCTCGATTCGATCGAGGTCCTCTTCCGACGCCAGACCTTCGTCCGCCGCGGCCGCCGCGCCGCCCTGCAGGACCCTCCTGAGTTGTCGCATCGACACGCTGCTCACCGAGCCTTCTCCCAGGCCGGTCGGAATCGTTTCGAAAAGGACGCGCGCGATTTCCGGGATCCGGGATTCGATTTCCCGGGCCTCGAGATTCGACGTCATGAGGCGAACGCCGCAGCAGATGTCGTATCCGACGCCTCCGGGGGAAATCACGCCGCCCCGTTCCGGATCCGTGGCCGCCACCCCCCCGATCGGGAATCCGTATCCCCAGTGGATGTCCGGCATCGCCAGCGAATAACCCACGATCCCCGGAAGATGCGCGACGTTGACCACCTGCTCCGCCGCGTTGTCGGCCCGGATCTGCCGGATCATCGTCCCGTCCGCGTAGATCCGGCCCGGCACGCGCATCCCGGGACGGGCGTCCCTGGGAATCTCCCAGACGCATTCGCCGACGTTCTCGATCGGAATCTCCATCGTCATGGACCGTCCCCCCGGGAGTCGATCGTCCCCTATACCGTAGATCGGGATCCCTCCGATGGAAACCCGGTCCCGCCCGGGTCCGGAACGGATCTCCGGACCCGTCTCGCCGGGCCGGATGGGCCATTGACCCGTCCCCCCTGCCGGACGATACTGCGGGTCGTTTCGTTACCGAGTTATCCAGGAGGTATTTCTCGATGAAGCGGTTTCTCACCCTGGCCGTTCTGTTCACCCTCGTCGTCTGCGTAGGGGCCCAGGATCAACAGCCCGCCCCCGAGGCGCCCACGATCTACACCGCTTTCGGCGACAGCCTCACCGTCGGCGTCGGCGCGGCCACGGGGTATCCCCCCCGCCTGCAGGCCCTGCTCCAGTCGAAGGGCATCAATGCCAAGGTGGTGAATCGCGGCCGTTCCGGGGAAACCACCGGGGGCGGCGTCGGCCGACTCCCCGGCGTGTTGTCCGCCGACCATCCCGCCTACCTCCTGCTGATGGAGGGAACGAACGACGTGAGCCTGCAGGTGGACGACGCCGGCATCATCGCCAACCTGGAAACGATGGTGAACATGGGCAAGGCCGCCGGCGCCAAGGTTCTCCTTGCCGCCCTTCCTCCGAGGAAGGACAGCCTGGAACCCGCTTCCCAGCGGTTGAACGCCCAGATTACATCCCTGGCCGCGCGAACGGGAGCGACCCTGGTCGACATGGAGGCCAAACTCAGTACCGACAACATGGTCGATCACGTGCATTTCAACGACCAGGGCTACCAGCAGATGGCCGAGGCCTGGTTCAGCCGGCTCGGCGGAGGCGGCGGGGGAGGCGGGGGATGTTTCGTCGCCACCGCGGCCTACGGCGATCCCCACGCGGCGCCGGTGGAACGTTTCCGCAGCTTCCGCGACCATTACCTCCTGGCCACCCCGGGCGGACGATGGGCGGTCGGTTTCTATTACCGGTTCGGACCGGGCGCGGCCCGAATCGTCGAATCGTCTCCGGCGCTGCGGATCCCCGTCCGGCGGGTTCTCGACAGGATCGACGGATGGATCGTCGGCCTTCCGGAGATCCGTCCCCTGCCGTGACCCGCGGTCGGCGTCCCCGCCCGGAGAGGGGGCGCACCGCCCGGCCCGCATCGGGACGACGTCGCAGGCGCCGACCGGCGGAGACCGTCTGACATGAATTCGAGGGACCGGGATCCGCTGCCGGTTTTTGGACCGGTCCTTCCCTTGATTCGGATCGGCCTCCTGCTGCTTGCCGGCGCCGGGTGCGCGCCCCATGCCGCGCGGTCCGAAGACCGGCCGAACGTCCTCTGGATCACCCTCAGCGGGTTGAGGCCCGATCATCTGTCCGCTTGCGGGTACGAGCGTCCTACGGATCCCTGGTTTGCAACGAACCTCGTTCCGCGCGGCCGGCTCTACCTGGAGGCCGCGGCGAGGCCCGGTTTCGTCGAGAGCGCCGTCGCGGAACTCGTCACGGGTCGGTCCTTCGACAGTCTCGTGCGGGAAGGGCATCCCCTGAACGATCCGAACCGGCGCCGGCTCTTGCCGAAGGCCCTGACCTTCGCCGAGATCCTCCGACTGAACGGATACGACTGCGCCGCGTTCTCCCACGTTCCCTGGCTGGGTCCGGCCGATCGTTCCTTCGCCCAGGGTTTCGACACCTTCGTCCTGAACCGCATCCCCGTTCAGTACCCCTGGCCGCGCCTGGGGATCACCCGGCGGGGGGCGATCTTCGAGGACGCCGCCGTATGGATCCGCGGGCGCGACCGGCCGGGCAGGCCGTGGTTCGTCTGGATCTACAGCGTCTTCAATCGGCCGCCGCTCGACGTCTCCGACGAGTTCGTGCTCCCGTGGGACGAGGACGGCGTCTACCAATCCTTTTCCCGCCGGGAACGCGGATTGTTGCGGCGGTTCCACCGGCGCGGGGATCGCCGTTTCACCCGCGACGAGGCCGAGGCGGTGCGCATCCTGTACGACGGCACGGTCTCCTACGTCGACCGCTGGCTGCAGGCGTTCTTCGAACAACTTGATTCGAAGAACCTCCTGGACGACACCCTGGTGATCGTGTCCGGCGACGTCCCCCTGCCTCTGCCCGTCCCCGGATGCCCGGCCGTGCCCTGCGATGCCGCCGGGATCCCGCGGCGCATCCCGCTGCTGGTGATCCGGCCCTCGGGCCGATGGGCCGGCACCATCGATACGGAAACGGCTTCGCTGGTCGCGGTCGCCCCGACCCTTCTGGATTTTCTCGGGATCCGCCGGCCGGGGCGGATGGCCGATCTCACCCTCATGCCCTCCGGGAAGGAGCCCTCGCCATGAAGCGTTTTTCCCTGTTCGTCCTCGGTCTTGCCGCGTTGATCCCGGCGGCGCCTCGCCTCCGGGCGGAGAGCGCGTCCGCGCTCGAATACGATTTCGAAGGAACCGACGCCCCGATCGCCTGGGAGTTCGGCAACGGTCCCGAGTTCCCCGGGGCGCGCGGGGACCTGTCGATCGGAAACGATCCCCTGGCGGAGGGCGCAAACCGCTGCCTGGCCCTGCGCTTCGATTTCAGCGGGGGCGGCCACTACGTCCAGGCTTCCGTGCCGCTGCCTCCGGACTTGGATCCGGAGGTCGCGAGGCTTCGCGTGCTGAAGCCCTTTCGGAACCCCCTGACCTTCCGGGTCGTCGACGCGGGCGGGGAGACCTTTCAGAAGACGATCTCCTTTCACAGTCCCCGCTGGCAGAACCTGCGGGTGGATCTGCTCTCCGGATGGGGGTTTTCGTACGGCGGGGAAGAGGGCGACGGGGCGAAGGATCGCGTGGACCGCCCCCTGCGTTCGTTCTCGGTTCTTGTCGATTGGGATCGGTTCGGCGGCGGCCCGAAAAGGGGCGTCGTCCGGATCGACGACGTCCGGTTCCTGCGGACGGGAGGGAAAGCGATGAAGGAAGTCGTGGGACGTTCGAAGATCCGGTACCGCACGACGGCGTTCCGCCGTCCGGAAGAGGGATGGCACCTGGTCGCGGAAGGCGATGCGGGCGGGAGCTTCTGGAAGGACGGCGAACTGCACTACGATTTCTCCGCGGGCGCCCGCGCCGTCGGCATCCGGAGCTGGGCCATGGCCCTTTTCGGCGAACCGGAACGAATGGAGCTCTCCCTTTCCTCCGACGGATCGGGCCATGCCGTGCGCGTCCGCATGGCCTCCCACTTCCAGACCTTCGAACGGGTCATCGGCAGACTTCCCCGGGGAAAGGGGACGCTCGCGTCGCCCCTGGGCGACATGAAGCAGTGGGAACACCACGGCGGCCAGAACGACGGCATCGTCCGACCGCCGCTGCGGCCGACCGAGATCCTCATCGTCCGGGATCCCGACGGTCCGGAACGCGGGATCGTCCGTTTCGAGGCCTTCGACACCGTCGGCCGCGTCGCGGAATCCGAACAGGTGGTCGTGAACCCGAGGGCGGTTCTCGCGGACGGCAAAGCGGTCTGCCGGGTCTCCTTCTGCGACCTGCGGCCGGAGGGGGGCGAACTGCTTCTGACGGTCCGCACGCGCGACTGGGAGGGTCGGGAGATCGACGGGCAGGAGCGTTCCGTCCGTTCCCCGGGAGGCGGCGCCTGGCGCGACGCCGAGTTCCGGTTCGACGAGTCCTCCCGCCGGTTCGTCCGGTTCGAGGTCGAAGCGCGGTCCCCGGAGGGAATCCGCATGGGACGGTCCGAAACCACCGCGGTCGTCCTGCCGGCGGAGGAACGGTCCAGGGAACCCGATCCGGCCTCGCCGGTCGGCGTCGGCCTGTACCTCTACCGGTTCCCCGCGAACGATCAGGGCTACGCCATGATGGATCGCCTGGCGGGATTGGCCCGCAACGCCGGCGTGAAATGGTCCCGGGAGGAATTCAACTGGAACCGCATCGAACCCGAACGGGGGCGGCGCGACTGGTCGTTCTACGACCGTCTGGTCGAAATCGAGAATTCCCACGGGATCGAGATCTACGGGCTGCTCTGCTACTGGACGGGCTGGACGGCGAGCTACACGCCCGAGGGAATCGAGCAGTACTGCGATTTCGTCCGGGAGGCCGTCACGCGTTACCGGGACAGGATCCGCCACTGGGAGATCTGGAACGAACCGAACATCTTCTTCTGGAGCGGGCCCCGGGAGATGTACGCCGAACTTCTGAAGGCCGCCTACCGGACCGTCAAGGAAGCGAACCCCGATGCCCTGGTTCTCGGCTGTTCCACCTCGGGGATCGACCGGAAATTCATCCGGCAGGTCATCGACGCCGGCGCGCCGTTCGACGTTCTCACCATCCATCCGTACCGGGGGATCCTGGAGGACGGACGGTACATCCTCGATCTGCGCGAGGTCCGAGCGGATGTCATGCTCCCCGACGGCACGGAGCGCCCGGTGTGGATCACCGAGATGGGATGGCCGAGCCAGATCGGCGGGACGACCGAGAGGAACCAGGCTGCGCTGCTCGCCCGCGTCTATCTCGGCGCCTTCGCCAGCCGCGCCGGCGAGAGCGTTTCCTGGTACGATTTCCGCGAGGACGGTCCGAACCCCTTCTACAACGAACACCACTTCGGCATCGTGCGGCATGATCGGCCCGATCCGAAACCCGCCTATCTCGCCCTGGCGGAACTGACCCGGCGGATCGACCCGAAGATCCCGCCGGAGGAGATCTTCGGTCCCGGCGGCGATGTTCTGGCCTACCGCTTCCGCAAGCGGGAACGACCGGTTCTGGTCCTCTGGGCGGAGAAGGAGAATCACGCGGTCCGGATCCGGAAGACGGCCGGCGGGGTGCGGATCGCAAACCTGATGGGCGAGGAAACGGTCGTCGACGGATCCCGGGGCGGCGTCCTGCTCGGCCTGGAATCGGAGTTCCCGGTTTTCATCGACGGTCCGGGATTGACGGACGAATCCCTTCCGGAACTCCTGCCGATCGAGATCGCGGTCGATCCCGAACCGATGCGGCCGGGGGGACGGTACGAGGCGGTCGTGCGCATCGGGGAGGGGATCCCGGTCGAGGGCGCCGAATGGTGGTTGCTGGACGGCGTGTCCGGCGCGATCGAGCCGGTGGAAAGCGGAGACGACGCCCCGCCGGGATGCCGGATTCGCGTCGCCGTCGATCCCGAAGCCGGGCGGGGCGAACTCCATCTCGCCGTTCTGGTAAAGACGCCGTTCGGAAACATCCGGTTCAGCCGCCGCATCCCCGTGCTTCCCGAAACCCTGCGGTTGTAGGACGTCGCATCCCGAACCGCAAACGCCCCCCCCGTGGAGCCGGAACGCCCCTTTGTGGGCCATGGTTGCCTGCGGGACGAAGGCGGGCGTTCCGTGGTCGCCCGACAGGGGTCGGGCTCCTACTTTGGGTTGCGCGAGTAAA
>CAYNBQ010000069.1:0-9107 GCA_964395275.1 uncultured Verrucomicrobiota bacterium
CACGATGCCCGTGGCGTTGCAGTACATGGATCGCTTTCCCGCGCCGAACGGCCCGGCCCGGAGGCGGAGGTCATCCCCCCGATTCCGCCGCCGCGCCGCGGAGGACCCGCAGGCGTCGGATTCGGCGGCTGTCGGCGCTTTCGACGATCACCCGGTCCGGTCCCACGTCGATCGATTCCCCCGGTTTGGGAACGCGGCCGAGGGCCTGGAAGACGTAGCCGCCGAAGGTGTCGTAGTCCTCGCCGTCGGGCAGGTCGATGCCGATCTGTTCCCGCGCGTCGTCGACGGGGCAGCGGGCGTCGACCAGGAAGACCGAATCGGATTCCCGGACGATGGGCGCCGCGCTTCCCTCGTCGTGTTCGTCCTCGATCTCCCCGACGATCTCCTCGACGAGATCCTCCACGGTGATCACCCCCGAGGTGCCGCCGTACTCGTCGACGACGATGGCCAGGTGGGTCTTCATGCGGCGCAGATCGGCCATCACCACGGGGATCGGGCTGGTTTCCGGGACGAAGAGGGCCGGCCGGATCAGCTCGGACAGGGCGCATTCCTCGAGGTTCTTTCCCTCGCTGATCGGTCCGAAGAGGTCGCGGGCGACGACGACGCCGATCACGTCGTCGATCGTCTCGTGATAGACCGGGATGCGGGAATGGCCCGAGCGGGCGATCAGCTCCAGCAGTTCCGGAACCTTGGTCGTGTCTCCCACGGCGACGATGTCGATTCGGGGGGTCATCACCTCCCGGGCGACCTGCTCGGTGAAATCGATGACGCCGCGGATCATGCGCCCCTCTTCGGTCGGCAACTGGCGGGAGGCGTCCGTTGCTTCCACGATGCTCCGGATCTCCTCCTCGGCGCGCTCGGCGGCTTCCTCGGGATCCGGCGGCCGTCCCCGGAGCAGATCCCGCAGGCGGATCAGCAGGCCCGCCAGGGGGATCAGCGGGGCGAAGACATAGCGCAGGGGTCTGCCGAAATACCGGAGGGTCTCCTCCGGGCGGGCGCGTCCGAGGGTGCGGGGCACGGCATCGGCCGCCAGCACGAGGAAGAGGCCCATGACGGCGAGGGTGACGGTGAATCGGCCGGGCCAGGGGACCGAGAGTCGTTCGAGCCATTCGATCCAGAGGACCACGGCGACGATCTTCGCGAGCTGATTGCCGACCTGGAGAATGACCAGCATTTTCTCCGGATCGGGGATCCAGCCCATGGGGCCGTCGGCACCGTTGCCGGAACGGGCGCGATGCTGCAGGCGGCGCAGGCCGAACTCCGTCGCCGCGCCCTGCAGGGCGGAAAGCACGGCCGAGACGGCGCCGGCGGCCAGGATGCCGAGGAGAAGGGGACCGGAGTTCACGGGCGTCCTCCGGGCGGATCCGTCTCGACGGAGAAGACCGTCCCGGGGTCCATCTCCTCGCAGACGGGTTTCATCAGGCGCGTTTCCATCTCCCGCATGCGCCGGCGGGACTCGTCGTCGGCATCGGTCATTCCCAGCAGGTGCAGCAGGCCGTGCAGCAGGTAGAGGGCCAGCTCGGTTCCGGGCTCGTTGCCGAACTCCGGGGCGCGCCGCTCGGCCTGGTCCGTGCAGACGACGATCTCTCCCGACCAGGCCGCCGGGGCTCCGTCGCGCGGCTGCATTCCGTAGTCGAAGGCCAGCACGTCGGTGACGCGGTCCCGTCCCCGGTGGACCCGGTTCAGTTCGCGCATCCGCTCGGCGTCGACGAACGCCACGGAAAGTTCCGCGTCCGGGCGCCAGATCGGATGATCGGGAAACCGTTCACGAAGCGCGCGGCCGGCCGTTTCCAGCAGCCGCCGCACGCCCGTTTCCGGCACCCGCATCCGGTTCTGCGCGTTTTGGATTTCGAGATTCATCATCCTCGTTCGGATATTCGATCCGGCTGTGAAGCATGTTCTTCAGGGTGGCGACGAACCGGTCCTGCACCAGGCGGAGATCCTTCAGCGTCAGATCGGAATCGTCGAGCTGACCGTCGAGGATCTTCTCGCGAACGATGTCCCGCACCATGCCCTCGAGCTTCGCCGGGGTGGGATCCTTCATCGATCGGGAAGCCGCCTCGATGGCGTCGGCCAGCAGGATGATGGCCGATTCCCGGAAGGTCGGCTTCGGTCCCGGGTACCGGAAGGTCTCCTCGCGCACCTCCGTGGCGGGGACCCGCGACGCCCCGTTGCCGTTGCGTTCCTCCCGTCCCTTCTCCTCGGCCTCCTTCTGGCGGGCCTTGTGGTAGAAGTACTTGACCAGCGATGTGCCGTGATGCTGGCGGATGACCTCGACCACCGGCGGCGTCAGGCGGTATTTCATCGCCAGGTCCACGCCTTCCTTCACATGGGCCTGGATGACCACCCGGCTGAGACCTTCGGCCAGGCCGTCGTGGGGATTGGCCGCCCCCGGGATGTTCTCCGTGTAATAGTCGGGTTTCACCATCTTGCCGATGTCGTGGTAGAGGGCGCAGACGCGCGCCAGCAGGGGATTGGCGCCGATCGCCTCGGAGGCGGCCTCCGCGAGGTTCGCCACCATGAGGGAATGATGGTAGGTGCCCGGGGCCTCCTCCTGCATCCGTCGCAGCAGGGGATGGTTCGTGTCCGAGAGTTCGAGCAGGCTGATGTCCGTGGGGATCTTGAAGGCGAACTCGAAGAAGGGCAGCAGGCTCCCGGCGAGGAAGGCCCCCAGGATCCCGGCCGCCAGGGCCAGGGCCGCTTCCTGCAGCCAGTTGCCGAAGTCGGGGGCGGTGACGACCAGGGCGAAGACGGCCGTGCAGAGGATGCCCGCGCCGCCGGTGACCAGGCCGGCCCGCACCAGCTGGGAACGGAGGCGGACCTTGCGCACGGCGTAGACGGCCGTTCCGGCGGTGATGAAGATGATCGTCACGGTCATCACGCTCTTGGCCGCCACGACCCCGATGATCAGGGCGGCGACGACGGTCAGGTGCACGCCGACGGGGGCGCCCAGGAGGATCGTGCCCAGGATCGGGCCGGCGGCCGTCGGCGCGGCGAAGAAGACGGCGTGATCGGGGATGAGATTCAGGCCGGGAGAGGCCATCCACCAGGTCATCTGCCACAGCCCGACCGTGCCGAAGAGCAGGAGGGAGACGAGCAGCAACCGGGAGTTCCGCGTGCGCAGTTCCGGTCGGCAGGTCAGCAGCAGGATGAACTCCAGGCCGAGGAGCATGCCGACCACGGCGGCGGTCCGGAGCCATTCGCGCAGAAGTTCTCCGGCGGTGCGTTCCTGGCCGAGCCGCGTCTGATGGGCCTTCAGCAGGAGGAGGTCCCCCGGGGTGATCAGGTGGCCCCGTTCGAGGAGGGTTTCCCCCCGGTGATAGCTGCGGACGACCGGTTGGACCTCCCGGGCGCGCTGATCCCGGATCTCGTCGGTCCGTTTGCGGTCGAACAGGAGGTTCGGTTCCATCGCGGCGGCGAGAAGCCGCGCCAGGGGCTGCGCCAGTTCCTCCGGAAGTTCCTGCCGGCGCAGGACCGTGGCGACCTGGTCGCGCAGGCGGGGCAGGATGCTCTCGGGGGTGTCGAGGGTGAGGGGGGCCCGCCGTTCGTACGTTCCGCCGTCCGGTTTCTCCGGGTCGGGCGTGAAGACGAGGATCTGGGTCCGGCTGGCCATGCCTGCGGCCATCTCCCGGCTCTGGGGCAGCGCGATGCCCTTCTGCATCTGTTCGCTGAGGATCAGCAGGAGCTGCTGTTCGAGATTGGTCTGTCCGGCCACCTGGGCGATCCGGGCCAGGTCGGTCGGGCGAAGCGCCAGTTCCCGGGGGCCGGTCCAGTTCGCCGCCAGGTCCTCGAAATCCTCCGGACGCGGTTCGGATCCGTCTTCCGGTTTCCGTTCGGCGATCCGCGTCATCAGCCGGGAGACCTTGCGCGTGCTCGTTTCGATCCGCGAGAGATCCACGGTGAAGACGGGCGGAACCTGTTCGCGTTCGAACTCGCGCTGTCGTTCCGTGGCCTCCTGGTCGACGAACTCGAAATCGGTTTCCGAATAGATCGATTCGGGGGCGCGCTGTCCCGGCTGCAGATCGATCGGACCGCCGTGCCGCCCGGGATGGATCAGGATGAGCAGGGCGGCCCACGTGGCGATGAAGATCAGGACCCGCGTGGCGGAGTGGCTTTCGACGGCGTCCCGCGCGGGATTCTTCTTCGGCGCCCTGCGCACCTTGGCGGCGGCCATGCCTCGATGGACGAGCCACCGGCGCCGTCCGAAACGGGGGAATCTCACGGTCGCCTCACCACCTCGGGGTCCCGCTCCGATTCGTCGGCCGCCTCGGCCTCCCGCCGGCTTCGATAGGCCTGGATGATCTTCTGGACGAGTTCGTGGCGGACCACGTCCCGTTCGTCGAACCGCACCATGGCGATGCCGGGGATCGAGCGCAGGATGTCGGCCGCCTCGATCAGGCCCGACTGGCGGTTGGGAGGCAGGTCGACCTGCGTCACGTCGCCGGTCACCACGCATTTCGAATCGAATCCCAGCCGCGTCAGGAACATCAGCATCTGTTCGCGCGTGGAGTTCTGGGCTTCGTCGAGGATGACGAAGGCGTTGTTCAGCGTTCGGCCGCGCATGTAGGCCAGCGGCACCACCTCGATGATTCCGCGGTCCATGCTCCGCTGGATCTCTTCCACGTCCATCATGTCGTAGAGCGCGTCGTAGAGCGGGCGCAGGTAGGGCAGGACCTTCTCGTGCATGTCGCCCGGCAGGAACCCCAGGGATTCGCCGGCTTCCACGGCCGGCCGGGTCAGGATGATCCGGGCGACCTCCTCGTTGCGCAGGGACCAGACGCCCATGGCCATGGCCAGGTACGTCTTGCCGGTGCCCGCCGGGCCGATGCCGAAGACCAGGTCGTGCGTGCGGATCGCGTCGAGATACCGCTTCTGCCCGAAGGTCTTCGGCCGCACCGGGCGTCGATGCGGCGAGACCTCGATCGTCACCTCGAAGAGTTCGCGCAACTCCTGCAAGCGGCCCTCGGCGGCCGCGTCGATCCCGAGCAGGAACTCGTGCTGCCGCAACCGGACCCCCTCGCGCCGCGCCTGCTCGAGGGTCTCGAAGACCGCCGCGGCCCGTTCGACCGCCTCGTCCTCACCCTCCAGGCGGATCCATCCCTCGCGGCTGCCCGCCCGCACCCCGAGGCGTTCGCCGAGCAGCCGCAGATTCCCCAGGTCGTGCGCGCAGAGGTGTTGCACGGTGCGGGGCGTATCGAAGCGAAGCGTCTTGACGCTCATGGGAATCGTCCCCCGGTCCCGCCGCCGCACGGGCCGGCGAAGAGATCCGGATCCCTGCGGATCAGCGCGGGGGAATGACCAACTGCTGGCCCGGAAAGATCCGGTCCCGATCCTTCAGGACGTCCTGGTTGGCCCGGTAGATGTCGATCCAGCCGAGCGGATCGCCGTACACCTTGCTTGCGATCTTCCAGAGACTGTCCCCCTTTTGCACGACGTAGACGCCTTCGCGGGCCGGCGCCGGAACGGGCGCGGCCTCGACGGCGGGCGGCGTCTCCCGCACGACCGGAGGCGGCGGCGCGATTCCCCCCGCAGGGGGTTCCGATCCGATCCCGCCGAGGGGCTCCCCTCCCGGGACCTCGCCCCGGTACGTCGGCAACCCCGCGGGTTCCCCCGCCGCGGGCCCCATCGGTTCCACCGGGGGCGGCATCATCGCCGTCAGTTCCGAGGTCTTGCGCGGCGTGGTGCTCATCTCGTCGATGCTGAGCCCGTAGGGCGCCTGTTCGGCAAGCTGGACCCGCGGCATCTCCCCGGTCCGCCGCGTCTCGGGGGGCCGTCCCAGGATGTATCCCTTGTTGCCCCATTCGCCGCGATCGACCCAGTAATGCTTCCGCCAGGCCGGATAGTAGTACTTCACGAAATCGGCCCACATCGGCTCGAGTTCCTCGCGTTCGACGACCTCGAGTCCCTCGGGAACGCCTCGATCCAGGGACACCGTGTCGGGCCCGGCCGGCGGCGTCGTCCGGCAGGCGCTCAGAACGCCCCCCAGGAGCGCGACCGACACCACCCGAACCGCCCTACGCCGACTCATGCCTCGTCGCATCGTTGGATCTTCCTTTCCTGGAATCGAGACGAATGCTACCGAACCCGCTCCGCATCGTCAATCCGACCCCCGGCGCAGCGGTTTCCCGCCCGGCGACGGGTCCCCGACCCGTCCGGCGGCCTCCCGGAAACGCTCCCAGACGTCCTCCAGGCTCTCGGGCATCACCTTCGCCCCCGCCACGGTCGTCATGAAATTCGTGTCGCCGTTCCACCGCGGCACCACGTGCATGTGGATGTGGTCCGTGATGCCCGCGCCCGCGGGCCGCCCGAGGTTCAGCCCCAGGTTGAACCCGTCGGGATGCATCGCCTCCGCCAGGACCCGCCGGCTCCAGAAGGCCAGCCGCATCATCTCGATCCGTTCGGCCTCCTCCAGTTCCTCCGGATCCCCCGTGTGGCGGTAGGGCGCCACCATCAGGTGCCCCGTGTTGTAGGGAAACGTGTTCAGGAGGATGAAACAGCCCTCGCCCCGGTAGACCACGTGGTTGGATCGGTCGTCGGTTCCGGCCGCCTTTTCGCAGAAGATGCAGACGCCGCCTTTCGCGTCGCACTGGCTCACGTACTGCATTCGCCACGGCGCCCAGAGTCGTTCCAAGATTGCCTCCGTCCCGGCCGGCGGCGACTATAGCACCCGCCCGGAAGGTGTCAACGAACCGCCGCGACGGTCCGTCCGCCCGGGTCAGGGAAGGTGAACCCGATGCCTCCGTCCCCCAGGAAAAAGACCCGCGATGCGGACCGGCTGCCGGTCTGGCTCATCGGCGCTGAAGACGATTTCCTCGTGCAGAGCGAGGCCCGGCGCATCCTGGAACGGTTCCTCGGAAAGGAACCGGCCGCGGAATCCCTCGAGATCGTCGAAACGGAGTCGTCGGCCGCGTCGGATCTGCTCGGTCTCCTGCGCCGGGTCGACGAGGCCCTCTCGACCCCGTCGCTCTTCGCCGAACGCAAGATGGTCTGGCTGCGCCGGTTCGCCGCGGTCAGCCGCCAGGGCCGCCCGAAATCGAAACCCCTCATGGACGCCCTGAAGGACCTGGCCGTCCGGATCCGCACGGACCCCTGGCCGGCCGAGACCGGCCTGCTGATCACCGGCGGCCCGCCGGACCGGGCGTTGGCCCTCGTGAAGGCCGTCGGCGAACGGGGCGAACTGATCGCCCCCGGCGGCGGCAAGGGCGCGGATTCCGACCGGGCCCTCGGGGATTTCGTGACGGACCGTCTCCGGGCCGACGAATGCACCATCGAACCGGCCGCCCTGCGCCGCTTTCTCTCCACGGTCGGTTCCGACCGGCGGCGGCTGGCCTCGGAGACGGAGAAACTCGTGCTCTACGTCGGCCCCGGCGGACGGATCACCGAAGAGGACGTCGCCCGGATCGCCTCCTCCGGGGCGGAACCGCCCGTCTGGGACCTGGCGGACGCTTTCGCCGAACGGCGTCTCGCCGATGCGATCGCTCTGGTGGAGACCTTCCTGCAGCGCGGGGAATCGGCCGTCGGCATCGTGGCGGGCCTGGTCCAGCGGGTCCGCCTCCTGGCGGCGATGCGCCCGCTGGTCGCCGCCCGCATGCTGGATCCGCGCGAACCCTTCCCGCGGTTCCGGGCCCGCCTGGATCGGTTGCCCGAGGATCTGCGCGAGTCCTACCCGGACGACCGGCGTCTGAACCCCTTCGCGCATCATCCCTTCGTTCTCTACAAGGTGTGCGGACAATCCATGCGGTTCACCCAGGAGGAACTCGACCGGGCGTTCGACCTGCTGATCGCCGCCAACCGCGAGCTGGTCTCCTCGGGATCGGGCCGCGAACGGCTGATCCTTCAGAAAACCCTCATCCGCGCCCTCGGCGCACCGTCCGGGACGCGCGCGTAGGGTCCAAGGGACCGACCGCGCCGTCGGACAATTTCTTGCGCAAAGCCCTGCGGGAATCGAATTGATATCCGCGCCTCCGGCCCGGAAGACCGTCCGGGCGCTACTCCGGGGTAGGATGCCCGCTCTTGCGGGGCGGGGGTGGCGCGGTGGGGATTCTGTGGTATGGTGGGGGTCGGCTTCGAAGCGCCGTGCCCGCCTTCGGAGACCGCGGAATCCTGGGGGTGCAACCATGGCAAGAGGGTTTTCGAACCTGTCGCAACGGGCGTCCGGTGAAGGGACGTCGCGGAATCGGACCGGATTCACGCTGATCGAACTGCTGGTGGTGATCGCCATCATCGCCATCCTGGCCGGGATGCTCCTGCCGGCGCTGACCGCCGCCAAGGGGAAGGCGCAGTCCTCCGCCTGCATGAGCCAGCTCCGGCAGGTGAACCTCGCCCACACGATGTACACCTCCGACTACGACGGATGGTACATCGCGCCCGGCACGAACGTCCCGGGGCTCCGGGACAATCCCCGGTGCAGCTTCTGTTACCTGGGCGACCTGAATTACTACCCCCGGGCCGGGAAGGTCGCCGTCGGCACCGACATGAAACTGTCCGCCGGCCAGCGGGCGATCGTGGAATGCCCCGCCGCGGAACAGGATTACAAGGAGAACACGGTCATCACCGGGGACCTGCTCGACTACTACCGGGCCCATTCCTACCTCTACAACCAGCCCGCGCCGAACACGACCTGGGCGCAGCACCTGCGCCAGAGCCAGGTGCGCCGTCCGTCGACGCTGGTGATGGTCACCGAACGCAAGGTGCCCCGCAACGGTTCTCCGAAATACCTGGCCATGCCGGGCATGGAGAGCGCCGGCGGCCGCGGGGGCGGCCCCCAGTTCGAAGAGAGATGGGTGAGTTTCCGCCACAAGGGCAAGGCGAACGTCCTCTTCTACGACGGGCACGTGGCGGTGATGACGCCCTCGAAGGACCGCGCGGAGATCGCGCGGCGGTATTCGAACACCGCCCAGCGCGAGAACTGATCCCCAAAAAGGGGACAGGTCCATTTTATATTTCTTGCCGCGGGCGGACGTGGTTAGTCCCCGGCGCGGCCGCGCGTTTTCGAGCCGTTCCCGGCAGGAACTCGAGACCCATCGGGCGATTCCGGTGTGGCGGGAAGATGGGAATCGCCCCACGGGGTGGGGCTCCTACTTTGGGTGGTTGGCGGGGTTCGCGGA